>NZ_PVNC01000004.1:0-522674 GCF_003001875.1 Paraburkholderia sp. BL18I3N2
TCAACTCGCGTTATCTCGCCAACGCCGCGCTCGAAGTGGAAATCATGGGCCGTGGTTACGCGTGGCTCGATACCGGCACGCATGACTCGCTGATCCAGGCGGCCACTTTCATTGAGACGTTGCAGAAGCGTCAGGGTCTGGTGGTGGCTTGCCCGGAGGAAATTGCATTCCGCCGACATTGGATCGACGAGGAACAATTGCTTCAACTCGCAAAGCCGCTCGCTAAGAATGCCTACGGTCAGTATCTGCTCAACCTTCCGAAGGATCGGGTGGCATGGCCAACTCGCTAACCCGTATTAAAGCGAAGTGAAGCGGCTCAATATCTCCTTGCGGTAACCCATATGCAGGGCGTTGAACGTGCGCCGCCGCACATTTAATTTGAAACTGAACAGGTACGCTTCAACGCATGGACTGCGGCGGAGTTTGTCGCTTGCAAGTCGCCGTCAAGCATTCGCCCGCGCGGTCTGCGCACGAATCATGAGGGTTTCTCCGACATTCGCGATATAGCCGCAGACTGCATCAAGTGGCTTAACAATACGTTGAGTTTCACAGGCACTTACGAATCGCCGATACGTATGCGGTCAATCTGAATCGTCATTTCGCCAACGGCCGGTCGGAATGATGGTGGAATCTTTCGATCGCTTGACAAATCACGCGCTCGCCCTAAGACAAGTTCGCGACGAATTGATGCCAGTGCGGAATTCAATTCGATGTTCGCGGCGCCCTTAAGGGAACCTGAAGTTCTCACCCAATTTACTGGCAGACCGCGATGTTGAGACGAAGCCTGCTCGCAAATTTCGTTGGCCAGATGGTGACCGTATCGCTCGGTATCGTCATGGTGCCGATCTACGTTCGTCATCTTGGAGTGGAGGCGTATGGGCTGATTGCCATTAACGCCGTGCTTCTCGCATGGGTACTCGTTCTCGACTTCGGACTCTCTCCCACGTTGTGTCGCGAGCTAGGCAGCCTGCGTGCCGGAACCGGTTCGAAAGCTGAAGTGGCACTGCTGCTGGAATCACTGGAAAAGCTGATTCTCGGCACTAGCACCATCCTGTTCGTCCTGTCGATCTTCGCGGCACCTTATTTCGCCGAGCGGTGGTTGAACGCGTCCACCTTGCCGCCGAGTGAGATCCGCACTGCGTTCGTGCTGATGATGTTGACGGCCATCGCGCGTTGGCTGTGCGCGCTGTATCGCGGCGGGGTGATCGGCATCGATAGCCAGGTCGCACTCAATGTCATTGGTATTACCTTCGCCATAATACGTAATGTGCTTGTCGTGCCGATCATCATGGTCTGGCCTCGCGTCGAATTCTTCTTTGTCTGGCAACTTCTGGCGATTGTCGGCGAGGCGATTGCGATGCGGATGCTGCTGGGCCGCACGATCGATATACCGTTCGTGTCCATGCGTTTTTCGTGGGCGGTTCTGTCGTCGCGCGCAAAGCTGTCGCTCTCGATTGCCTTGTCGGCTCTGATCTGGGCCTGCACCGCGCAAATCGACAAGGTCGTACTTTCGAAGGTCCTGCCGTTGGCCGATTTTGCTGTGTTCAGCATGGCAACGCTGCTCGCGAGCGGCATCATGTTGCTGGCCAACCCGATTCAGCAAGCCTTCATTCCCCGATTGACTACCGAGAGCTTCGGTGGCGGCGAGCGAATTCGTGAGATGTACGCGCTGGCCACGGAGGTGACGTCATTGGCGGTGATCCCAGTCGCCGCGGTATTCGCATTTGCGCCGGAAGCCGTGCTTCGGTTGTGGTCCGCGAGCGCGCCGGTGACGCCAGACGCATTGCGAACGATGCAATGCTACGCGGTCGGAAATGCGTGTTCGGCTCTCGCCTCGCTTGCGTTCTTCGTGCAATACGCAAAGGGAGATTTGTCACTGCATCTGAAAGGCAATATCGGCTTTCTCATTCTCTTTGCGCCAGCGGTCCTGTATGGCGGAACTCACTTCGGTGCGGTCGGCGCGGCCTACGCGTGGCTCGGAATGAATCTTCTGCTCCTGCTAGGCTGGGTTGCGATCGTACATCGAAAGTTTATCGCTGGAATCAACGCTAGTTGGTATTGCGGAGTGGCGGTGCGTGTTGCCGCGATCATACCCGTCGGACTCTTGGTGAGTCGCGCGGATTTGACGACATGCTCGCGCATGGGTCTGTTCTTTGTTCTGTCGGGCGCCTGGCTTGCCATGCTCGCACTGACTGTCGCGGCTTCGCCAATTGTTCAACGCAAGGCTCGCCACCTTGCGGGACGACTGGTCCTCAATTGAGAAAACAGCATGGATACAACTCTTCAGCATCCGGTCCACGAGCAAACCGCACCTGTGTTGTCGGTCATCGTGCTTTGTTATCGGCAAGGCGAATACGTCGGTCCGTGCCTGCAAAGCGTGCTTGACCAGAAGATCGATGTCCCGTTCGAGGTGATCGTGGGTGACGATAACTCACCCGACGATTCGCTCGAAGTCATCGAATCGTTTCGACTGCGCTATCCGGATGTGATCAAGGTAATCGCGCATGAAAAGAACGTTGGCTTTTCAGGTAACTTCGCGGATACGGTTGCTCTCGCGAGAGGTGAATACATCGCCAACATTGACGGCGACGACGTCATGTCTCCTGGCAAACTGCAGCGTCAGCTCGATTTCTTAAGGGCTCACCCGGAATGCGGTCTCGTTGTACACAAGATGCGCACAGTCGATCAAGACACGTTGGAGCCCGTGGCGTTTCCGCTGCCGGAAAAGAAGCCGGCAACGTTTGACGCGGAATACCTCATTAAGAGCGGTCCATTCTTTTTTCACAGCTCGGAAATGTATCGGGCGCACTTGCGCCGCCGACACCCCGTCGACATGGGTCTAAAGTCCGTGCCCGATGTGGCCCATTTGACACAGGTCCTAATGGGTTCGTCAGGTTGCTACCTGGACGAAGAGTTGGGTCTTTACCGTGTCAACCGGACGGGTTTGACTTCCGTGCGTATCAACAATCCCGCGCGCCATAGGGAATGCCTGAATGACGTGATCCAGACCTGCCAGATCGCGGCTGATCTCGGCATGGCGAGCGACGCTGTCAACCACGGGCGCGCAAAGTTCTATCTGACCTCGGCCATCTTCTATCTGGAGCATGGGCACGCGGATAACTTCGAGGACTGCATTGAGTCGAGCTGGCGTGCGGCGCGAATCGGTTCGAAACAGATGGTTTTGTACACCATGCGCCGCTGGCCTCGTACCTTACGCACTGTCTACGCGAAGCTCAAGCAGATGGCCGGGCGACAACGGGTCAACGCATGAGTACGACTGTGCAGGGAAATGAGCGGTCTGCCACTAAGAAAGTCAGGTTGCTCGATCTATGCAATCGGGCGTTTTTAGCCTGGTACCGACTCAAGACGCGCCTCTGGTACGCACACGTGTTCGAGTCGGTCGGCGCGAAAACGACGATCTTTCGTCCCATGCTGCTCGTCAACGTCCATCACGCGTCGCTCGGCGAGCGCGTGCTGATTCGGCCAGGCGCGCGGATCGAACTAGTCGTGATGGACGCGGCTGCGCCGCCGCGGCTCACGATCGGAAGCCGGGTCAACATCGAACAGAACGTGCACATCGTTTGCGGTGGCTCGATCGAGATTGGCGACGACGCAACCATTACCGGCAACGTTGCCATTGTCGACGTCGAGCATCCGTATGAGGACGTCAACGACGAGACACGCATTGGCGATCGCATTCGCACGCGAGGCAATTACGTGCTGATCGGACAGGGCGCATTCATCGGATTTAACGCAGTCATTCTGCCCAACGTTAAGATCGGCCGTCACGCTGTGGTGGGCGCGCATTCGGTGGTGACTCGCGACGTCCCCGACTATTGTGTGGTCGCAGGAAATCCGGCGCAGACCATGAAGCGCTACAACTTCGAAACGAAATGTTGGGAAAGGGAGAAGCGATGAAAGTCCTGATTACGGGTGGCGCCGGCTTTATCGGCTCGAGTCTTGCACGCAAGCTCTGCGCTAACAATGTGGAAACCACCGTGCTCGATAACCTCTCCCCGCAGATTCACGGGGATGATCCCAGTGTTACGTCCGCAACCTTCGCGTCGTTGCCGGAAAGCGTGCACTTCGTAAAGGGGTCGGTGACCGATCGCGCGGTCCTCGAACGCGTCATGCAAGGGCAGGACGCGATCGTTCATCTTGCGGCCGAGACGGGCACGGGCCAGTCCATGTACGAGGTTGACCGTTATGTCGATGTGAACGTACATGGCACAGCGTTGATTCTCGACATACTTGTGAAAAACAACCGCAATTCGGTGCGCAACGTGGTTGTCGCTTCGTCGCGCGCGATTTACGGTGAAGGCAAATACCGTTCGCCGGCCGCGGGAATTCTCTATCCCGGTCCTCGAAAGGAAAAAGACATGCTCGCAGGCCAGTTCGAGCATGTCTGCCCGGTGAGCGGCGACGCGATGGAATGCTTGCCGACCGACGAGGAATCGAAAATCCATCCGACGTCGCTTTATGGCATTACCAAGCAGACCCAGGAACAGATGGTGATGACGACCTGCCGTTCGATCGGCATCGATGCGTCGGCGTTGCGTTATCAGAATGTCTATGGGCCGGGGCAATCGTTATCCAATCCTTATACAGGAATTCTCTCGATCTTTTCGACCCGCATCAAAAACGGCAATCCAATCAATATCTTCGAGGATGGACTGGAAAGCCGCGACTTCGTCTACATTGATGACGTGGTGGATGCGACCTACGCAGCGCTCACGAACGCCAACGCCGCGGACAACGTGTTCGGCATCGGCTCGGGTGTGCGCACCTCCGTCATCGATGTCGCCAAGACACTGTGCGAGGTGTATTCCAGCGATGTCAGCGTCACGGTAACGGGGGCATTCCGCTTGGGCGATGTCCGCCATGTCTATGCCGATTTGACCAAGGCAAGAGATTTGCTCGGATTCGAACCCAAGGTGTCGTTTAGTGAAGGCATCGCGCGATTTGCCCGATGGGTCGATCGGCAGCAGGTAATGGCCGATACCTACGAGAAAAGCATTGCCGAAATGCGGGAGAAGGGGTTGTACAAGGGCTGTGAACGCGCGGCCTGATACGGGCCGACGGAAGGTACTCTCACGCCATGTCGGAGGCAGCCGTGACGGCCGCCTCCGCAACTTACTTTGAGGAGCGGATATGTCAACGAGATATGGTTCGCCGCTGATCGGGATTGTCACCGTGCTGTATCGCTCCGATTCCGTGCTTCCTGATTTTTTCAGCAGTCTCGCCGCTCAGCGCGATGCGAATTTCAAGTTGTACGTGATCGACAACAGCGAAAAGGATACGGGATGTGCGATATCGCGCGAGCTCGCGGCTCTCCATGATCTCCAGGCTGAAATCGTGTTCAATAACGACAACGTCGGCGTGGCCCGCGGCAACAATCAGGGCATCGAGATGGCGCTCGCGGACGGATGTGATTATGTTCTGCTCGCCAACAACGACACCGATTTTCCGGATCCCGACGTGATTGCCGGATTGGCACGGCACACCGAGGAGGCGGGCGCGTTGGCAGCCGTGCCCAAGATCACCTACTACGGCACTAACCAGATATGGTGCGCGGGGGGACGGTTCTCGCCGCTTACCGCCACCACGCCGCACGTGGGCGATCGGAAGGAAGATTGCGGGCAGTTCGACCAGGAAATGTTTACAGAATACGCACCGACCTGCTTTATGTTGCTGCACAAAAGCATCTTCCAGACGGTCGGAATGATGGATGAAAAATACTTCGTCTATTACGACGACAGCGACTTCGTCTGGCGTATGAAGGACGCGGATATCGGCCTGCTGTATGTGCCGACATCGTGCGTTGGTCACAAAGTGGCGGTATCCACCGGTGGCAATGAAAGTCCTTTCAGCCTGTTCTACACGGCACGTAACCGCGTCTATTTCAGCCGCAAACATCTGGCTCCGGCACACCGTGCGATTGCGATTGCCTATGCCGTCGTCACGTTGACGGTCAAATGCGTGAAGTTCTCGCCGGCGGCCAGGTCGAGCGTGTTCAAAGGTCTTAGAGCCGGCTTCGCACTGTCAATCGCCGATCATTGACTGAACTGGCAGGCAGCGCGTCGTTACTCCGGCGTGCTGCCATTTTTATGACACGAAGCCGGGCATAAGCGATAGCGATGAAAGTCCACGGCGCGAGATATGAGAATTCCGGGACGGAGATCATCATCATCACCCAGGTCGTGACGCAACACTGGCGCAATGCCATCCCCTCTGCCGACCAATCGAGTTTGAAAGCCGGATACAGAATCAGCATGCTTACAAGGAGGAGCCCCGCGATCCCGGTGTTGACAAGCAGAGTCGAAAAGAGATCGGTCGACCGTATATAGCCGAAGCCAATCCCAAACACCTGGTTGGCTAGTGAGCCACCGGCCCACATGTCCATAGAAGCACGGAAGAAGCCGGATCTCTCCACGCCAGATACGTTGTGCCCGTCCATTTTGTCGAGGATCATCTGTTGAAATAGATCAGCAATGTAGTCCCTTGCCAGATACGCCACCACAAAAAGCATCAACGCACCGGCCATGGCCTTGATCGGATGGAAGCCAATCTTTCTTATGCGAATGAGCAGATAAACGACATAGCCGATAAAAGCCGTCGACGAAGTACTCATGATGAGTGACGCGCCGATGATCCACACCGGTAGGCGTCGCTTTGACGTTGCGTTGAAATAAACCCAGAAGGGAAACATCGACAAAGCGTACATCGACGGTTCACCGGTCAGGCTTTTCAGCCGTTGCATATGGAAACCGTGGATGTCGAGCCATTGGAAGGAACTCCCGTTCAGCGAGCCGTCCTCCGCGTTCCCGTCACCATTTCGAAATTCTGCGCCGAAAGAACGGTTGGAAATGAAGTCACCAGGCTGACCTGTGATGATGAAGTAGATCACTTCATAGATGCCGTACACAGCGAAAATCGCCGCCGAGGCAAGCAGCCATTGCTGCCACGATGGTTTGTAGAAAATATAGACATACGATGCATAGAGCACGACAGCGGCAAGATAGATCGTCTGTGTGAACAAGCTTTTTCTAAGGATGAAGGTCAACACATCACTGTCGTCGATGAGCAGAACTTTTGTAAAATCAGGCTCGTATGGCGCTGCGGTGTCGGCGAGCTGCGACGCCAGGAAGAAGACTGCCCACACCGACACCGCAACGATCAGGAAGTTGATATAGCGGGCGCGCGACGCGCCGGCGCACGCCAATGCCAGCGGCAACGAGAAGAAACACATGATGTAGCCGAGCGTCGTGCCCTGGATCGAAGGCATAAGCAATACAGACGTCACGGGCATGGCAAATACCCAGACGAAATAGTACAGATCGGCGTGCGAGGAAATGCTCTGTTTCATGGAATTCCTGAGGAACGCGAACCGATACAGGAAGTGTAAATGAATGACATCCGGACCGCTGACGAAGACCTTTCTTCAGCGCCCGGATGTTACTTCATGTTCGTGTTTTGGAGCCGGCCGGTCCTAATTCAGAAGTGCGTTAAATATGTCGACTACACGCATCTGTTGCGTTTCCGTCAAACCGGCCCAGAGCGGGAGTCGGATCAGCCGTCTTGATTGGTTGATGGTAACGTCCAGCGAGCCGCAAACTTTGCCGTACCGTTTCCCACCGGGAGATGAGTGAAGCGGTACATAGTGGAACACCGAGCCTATTTGCTGTCTTCTGTATTCGTCGAGTATGCGCTGGCGCACGTCCTCATCTTCAACCAGCACATAGTACATGTGTCCGTTGTGCTGGCATTCTGCCGGTATGCCAGGGCGGCGAAGCGCGCCTTTGCGTTCGAACGGCTCAAGAAGCGCGTGATATCGCTCCCAGCTCGCGAGGCGTTCTTGCGTAATCTTTTCGGCACCTTCCAACTGAGCCCAAAGATAAGCCGCAATCAGCTCGCTCGGCAAGAACGAGGAGCCGACTTCCTGCCAGGTATATTTGTCGACTTCTCCGCGCAGGAAGCGACTGCGGTCGGTGCCTTTCTCGCGGATAATTTCCGCGCGCCTCGTGAGGGAAGGATCGTTGACCAGCAGGGCGCCGCCCTCGCCGGAAATGATATTTTTTGTTTCGTGGAAACTGTATGCGCCGAGGTCCCCGATCGAACCCAGGCCGCGGCCCTTGTAGGTGGCCATGACGCCCTGCGCCGCATCTTCCACGACTTTGAGCCCATGGCGTTGGGCGATCGATACGATCGTGTCCATTTCGCAAGCCACCCCGGCGTAATGTACCGGGACGATCGCGCGGGTTCGTGGCGTGATCGCTGCTTCGATCAACCGCTCGTCAAGGTTCATGGTGTCCTCACGGACGTCCACGAAAACAGGCACGCCACCCCGTAGGACGAATGCATTCGCCGTCGAGACGAACGTATACGAAGGCATGATGATCTCGTCGCCGGGCTGGATGTCCAGCAATAGCACGGCCATTTCAAGCGCTGCCGTGCAGGAGTGAGTCAGCAATGCCTTGTTGGAACCGCTTCGTTCCTGGAGCCATTTGTTGCAACGTCCCGTGAAGGAGCCGTCGCCAGCAAGCTTTTTGTTGAAATGAGCTTCCGCGATGTACTGCAATTCGTTACCCGTCATGGCGGGTGTGTTGAAGGGGATGCGGTTCTCGTTAACCTCGATCCCAATTTGCGGCGTAGATCGGCTCATGAATAGTTCACCCCACATGATCGAGAATTGATGGTTCTCGCTGCGACACATAGTCAGATCTCGAAACCATATGGCTACGAGACCCCGCTTTCCGGCAAACTCGCCAGGTGTTTCAAGGAGCAAGCTGCGCGAGCGCCCTTGCTATACACCTGTGTGGTGTCACACTTCGTCTGTCTCGTTGACCGTGCGCGTGTACTGCGCAGCCTGCTCATAGCTTCTCCAGTTGCTGGCCCGCTTGGGGATCGCGTTGAAGACCGATCCCAGCAGTCGCCCTCCGGCGCGCCTCAGCTTCTTGACTGTCTCGGAGATCTCGTCTTCGCTTTGCATGCCGGAGCGCAGCACCAGAACTGTTGCTCCCGCGTGGGGTGCCATGATTGCGGCGTCGGTTACCACCAGGAACGGCGGAGAGTCGACCAGGACAAGATCGAACCGCTCGCTCAATTGATCAACGACCTGCTTGAAGTCGTGCATCATCAACAACTCTGACGGGTTGGCCGGATAGGCGCCGCACGAGATAAAGGAGAGGCCGCGAACGCCGACGGACCGAACGGCGTCCGCGCTGGCGAGCTTGCCTTGGAGAACCTCAGACAGGCCACCGCGATTCGATTGTTTGAAGAAGGAGGCGAGATTCCCTCGGCGCATGTCAGCATCGATGAGCAGGATGCGCAACCCGACTTCCGTGAGAAGTATGGAAAGATTCGCCGCTACAAAGCTCTTGCCGGTGGACGGGCTCGGACCCGTCAGCATCACAATGTTGTTCTTCTTGTTCAGACGATCGCGACACACCTGCGTGCGTACCTCGCGAAGCGCTTCGACTGACGGCTCATGAGGTAGCCGGCAGGCGAGAATCCGTGCCGCCGCCTCGCGTACTAACCCAGTGGCGAAATTAGGGGACGACGACTGTGCATCGAGGGGATCCAACGCCAGCGAATGAGGATCGGGCAAGCCGGGCATGCCGTCATCACGCCCGAATAGCGATGCCCGCGAGGGCTGCACCGACGTTTCGTTCTCCAGTTGAGCCTGTTGCCGGCTGAACAGTACTTCGCCGAGTACCGGCACATCCAACCGGCGTTCGACGAAGAGCGGGTCGGTGACGCCGGTCGTTGCATAGCGTCTCAGCACAATGAAGAACGCGCCGATGAAAAAGCCGAGCCCACCACCCGCGAAAATCACCAACGGCCGGTTCGGCTTAATCGGCCGATACGGCTGCATCGCTTCATCGACAATGTGTGCGCCACCGCTCGCGCTTGCACGGCGCACGGAAAGCTCCTCGGCTTTGCTAACCATACCCAGATAGATCGTTTCTGCCACCTTCGCATCGCGGGTGAGTTCAGCGTTGCGCCGTTCGGAAGTCGGCATGCTCACGAAGCGCGAGTCGAATGCACGTTTTGCATCGGCAAGTTGGGCGAGTTGCGCGTCGATCGTCTTGATCTGCTGGCTGTTGGGCGTGAAGATCGACGCCGCTTGCGTGCGCTGCAGTTGCAAGGCCGACGTGCGCTGTTGGAGCTCGATGCTTCCCTGCAGATAGGATTGCGCTTCGGTCGTCGGGCGCATTGTTTCGGTCGACGATTGGTAGTCGCTCAGCGCCTGTTCCGCGTTCGTGAGATCGCGCTTTAGCCGGGGTAACTCGCCCTGGATGAATTCGAGCGTTTTGGTGTCGTTAAGCTGGCGACTTGAAACCGCCGATGCAATGTACTGCTGAGCAACCGCATTAGCGACATCGGCGGTCAGCCCTCGATCTTTCGAGGCGAAGGAGATCTGCACGATTCCCGTGTCTTTGGTCACTTCAGCGATCTTGAGTTGACGTCGCAGCGCATCGATGGCATCGAGCGTATTGCGATGGGTGACCGTGAACTGGGTACCGGGTCTGGCGATGAGTTCCTTAACCGTGATGGAAAGCCCATCGAGGCTGGTCGCAGGCTTCCCAGTCTCGCCGCGCAGCAGGAGATCTCCATTGGGCGCGCGAAGTTCGTACCGCCCGTTGTCGAGAGCAATCAGTTCGAGAGGTTTTTCCTCGAGAAATGCGGGCACGTTGAGCGACGGAATCACAAGCCGTTCGCCGCCCCAGGCGAACGAGCTGAGTCCGAACCACGGCTTCGAGGGACGGCCGGGATAGGCCAATTGCTCCGCGAAACGTCCAAGTATAGGGAAAGCATGCGGCACGACCTCGACATCGAACTGGAATTGGCGAATCACCGGATCAAGCACGGAGCGGCTTTGCATGAGGGAGATTTCCGCCGCGGTCGCTTGCGTGCCTGGTTGCTGCTGCGCCGTGCCGTCCTGCCGGGATATACCGAGCGCATTTTGATCGGGCGGGGTGGGCGGGTCGACACGCACGACGACGTCGGCAGAGTACGTCGGCGCCGAAAAGAACGCGTACGCAGTAGCAAGCGTCGTCGCTATCGCGACGAATGCCAGGAGTGTCCAAATATGGTCTCGCAACAGGTGAAGCATGTCGCGCAACGAAAAGTTACCCTCGTCGTTGCCTGCACGAGACGATCCGGAGTTAAGAATATGGGTGTTCAAAGGCGCCATCTCCAAGGTTCGGGGGTAACAAGCTTCTCGATGGTGCGACAAGCTTCGTCGCGTCGATCATTGGACACCGACCCCAGGATTTCCCTAGGGCAGAAACTGATACGTGGGTTGACATTGATTCGACGAATCACTGGCTCGGATTCGATGTTGTTCCCTGTTCCACCAATCCCGATTCGTCGCAGCCGCGTCCATCGACGCGACTCTGGGCGAGTGTGATATGAATACCGCCTTTACCACTTCTCAGTCTGTGGTTTAGCGCACGTTGCGCTGCGCTGGTTCAGCTAAAGTACGCGGATGGCCGGTAAGAGCGCATGATTTTTTTGCTGCTAATGGCGCTGTGGCAAGATCGACGTTAATGCCGCGTCATATTTACCGGGCTTCTGCACTAACCGCGCGGTATTCAGTGCCGCGACTCTCGGTCCCGATGGCCTGATTGCTACCTGCGATTGAATTAGCTTGTTGGATTCGACCGGGCGAACGCGGACCGCACGGATATTGGTCACGACAACGAGGCTCCAGTCAGATGTGGAAACGATCGATCGCAATTGCCATTGTCTTTTGTGGAATGGCAATCAGTCTCATGATTGCCACTCTTGTTCATCTGAGAGAAACCAAATGGTCGGACATTATTCTGCAAAGTGCACTTTCCGCGGATAGGCACTTCAATGCTCCGGTCGCGGCGGTGCCTCAGATTCCCTGCGCAAGGGGGCACACAGGCGTCTTCTACGGAGTGGTGGGTCATGTCCAGCAGGGCGGTATCTATACGGCGCGCAGCTTCCAGATGCAGATTTCTCAGTTGCGCGATCTTGGCATGACCCTATACGCACAGGACGTCGGGGACAAAGCCGCGGCACAACAGGTCGCGCAACTTGCTCGGGTAGCAGCGGCACAATGCGTCGGCGTACTGCCGTTGATCATCACGCCGGACGTGCAGGCCAATTTGAACGAATCAACGGCTTACGTTCAAGGCCACAAACTTGGGGTTGACGCAGCTACGGCGTTGAAAGGCCTGGTTTCGTACTATCAGGTGGGTAACGAATTCGACAACGACGTGATCTTCAATGGTGCTAGCGGCGACTATCCGTCCCATTACGACAACGCCAAGTACCAGAAGGCGCGTGGCGCGATTCGGGGCATGATAGACGGCATCAAGGAGGTCCAGCCGTCCGCAAAGATATTGCTCGGCTCGTTAAGCTGGCTACATTATGGTTTCTCTGACATGCTGAGAGACGGTACTGAACCGGACGGTGCGCGGGACAGTACAAAAGTAGTGAAGTGGGATGTCACCGCGTGGCACTGGTACTCTGAAATGAGTCCAAACCGGTCGTCGTGGTTGCCGAAACCCGATATTCTGAAACATGTGTTGACGCATTTAAGCACGCAATATCAGAAGCCAATCTGGATTACGGAATTCGGTGTGCGACCGGACTACTCGGACGGCGACCCAGGTGCATACCTGGTTGGACAGGATGGACTTGCCGGTTTCGTTGCTGACGCAAAAAAATATGGCATACAAAATGTCACGTTGTACCAACTTTACGATCAGCCGGATGAAAAATATGGATTGATCTACGGTGATGGCATAAGGCCGAAACGGCGTTTTGAACAGGTGAAAAATTTTATCGAGGCTCACCCAATGCCTTGAGTGCGCCTCGCAGGATCAAAGTTTCTCCAACGCATTTAGCAGGATTTGTGCACTCGTTTGCCAGCTGTACCTGCTCGCGTGAAGATGGCCGCGGTGCTGAAGGTCCGCTCTGAGCTCGCTGGAATAAAGCAAAGACTTCAGCTTGTCGGCGATGTCGTCGGAAGAGTATGGGTCGCAATAGAGCGATGCGGCCCCGCAGACTTCGGGCAATGCGGCCGCACTTGCCACGAGGGTAGGGCAGCCGTTTTTCATCGCTTCGAGGGGAGGGATCCCAAACCCTTCGTAGATTGATGGATACACGAAGCATCGGGCATGTTGATAGAGTGCCTTCAATTTGCTGTCGCTAACATAACCGACATACTTGATGTTGGGGGCAACGTTGGAGATATCGTCGATCTTGCCGAAGATCGGGTTCTTCATGCCAACGATGACAAGATCGAGCGAGGAATCACTGACTTGCCGAAATGCTTCCACAATTCGGGCGAAGTTTTTGGTCGGATTGAGACTGCTAACAGCGAGCACGAACTGATTCGACTTTAGGGCATGTTCGCCCAGCACGCTTTCATCAGGTTCCATGGCGTCAAGATGATCGGCACCGAGCGGAACGACGCCGATTCGCGAGGATGGCACGCCGCAATGATGGGCTAGCCGTTGGCGGGAAAAGTCGGAATTGGTCAAGATGCAACTCGACGTTCGCGCAAGAATCCAGAACATGACGCGATACCATGCACGGAAGCGCCACGAAAAATGCGCGGGCGTGTCGAACACGGCCGCGTCATGCATGAAGATGACCTGACGAGGGCGGAATATCGACCCCGAGTTACTGAGGTTGACGATTTTGCGCCGTCCGGCAAATAGGGGGAGCACGATTTGCTCCCAGAACAATCCTTTGCCGAAACCGATCTTCACTGTCTGCGCGCCGTCAACGGGCAATGTCTTGTCGCCGGGTGGGACGGCGACAGTTACATTATTGATCTGCGGAAGTTGCGTCATGGCAACAATCAGCTCTCGCGCAACGCGTTGGACACCAGTGGCCTTCTGACCCGTAAATCTCCCGTTGTAGACAAAATTTTCCGGTCCAGTCGGTGTGTCGATCGCATTTTCCAGTGCACGTGAAGACATATTCCGTCCTTGGTATCAAGACATTTTTTATCAGTGGCTCAGAGCAGGAGCCAAAAAAAAATATTGGGTGAAACGCAGGCTTCCACGCGGCCTTTTGTTTTTCTCCTGAAGTCCAAGCTATGGAACATGGAAGAAGATAGGGGTCCGATTGCCGGTGCACGCTTGTAATGACGCGTCGAATTGCGTGAAAACGAGTGAAACAACGATAGTCTTCGCACAGGACCAGCGTACGTTGTACCGGGCATCGGGCCGAACAAACGCACATCCTTGCTGATCTCGCATGTCAAGTTCCGGACGTCTGTTAATCGGTCTCGCCGCGTCTGCGGACCTCATCGCTCGTGTAACACGCGTGATGAGGTCCGAAATCGTGAGGCGGATTTGGAAAAGTCCTTTGCTATTGCTTGAAGAGTGTGGCGCGCCCGACGCGAGCGGGACGAGCGTCCACGTTATCGAGTCGAATGACCTGAGTCGGTTCGGTACCGCTCATATCGTGGAGAACGGAGTTCGACCAGCGAGGTATCGCGATAAGCAACTCGCGATCCTGGAGGGGCCGCAAATGCGTAAATGTCTGAACGGGTGGCAGATCAGGTGTCGAGGCGATGACCGTTTGTTGGGCTGTGAAAAGCTGGCCAACGCGGCTAGATGCTAGTTGCAGTAGCACCATTTACTCTTAAGTCAGGAATTTCGCGGACATTTTGCCTACGCTTGAGCAAGAGTTACTGACAGGCTCGCACGTGAAACGGAGCGGCCGGAGTCTGGCTCATAACACGCTAGATGAGACGCGCATCCTTGCGGCTCGACGCATGGCCGAGGGAAAACATCCGGACGATGCTGCGGCCTCTTTGCGATGCATCGCTCGCAGGCGTACGGTCCGCGCGCAGGCACGCGGTCGCGGCCGTCGGGTGCGCGTGCTGCTTTTGACCGAAGGCACGGGCCGCCCTCGCACGCTCACGCCCACCTAGGAACCGCAGGTGCTGCGCTGGATCGATGGCAAGAATCCAATGCAGTATGAATTTGACTTCAGCTTGTGGACGAGCAGCCTGGTTGGCGAACTTGTGCAGCGGGAGTTCTCTGTAACGTTGAGCTTGGGCGTCGATCGGTGCGACGCTCGCGCGCCCGAACCTGAAGGAGCAAAAACTATTGCAGCGCGCTTACCGGCGAGATCCGGACGATCGAGCGACGGCAGCGTGACACGTATCCGGCAGGCAGGTGAGGAAAATGCCGACATCTTCTTCTAGGACGAATCGGATTTTCGGGCCGACTCGGTGCGTTATGACCTGGGCGCAATGCGGTGAAACGCCAGTCGTCGACCGCCCCGGGCCAGCGGCAAAGCATGAGCGCGGCGTCCGCCATCGACTCGAAAAAGGCCTTCTGGTTTGCAACGTACGAAGGTGGGCTCAGCGGCGAGTTGTTCGTGAAGCTGCTCAGCAAGCCGATGTTTAGTCGCCGCAAGGCAGTTCGTCCGATTGTCGTCGGATCGCCAGCGTACAAGAAAGTTGTCGTCAAGGGCTATGAATCGCCCCGGCATTTCCAGAGACACCTACTCTTGAGAGAATGGCGTCATGGAAACCTTAAAGCCTGGGAGCAAAGTAAAGGGAAAGCTGGCACCACGTCGCGAGCACCGGGGGCAAACTGAGCTTGCACTTCCTGCCGGGTTACGCGCAAGACTTCAATCCGGATGAACTGGTGTCGAGTTACGTCAACGGAGTTGCCCGACGCCCTTTGCAAAAGGGCAAAAAAACTGCGCCTACGTATTCACGATCAGCTTGCAAAAATTGGACGCGACTCAACGCTCGTGCGCTTTTTCTCAGCCATCCATCTGTCCGATATGTTTATGACCTGTGAGTAAGTCAAATCGAGGAAGGATCCAATAAAAAAAGCCGCGCCAGCGTCGAAGCGCTGGCGCGTATGTGCTGCTACGAGCAGACCCGAATGCGTTTATTGCGGATGCGACGCGATGAAAGACTTCACGCTCGAGTACTGCGACTTTTTCGTCTTCCCATCACTTTGAAGCAACCCGTATGTGCCGGCAGGATCGTCGTACAACTCGTACATCTGGATGGACTGCAAGTTGTACTTCGAAGCGACCGACGCGTATTCGGCCATCATGGTACCGCCGGTCAGGTAAGACGCAGCTTGCGAGTCCGTGGCAGTCCAGGGGCGTACGCCGTATTCGGTCAACCAGATCGGCTTGCCAAACGCCTGAAGCTTGGACAGCACGTTGTAGCAGCCCGAGCCGCCACAGATGTTCTGGATATCGTCATAGTCGTTGTACCAGTGCCACGCCGTCACGTCCCAAGAAACGACGGGGTGACCAGCCGTGCCATCGGGTTGCGTACCCTGCGCGAGCATCTGATCGAAACCCCAATGCAGCCAGGTTCCCGCTCCCATGACGATTTTTCCTTGCGTGTCAACGGACTTGATGCCGTCGATCATGCCGCGGATTGCGCCACGCGCAATCATGAACTTGCTGTTGACGTAATCGGTCGCGAACGTGCCGTCGTAGTTGCCCGCGAGGGTATCCGCTTCAAGCTCGTTGCCAACTTCATAGTACGACGCGTGCATCGCTGACGCCACCTGCTGACCCAGCGCATATCCAGCGTTGTAGGACGCCGTTTCGCTCGCATACTCTTGCGGGGAGATGAGGAGCACCGGATACACGGTGACACCTCCGGCAGCCATGGTTGTGGCGATCTGCGCGAGTGCCGTCGCAGCTGCCTTGCTGGAAACGTCGCTGCGATAAATCGTCATTCCCAGATCTTGAAGCTGGGCCAGCTGCGTCTGCGTGCTCGATGTGGCGTAGGCGCCGCCTTGCTGGAAGTGGCCGTTGACGCCATAAAAAATCTTGCCGGTCGTTGCCGGTGTTGTCGGTGTCGTCGCCGGTGTCGTCGCTGGTGTCGACGGGTTGCGCCTAGCTCTATTGGCGACTGCCGCGGCGTCCTGCGAAGAGTCGCCACCACCGCCGCAAGCCGCGAGCAGTACACTGCTGGCAATCGCGGCGCCGAGAAGACGCGTCATGTGCGACGACAGAATTCTCTGGAGGTGCGTCTGCCGACGAGGGCCGCTTGGTATTAAATTAGTAGTGCTTAGTTTGGTATGGTGCATGGTTATTAGGACTGCGAATAATAGAAATAAAGGGTTCAAATAATCGGCGAGTTTCCAGAACACCATGCAAATTCGTGTGGGTGTCCAATCAATCCCGCGTTGAGACCCGAAGGAAAGAGACAAGACGCTTCCTGGCGTGCAGCCCTTTGCAGGGGCGGTGTGTCTCGCACCGAGCCTACAAAACTGGATCGCCGTTCACCTCACCGCCAAAGTCGCTGCATCGACCTGACTCTTCAGAGGCCGGGTGCAGAAATAGGCAGCTCGCGGTTCAGGTTGCTACGCGCAAACGTTTGCCTTTCGTATGGAATGAAAGGCGTCATTAATGCAGCGACGGTTGATCGCCGCATGACCCAGGCTGGCTTGGGATTTGCAGAAGCTACCGTTGCAAGATCCTTGCGCAGAGAGGGAAAACCCTTGGATGGAAATCCGCATCAGTAATTAGTGCTTGGTAAAAGGTGGATGACCTGTCGTATCAAGTCGTTAAATCTTCATACAAAAAGCAACTGTTTTGTAAAATCTACCGAGAACGAATCCTAACATGAATAGAAAAAAATGCCCAAACAAAAATTACATCAGTAATTAATACTTTAAACGGGGTCGGACATTAAATAAGCGAGTTCTCTTCGGACAAAGTGTGAGTGGTGTACGCCACGTGTCTAGCGTCCAAATATTGATTGGCGTACCGAATCAATGCCACGTTCTGCTCTGTCTCATTTTTGCGTCAAACCCCGCTGTGCTTAGGGTTTTTGCTGAGACGGAAACGTCAGAGGATTGCGTTGGCTTTCGCCCTGCGCGCGTTTGTAGCATGCGCTATGCGCGAGTCGAATTTGGGGTAATCGAGGGGGAGATGCGCGCGTGTAGGCGTGATCAGAGTGATAAAAAAAGAAAAGCAAATGAAATATAAAAAGCTAATATTTTTATTTAAATCATCTGCGTTTCATAAAGCGCGGCCACATCGTAGAAGAAGCGGTCTTCGCTGAAGCGCCTACGCACTTCGTCCAGTGCTTGTTCAGCAATGACGGTCCGAAAGTCGCCGTCGTCCATCATTCGCGTCAGCGAGGCGACGGCCTCTTTGGCGGTATTGAAAATCATGCCGGTCCGGGCGTGACTAAGAACATCGACGTTCCCCGGGCAGCCCGAAGCAACGATTGGCGTTCCGAGTGCCATGGCTTCGATGATCGATATCGGCATCCCCTCCCACGAGGAGGTGGAAAGATAAACGTCTGCGCTTTTAACCCTTTCCATCGCGACCGACCGGCTAAGCCATCCGGTGACCGTGACGTTCGCATCGCGTAGCGCTTTCTTCGCGGGTTCGTCGCCATCGCCGATCCAGACGAATTCGACATCCTGTCGTTTGAAAAGACGTGCTATTTCCGCGAACAATTCGGGATTCTTCTGTCGTCTGATTCCACCGACGGTCACCACACAACTGGACGGACGGGTAGGCTCCTGAGTTGAAGCGGTCAGGTGATCAGTTGCCACGCGTTTGTCGAGCGCGTTCTCGACCAGCACCACGCGCGTGCGCAAGTACCGTCGTACGATCGCGCGTTCACTCTCTGAACATGCGACATACGTGGATCTTTTCAGGCAGGCCAAGGCCTCGAGTCCGATAAAGCAGGTCTTTTTTAGCCTGGAGACATCCGAACGCATGAAAGAAATGCAATGCGGACTGTAAAAGAATTTGGCCGACTTCAAACAGGAGATCGTCGACAGTCGCCCCAGGAATCCCGCAAACGACGAGTGCAGATGGACGATGTCCGGCCGCAAGCTATTGAGTTCACGACGCAACCCGAACAGAATGCTGGTCACCGGCCGGCCTTTCATCTGAAATTGCCGCAACTGGACGCTCGGATGAAAGAGTGAGGATAAATTGTCGGGCGTCTCGTTGCGCTTGGAAAATACGACGCAGACTTCGTGACCCTCACTCGCCAGACGATTCGAGATCATGCATACCACCGAGAGCGTACCAGTGGCTGTCGATTCGACAACATGAACAATTTTCATCGGCAGTCCAAAAGGATCGTTTTAGCATGGTTCACTGGAATGTACTCAATAAGCCCCGCTTCCATCGAAGACCACCTTGAACGTGCGCAGCAGGATGCTGATATCGAGTAACGTCGAGCGTCGCTTCACGTAGGAGACGTCTAGCGCCACCCTTGTCGCATAGTCGACGTTGTTTCGTCCGCTCACTTGCCACAATCCTGTCACTCCAGGCCTAACCGACAGGTAGTAGTACGCGTCCGGGCCATACCGTTCTAACTCTTTCTTGACGATCGGCCGGGGTCCAACCAGGCTCATGTCGCCGCGAAGGACATTCCAGAGTTGGGGAAGTTCGTCAAGGCTCGTCTTGCGCAGAAACCGACCGAGGGACGTGACGCGGACATCGTTCTTCAGCTTGAAGTCGCGATTCCATTCCTCTCGCGCGCTGGCGTCCGTGGCAAGGAGTTCGGCGAGAACGACGTCGGCCTTCGGCACCATGGAGCGGAATTTCAAACAGCGAAACGATCGTCCGCCTTTTCCAACGCGCGGGTGGCCAAAGAAAGCCGATCCTCCATCACTGAGTACAACGCAGCCTATTACGAGAAAGATCGGTAGCAGGACAAGGAGTAGGGCCGACGCGCCGAAGATGTCAAAAGCGCGTTTTATGAAGTCGCCTTTCCTCGCTGGAATATCAGGGTCGTTCGCTGCCGACAAGGTGCGGCAAGCCAAGGGGCTTGCGGCCGTATCGGCTGCTGGGCCCGATGAAAAGGATTCTTCGCCGCGACTGAAGTCCGATGTGTTATCCATACGCGATGCTGAAAAGTCACGACCGCCCATTTCAGGATGGTCGGCTTGCGAACGACCTTCGTAGCGGGTATCGAAAGGATTAACTTCCTTTGACACTGATTCCGATACCTTGCCGACTAAAGCCATTGCTGCCCCCGGTTCAAAGTTCGTTGACGAGTACATCAGTGTTTCGGCGTTGCAAGTCGTACCGGTTATTTCAACCGTTGAGGCAGTGCGCGCGCCGCATCGGAAAAAAGAAGTTCATCAGACTATCTGCGGCGACAACAAAAATAGGGGAAAGCGGAATGTGGCGATCTACAATTTCTATAAAAATTAGCCGCTGACAATTGATAAGAAAAATTCAAAAAATCGAATAAAAATTCTCCGCGCGACAACGAGGGAACGCGCCAGCAGCATGCGAGGCGTCGCGTTCCCCGGCAACATTAAGTCTTAATTTTTTCAGTAGGAAGTATAGCTTCGTAGTCGAGCGTCCGACCATGGAAAAGTCCTAAAATGTCGATGTGTTGGCCGACATGGAAGGACATGCCAATCAATCAATATCGCGTTGCATTAAGCGGTAATTATTAGCAGCGTAAAACTGTTATCTGCTTAAAATGTTCCGATTGTCATTCGCGAGTGGATGTGAAAAGGGACCGGACTTCATCTGGCCGGCTGTCCGCTCGCAATTACGCATTGGTCCGCGATTGACTCAATGCGGTAAGTACACGCCTGCTGCATGTTTGGTCGAGCATGTGTAGACGTAGAGTATCTGTACGAATGTCGCTACTCCGTTCGGTACAGCACATAAAGCGCGGTTACGGCGCGCGCCAACCACCGCCTCGATGTGTATGATGAAAGAGGCTTACCGTACACGCTCGGGGGTTGCTGACATGACCGTGACGCGTCGACGCAATGCGTTGCACGTTCGTTGTCAGATTACAGCCGGGCCATAGCGACAATCCGTTCTTTGAAGTGTGCGATCGAAGTCTGGCAGACGAGCGTTCGTTTTCGCACGGAATGCGCTAAATCGATCAGCTAACGTGGACGGCCGAAAGGTAACGTTGAATATCCCCGAATCTCCATCGGGATCGCGACTACGAAACTCAGAGCTGCGGTCGGTGCGCGCATCGTTCGATGCGCGGTCGATTCCAAGCGGCGTCGTATGACATAAATGGAGCTTCCATGAATCGCGTCGACGTACCCGGCCTATTGCGTGCGCCTGACCGCTTAACGGTGCGTACACCTGTTTACGCGAGCACGTTCGGGCAAATTGAGGCATCGCAGCTAACAGCATTCAGCACTTTCTTGCAGACCCACACAGGTCAGCCTCTTGGCAATGACGAAGCGCTGCACGATTTCTCCGTGCGAGAGTTCCGGACTTTCTGGCGTTGCTTCGTTCAGTGGTCGTCCGGACTCGAATGGTCGGGTGACGTGGAGCCGGTTTGTCTGGGCGACGACTGCGAACACGCGAGCTTCTTTCCGCGGATGCGGTTGAATTACGCGGACAATCTGCTGGCGCTGTCAGCGGCGCAGGCCGACGCACCCGCATTGACTGCGTGCCATGCCGATGGTCGCCGTATCCATCTCAATCGCGCGGAACTGCGCGAACGTGTGGCGCGCCTTGCGCAGGCGCTGTCGGAGTTGGGACTAGCTGAGGGTGACCGCGTGGTCGGCGTCTTGCGCAACGACGCGGATGCGATCATTGCCGCATTGGCCGTCGTGGCCCTCGGCGCCACGTTGTCGACTGCGGCGCCGGAGATGGGCGTCGACGCGATCTGCGATCGCTTCATGCCGCTCGCGCCACGCATGCTGATCGCGCATACCGCCGCGCGGACGTTTGACACTGGAGCGTCGGTTGCAAGCAAAATTTCGGATCTCGCGGCTGCACTGCCATCGCTGCAAAATGTCGTGTGTCTCGACGAAGGGACTTTGCCGAGTACGGTGACGCAGCCGGTCCATTCTCTCACCGAACTGGTCGACGCTGGCGATGCCGACCGCTTCGAGTGGCGGCGGTTCCCATTCAATCATCCGCTGTTCATCATGTTTTCGTCGGGAACCACCGGCAAGCCGAAGTGCATCGTTCATGGTGCGGGGGGCACGCTGCTCGAGCACCTGAAGGAGCATCGTCTGCATACGGACCTGCGGCCAGGCGACCGACTGTATTTCCACACAAGTTGTGCCTGGATGATGTGGAACTGGCAACTGTCTGCATTGGCTTCCGGCGTCGAGATCGTGACATACGATGGCCCGATCTCGACGGTCGAGACGCTATGGCGCCTCGTAGCCGAAGAACGCGTTACAGTGTTCGGCACGAGTCCCGCTTACCTGAAAATGTGCGAGGAAGCGGGTCTGGAATGCGGTAAACAGTTCGACCTCGGCGCGTTGCGCGCGATGTTATCGACCGGAGCCGTACTGTTCGACGCGCAATTCGAATGGGTGCGCGCTCACGTGAAGGCGCTGCAACTGCAATCCATCTCGGGCGGCACGGACATTCTAGGCTGCTTCGTGCTCGGCAATCCGAATCTGCCTGTCTACGCCGGCGAAGCCCAATGCAAGAGCCTTGCGCTAGACGTCCAGGCATGGGAGCACGGGGCCCGCACCGATGGCGTTGGCCAGCTCGTTTGTGTCAATCCGTTTCCATCGCGTCCTCTCGGGTTTTTCGGCGACGTCGACGGGACGGCCTTTCACAAGGCTTATTTCGCCGGCAATCCGGGTGTCTGGACGCACGGCGATCTGATCTCGTTTTCGCCGGACGGCGGCGTACGGATGCATGGCCGCTCCGACGGCGTGCTCAACGTGCGCGGCATCAATGTCGGTCCGGCTGAGATCTACCGGGTTTTGAACGATATTCCTGAGATCCGCGAGGCCTTGGTTGTCGAGCAGCGAGTGCGAGATACGTCCAGCAATCAAGCGATCCCCGACGATTTCGAGCCACGCGTCGTGTTGCTGCTGGTGCTGACCGACGGCGCCGTGTTGAATGGCTCGCTCGCCGCCCGCGTGCGCCGCGACCTTGCGCGCCGCGCGTCGCCCGCGCACGTGCCGGACCGCATCATCGCAGTCGATGCTTTGCCCGCAACTCACAACGGCAAGCTTTCCGAAGCCGCTGCGCGCAACGCGGTCAATGGCCTGCCGATCGGCAATGCGGCGGCATTGCGCAATCCAGAGTGCCTCGAGGCGATCCGGCGTCATCCGGCGCTGAATCTGACCACGCGTGAATTGCCGCCTGCGGGGGAAAGTCGCGAGCAACTCGAGGCGCATTTGCAGGCGCAATGGGAGAAGCTGTTCGGCGTCGCACCGATCGGTCGCGATGACAACTTTTTCGATCTCGGCGGTCATTCGCTGCTGGCAACGCGTCTGCTCGCCGAAGTCCGCCAGTCGACCGGGCGCGCGATCCCGTTCAACATGCTGATGATTGCGCCGACCATTGCGCGGCTCGCTGCGCTCATTTGCGAGGACGCGCTACCGCCGTCTTCGCCGACGCTCGTGCCGGTGCGGGCCGGCACCGGCCTGCCGCTTTTCCTCATGCACAGCGCAAGCGGCTCAGTGATGGAATGCCTTGCGCTGATCGGCGCGCTGAATAGTCCGCGCCCGGTATATGGCCTTCTGGCGCGCGGGCTCGACGGTGAGCAGCCGGCACAGTTGCGCGTCGAAGACATGGCGTCGAGCTACATTGAACAGATGCGCACGGTGCAGCCAAAAGGGCCGTACGCATTGGCGGGCTATTCATTCGGCGGCCTGTTGGCGTTCGAGGTCGCGCAACAGTTGCGGCGCGCCGGCGAGCGGATCGACTTGCTTTTCATGCTCGACACCCACGTGGACCAACATTGCCTGCCTTGGATGGCGCGTTTGCGGCGGCGTGCGAACTCTGCCCGTTCACACTGGCGAGCCGTGCGCACGCTCCCCGTGGCGCGGCTTCCCGGCTATCTGAACGACCGCTTCGCGAGCGTGATGGATCACCTGCGGATGCGCGTGGGACTTATGGCGCGGCGACCCCAAAGCTATAGCCCCGCGATGCCGCCGCTGCTGCGGCGTATGCGCGAGACGACGCGGGTTGCGATGGCGGCCTATCGGCCCAAGCCCTACGGCGCGAGCCCGATCATTTATGTCCGCGGAGCGGTTGCGCAGAATGGAGCCTGCGACTCAGTGCTGCTTTGGCGGCGCATCGCGCGAGCCGGGCTGGTGGTGACGGAAGTCGCCTGCGACCACGCCGATCTGATCGTCGAACCTAACGTGCAGTTCGTGGCGGCGGAGCTCGATCGCGGTCTCGCGAGTCGATAAACGGGCTATCCGCGGAAACCGGTGCTCGCCTCAGTGACTTCCCTCCAGGTCCTGGCGGTGTCGAGAATCGCGCCGCCGACCACCCTACCCAAACCGCTCGACAGCCCGCCGATGAGCGCCACTGCGAACGCGTTGAGCCCGAGTACCGCACCCGTCGTCGCGCCGGCGACCTTCAGTCAACTCACGCGAAACCTTGCGGATTCGTCGATTGCCAGCGCCAGTGATCCGCGCACATCCGCTCGATGCCGAACTGCGCGCGCCAGCCGATGATCTTCTCGGCCGCGGCCGGATCGGCGAAACATGAAGCGACGTCGCCGGGGCGGCGCGCGACGATTTCATACGGCACCGGCCGGCCGGCGGCCTTCTCGAATGCCTTGACCACGTCGATCACGCTATAGCCCTGGCCCGTGCCGAGGTTCACGACGAAACTCGCATCGCGCTTGACCAGCGCGTCGAGCGCGGCCAGATGTCCGCGCGCCAGATCGACGACGTGGATGTAGTCGCGCACGCCGGTGCCGTCAGGCGTCTCGTAGTCGCCCCCGAACACGCGCAGCTTCTGGAGCTTGCCGACCGCCACCTGCGCGACATACGGCATCAGGTTATTCGGAATGCCGGCGGGATCTTCGCCGATCAGACCGCTCTCGTGCGCGCCGACCGGATTGAAGTAACGCAGCGTGGCAATGCGCCACGACGGATCGGCCAGTTCCAGGTCGCGCAGCACCTGCTCGGCGATCAGCTTCGACTGGCCGTAGGGATTGGTGGCCGACAGCGGGAACGACTCATCGATCGGCGAACTCTTCGGCACGCCGTAGACGGTGGCCGACGAGCTGAACACGAACTGCTTGACGTTGCGGTCGCGCATCACGCCGAGCAGGCTCAGCAGGCTGCCGACGTTATTGCTGTAGTACTCGATCGGCTTGGCCACCGACTCGCCCACCGCCTTCAGCGCGGCAAAATGAATCGCGCCCGTGATCGGATGCGCGTCGAAAATACGGTTGAGCGCCGCCTCGTCGCGCGCATCGGCTTCGTAGAAGGTCACCGGCTTGCCGGTGATCTTTTCCACGCGCCGCAGCGATTCGCGGTTGCTGTTCACGAGATTGTCGATTACAACGACGTCGTAACCGCCGTTCAGCAGTTCGACACAGGTGTGCGAGCCGATAAAACCCGCACCGCCCGTTACCAGAATCGTGCCCTTCGTGCTCATGCTGTTGCTCCGTTAAAGTAAAACGCCCGTCATTTTCTGCACCAGGTCCTTATACGTTTCGACGACCACGCGCTCGTCGAATTCTTCCGCGACTTTCTTCCGGCCGCGTTCAGCCATCGCCCGTCGCTCCGCGCCGCTCATGTCGAGCATGCGCGCCAGCGCGGCCGCAAGGCTTTCTGCATTGCGCACTTCGCACAGCAATCCGTTGACGCCGTCCGCCACTACCTCGCGGCAGCCGGGCACGTCGGTGGCGACGATCGGCCGGCCTATCGCCGAGGCTTCCATCAGCGTGCGCGGTACGCCTTCGCGATACGACGGCAGCACCACGCAATCCGCCTCGACGATCAAAGGCCGCACGTCGTGCGCCTCGCCAAGATACTCGATGATGCCTTCCTGTTCCCACGCCGCCACTTCTTCGCGGGTGATCGCGCTGGGATTGTCGACGCCCACCGGGCCGAGCAATTGGAACCGTGCGTGCGGGTAACGTTCACGCAGACGCCGCGCGGCTTCGACATATTCGCCCACGCCCTTGTCCCACAGCAGGCGCCCGATCAGCACGAAGCGGTAATCGGTCCGCTCGGGCAAGGGCGTGAAGGCGAATTGCACGAGGTCGACGCCTTCGCCATGCAGCAGCCGCGCACGCTCAGGATGCACCAACAAATTCTGTTCGACAAACGCAGCTTGATCGTCGCGGTTCAAAAACCATATTTCGCGCGGGAAACGGAACGCGAAACGATACAGTTTTTTGGCCACCTGCGCGGCGCGGCTATGCTGGATGAACACATAGCCCAATCCCGTTGTGACCGCAACCGACTGCACACCCGCCAGCTTCGCGGCGATCGAGCCATAGATATTCGGCTTGATCGTGTAGTGGAATACCACGTGCGGGCGGATCGACCGGTAGTGCCGGTAGAGCGCGTACAGCGTGCGCAGGTCGTCGCGTGGACTGGTGCTTTTCGAGGCGACCGGCAAATCGATGCAGCGGCAACCCATGGCGGTGAGCAGTTCGAACGTGCGGTCGCGCGGCGCAACGATCGTCACATCGACGCCGCGTCCGACCAGCATACGGATCAGCCCTTGCCGATAGGTATAGATTGCCCAGGCGGTGTTACAGACGAGTGTAATGCGCAACGCGGGCGTCGACTTCAAGGCAGGCTTCATGCGGGAACGAGCTCGGCGGTGAATGAGGGTGAATGATTTAATGGCTCGCGCGCGGCGTGAGCAGGCTGCGTTTGATCCGCTGCAGTGCGCTGTAGGGCGTCACCAGATGCAGCAGATTTTTGGCGAGGCCCAGCCAATCGTACGGATTGGCGGCGTTGAAGTAGCGCAGTTGCAGCCGCAGCGTCGAACTCACCTGGCGGCGCCGTTTGGTCGCGCTGATGCCGCCTTCGTTCAGTTCGTAGTAGAGCCCGAGTTCCGGCAGGTTCGCGCAGTCGTAGCGCTCCATCAGACGCACGAAGAGATCGAGATCTTCGGCGGAGCGATACTCGGCGCGGTAGTTGCCGACCGCGCGCACGGCGTCGATGCGCAGCATCATCGAAGGATGCGCGAGGCATGAGCGGAAGAAGCGCAGGCGGCGGATCGCGTTCGGTTCGGCGGGCGGCGTCAGCATGAAGAGCGGCTTGCCTTCGCGCGTGACGACCTGCGTCCACATGCCGAGGCCGGCCACGCGGGGATGCAGCTCCATGAACACGCGTTGTTTGGCGAGCCGCTGCGGCACGCTGCGGTCGCCCGCGTCGATGCGCGCCGCATAGCGAAAGCCGCGCTGGGCAAGCGCGTCGATGCCGGTTTGAAGCGCGCGTTCGATCCCGCCATTGCGCGCCATGCGCAGCACTTCGATCTTCATATTGGCGATGGCCGGTGCGACGATTGGCGGCGTGCTGCCGTCGTCGACGATCAGCACGTGCACCGGCGCGCTTTCACTGAACGACGCGAGCGTGAGGTCGACATCGGCCTGGCCGTTGTAGGCGGGAATCAGCACTGCGACGTCGTCGAGGGTCGTTTGCGCGGTGGCGGGTGAGTTCGTCATGGGCGCAATTTGAAACGAATGTAATAAAGATTAACCGACGCGGCCGCCAGATAGCCTGCCGCGAGACCGACAAGCGCGCCATATGCGCCAAGCCGCGGAATGGCCAAGAGATTGACTACGAACGCGACAGCCAGCGCCAGCAGCCATTTCGCGAGCAACACGAACTTGGCCTGATACTTCAGCACGATCAAATTGCCGATCGCCTCGATGCCGGCGGGTACCGACAACCACACGGCCCAACGGAAGATCTCGATCGCGCCTTCGAACTGCGGCCCGAACACGCGGCGGATGATCAGCCCGGCGAGCAGATCCAGCACGATCGCGCCGCTTACCATGAGCGCGGCGGTCATGGCGGTGAGCCGCCACACATTGCGGCGTAACTGGGCGGCCCCCTGAACGCGATAGACGAAGGCGGGCGCAATGGTCTGCGCGAGCATCAGCGCGAGCGTGATCCAGTTTTCGTTCAACTGCTGGGCGGCGGAATAGCGCCCGAGATCGGCGAAGGAAATCGTCCGTTCGAGCATCAGCCGGTCCAGTTTCAGGAACAGATACATACAGATCAGGCCGAGCCAGAACACCGTGCCGGCGCTCGCGAAATGCTTGAACAGAGAACGATCCAGATGCCAGCCGAGCTTGCCGCCGTGCCGGCGCATGTAATAGATCAGCAGGACCGCGCCGATCGCCGCCGATTCGAGCGCCCACAGCCAGCCGAAGCGCGCGGGCGCGGCCGCCGCGCGCACCAGCAGATAGACAAGAGCGGCCTTCAGCACGGCGGTGCTCATGCTGGTGAGCAGCTGCGGCTTGCTGTAGGTCATGCTTTGCAGCCACGCGTTGATCACGCCGACGAACGGTTCCCGAAACAGCATGGTCACGGCGAGGCCGGCGAGCATGGCGCCGACCAGCGGATCGAAGAAATGCAAGGCGATGCCGAGCCAGGTCAGCAGCAAAGCGGCCACCGACACGGCGATGCGCAACGCGAAAGCGCTGCCGAGCACGGTGCCGAGCTGCGCCGGCGGCCGGTTGACGATGGTGGGCACCAGAATCTCCGCGCCGCACACCCAGGTAATGGGCGAGAGCACCAACAGCAGCGTGTTCGCGTATTGCCATTTGCCGAACGTGTCCGGCCCGAAGTAGCGCGCCAGCACGCCGCTGATCACGATCGCCACGCCGATCTGCGTGAGCCGCTCCAGCCCGAGCCAAACGATATTCGTAAAGGCGCGCGTGACGTCCGGATTGGCGAAGCGTTTGAGCGTCAGCATCCGCTGGCCGCTCGCCGGTCCACTTGCGCTGAGCGTGCCGAGCATGCCTGCGGCACCGCGAGCACGCGCGGCACGCATGATCCCAGTGGCACAGTGCGCGCGTTTGCCCAACCCGCCCACTGTCGCGGCAACTTTACATTTGGAGGGCGTCTAAGCATTAGAATGGTGCTATAAGGCTGGTCCGAAAGGCGCAATTATAAGTTGGAACCGGATCGCTTCCGGCAAGGGCGCATCGCTGTGTTTTACCGATTCATCGGCGGTGCGCCGGTCAAAATTCTCCATTGCACGCAAGTGAGCCAACATGATCTCTAAATCTATTTTCAAGGCGTACGACATTCGCGGTGTAATCGGCAAGACGCTCGACGCCGATGCAGCGCGTTCGATCGGCCGCGCGTTCGGCAGCGAAGTGCGGGCCCAAGGCGGCGACGCCGTCGTGGTCGCGCGTGACGGCCGCCTGTCGGGTCCGGAGCTGGTCCAGGCTTTGTCGGACGGTCTGCGTGAAGCCGGCGTCGACGTGGTCAACGTGGGCATGGTGCCCACACCAGTCGGCTACTTCGCGGCCAGCGTGCCGTTGCAGCTCGACGGCGGCGAGCGCCGCGTCGATTCGTGCATTGTCGTGACGGGTAGTCATAATCCGCCGGACTACAACGGCTTCAAGATGGTCCTGCGCGGCGCAGCGATTTACGGCGAGCAGATTCTCGCGCTGCATCAGCGCATCGTCGACGAGAACTTCTCCACAGGCAGCGGCACGTACACCGAGTACGACATCGCCGACGCCTATCTCGAACGCATCACGAGCGACATCAAGCTCGCGCGTCCCATCAAGATCGTGGTCGACACCGGCAACGGCGTGGCCGGCGGTCTCGCGCCCAAGTTGTTCAAGAAGCTCGGCTGCGAACTGATCGAACTGTTCACCGAGATCGACGGCAATTTCCCGAACCATCACCCGGACCCGGCTCACCCGGAAAATCTGCAGGACGTGATCCGCGCGCTGAAGGAAACGGACGCTGAAATCGGTTTCGCGTTCGACGGCGACGGCGACCGCCTGGGTGTGGTCACCAAAGACGGCGAGATCATCTATCCGGACCGTCAGCTCATGCTGTTCGCCGAAGAAGTGCTGTCGCGCAACAAGGGCGCGCAGATCATTTACGACGTGAAGTGCACGCGTAACCTCGCCAAGTGGGTGAAGGACAAGGGCGGCGAGCCGCTCATGTGGAAGACCGGCCACTCGCTCGTCAAGGCGAAGCTGCGTGAAACCGGCGCGCCGCTGGCAGGCGAAATGAGCGGCCATGTGTTCTTCAAGGACCGCTGGTACGGTTTCGACGACGGCCTGTACACCGGAGCGCGCCTGCTCGAAATCCTCACGCGTGTGGAAGACCCGAGCAAGCTGCTGAACTCGCTGCCGAACTCGAACTCCACGCCGGAACTGCAGCTGAAGCTCGAGGAAGGCGAGAACTTCGAACTGATCGCGCGCCTCCAGCAAAACGCGAAGTTCACCGGCGCGGACGACGTGGTGAAGATCGACGGCCTGCGCGTCGAGTATCCGGACGGCTTCGGTCTCGCGCGTTCGTCGAACACCACGCCGGTCGTGGTGATGCGTTTCGAAGCCGACAACGACGCGGCGCTCAAGCGCATCCAGGAAGATTTCCGCCGCGTGATCATGGCGGAAAAGCCTGACGCAAAGCTGCCGTTCTAAACGCATGAGCGGCGCCGCGGTTCTTTTTGAACCGCGGCGGCCGTCGAACGCGGCGCGGGTTTTTCTGACCGCGCCGCGTTTTTTCATGCGGTCTGCATGCAACGCGCTAGAATTGCCGTCCTCATGAGAAATGGCTGAGTGTTTCAGGTATTCTCATGCCCCTTGGGGCTCTCTCAACGCATCTTCGGGCCGGATAGCCGGTTTTCCCACTCTTGAGCGTGCAAAAGATACTGATCGTGAGGGTGTCGTCGTTGGGCGACGTCGTTCACAACATGCCGGTGATCGCCGATATCCGACGCCGTCATCCCGAGGCCCAGATTGACTGGCTCGTCGAAGAAAGCTTCGTGGGGCTAGTGCAACTAGTGACCGGCGTGCACCGGGCGATTCCCGTGTCGCTGCGGCGCTGGCGCAAGCGCATTCTGTCGGTCGAGAACTGGCGCGAGATCGGCGCATTTCGCCGCGCGCTCGCCGCCGAACACTACGACCTCGTGATCGACTGCCAGGGGCTCATCAAGACCGCGTGGGTCGCGAGCATGGCGCGCGGCACGCTGGTCGGCCTCGCGAACCGCACCGACGGCGCAGGCTTCGAATGGCCGGTGCGCTTCTTCTACGACAAACGCGTGCCGATCGAACCGCGCACCCATGTGGTCGAGCGCACGCGCCAACTGGTGGCTGCGGCGCTGAACGACCCGCCGCCGCAGCCTACCGACGACATCGACTTCGGCATCGACACCGGGCGCGCGGCGCTGGCTTTGTCGGAGGCGAATCTGAACCTGCCCGTGCCGTACGTCGTGTTCGTGCACGCCACCTCGCGCGCGGACAAGCAGTGGCCCGATACCACGTGGATCGAGCTGGGGCAGTCTTTGGTGCGGCGCGGTGCGTCGATCGTGCTGCCGTGGGGCAGCGAAGAGGAGCGCGCGACCAGCGAGCGTCTGGCGAAAGAGTTCGGCGCGGCCGCCATCGTGCCGCCCAGGCTCTCGTTGCCCGCGGTGGTCGGCCTGATAGAAGGCGCGGCCGCGACGGTGGGTGTTGACACAGGTCTGGTTCACATCGCCGCGGCGCTGAAGCGGCCGACGGTCGAGTTGTACAATTTCGCCACTGCGTGGCGCACTGGCGGCTACTGGTCGCCGAACGTCGTCAATCTCGGTACGGCCGGACAGCCGCCCACGCTGCAACAGGTGAAGGCGGCACTCGCGGGCTTCGGCCTGCTATGACACGTCCGGGGCGCTTCGCCTTGCGCTCCAACCGTTTTCAAGGGCGACCATGAACGAAACCCAGATCATCGAAGTAGCGAACGCCGACTGGCACGGACGCAATCTGTCCGTGCCGCGCGAGACGCTGCTTGCCGGCGTCGAACGCGGCAAAGTGCTGTATTTCCCGAATCTGCGCTTCGCGATCGAAGGCGGCGAACAGGCGCTGCTCGACCCCGCGCTCGCCGACCCGAGCCGCAAGAACATCAGCCTCGAACCCAATGGCGGCGCGCTGCACGGTGTGGCCGGCGACGCCGTCACGCAATCGGCGGTGCGCGCGTTGATCGCGCGTTATCAGACCAATGCGCGCACGCTGGTCGACGGGCTTTTTCCCGAATACAACGGCAGATTGCGCGTGGCGCCGACGAGCCTGCGGCTGCATCAGGTGGAAACGCGCGAGACCTCATGGCGCAAAGACGATAGCCGTCTGCACGTGGACGCCTTTCCTTCGCGGCCGAACTACGGCGAGCGCATTCTGCGCGTGTTCACCAACGTCAATCCGCAAGGCGTGCCGCGTGTGTGGCGCGTGGGCGAACCATTCGAGGACATGGCCAAACGTTTCCTGCCGCGCATCAAGCCGCAGATGCCGGGCGCGGCGTGGCTGCTGAACCTGCTGCACGTGACCAAATCGCCGCGCAGCGAGTACGACCATTTGATGCTGCATTTGCACGACGGCATGAAGGCCGACCTCGACTATCAGAAGTCGAGCCCGCAGGAGACCATGCCGTTTCCGCCCGGCAGCGTCTGGGTGTGTTTCTCGGATCAGACCTCGCACGCAGTGATGTCCGGCCAGTTCATGCTGGAGCAGACCTTTTTCCTGCCGGTCAAGGCGATGGCGCAGCCGGAATGCGCGCCGCTCGGAATTCTCGAGCGCCTGAAGGGCAGGGCCCTCGTTTGAGCGCCGCGGTCCATTTGCCGGTTTCGCTCGACGCGTTGGCTCATCGCCTCAGGCAGGCGGAGTGCCGATGCTGAGGGCGATCTATCACGCGCTCTGGTGGATCATCGCGCCGCTGGCCGTTTTGCGCCTGTTGATCCGCTCGCGCAAGGAACGCGGCTATCGCGAGCATATCGGCGAGCGCTTCGGTTATTCGCGCGGCCGGTTGCCCGAAGACGATGCGCCCCTGATCTGGGTGCACGCGGTGTCGGTGGGCGAGACGCGCGCCGCGCAACCGCTGATCGATGCACTGATGAAGGCGCGTCCCGACGCGCGCATTCTGTTGACGCACATGACGCCGAGCGGTCGCGCCACCGGCGAGCAGATTTTCGGCGACCGGGTCTTGCGCAGTTATCTGCCGTACGACATGCCGCACGCCGTGCAGCGGTTTTTGCGGGCATGGCGGCCGTCGCTTGGTCTGCTGATGGAAACCGAAGTGTGGCCGACGCTGATCGACGAGTGCCGTCGCGCGGACGTGCCGCTGGTGCTGACCAATGCGCGGATGTCGGCGCGCTCGTATAAGCGCGCGGCGAAGTTCGGCAGCGCGACCAAGGACGTGTTCGGCGGCTTTGCGCGCGTGCTGGCGCAGAGTCCGTCTGATGCCGAGCGGCTGACCGCGCTCGGCGCACGCAACGTAGCCGTGCTCGGCAATCTGAAATTCGACATGAGCACGCCGCCGGAATTGGTAGCGCGCGGGCATGCGTGGCGCGCGGCAATCGGCGCGCGTCCGGCGTGGGTCGCGGCGAGCACGCGCGAGGGCGAAGAGGAACTGGTGCTGCAGGCGTTCGCGGCGCTCGGCGTCGACAACGCGTTGCTGATTCTGGTGCCGCGTCATCCGCAACGGTTCAATGAAGTGGCGGGGCTGGTCGAGAAGGCCGGGCTGCGGCTCGCGCGACGGTCGGTGTGGGCGCCGGATGCCAAGGTGGCGTCGGCGGCGGCCGCTGGCGGTGGTGTGCCGGCGTTGCCTTCAGGCGTGAACGTGCTGTTGGGCGATTCGATGGGCGAGTTGGGCGCTTACTATGCCGCGTCGGATCTGGCGTTCATCGGCGGTAGTTTGTTGCCGTTGGGCGGGCAAAATCTGATCGAGGCGTGCGCGGTCGGTGTGCCCGTGCTGATCGGCCCGCATGTGTTCAACTTCACGCAGGCCACCGCGGATGCCGTTGCGGCGGGCGCCGCGGTGCAGGTTAAGGATCCGGCCGATCTGGGGCGGGCGTTGCGTGAACTGTTTGGCGACAAGGCGCGCAGGCTGGCTATGGGCGGCGCGGCCTCGGCATTCGCCGCGCGCCATCGCGGCGCGACGGCGCGGACCGTGGATGTGTTGATGGCGTTGTTGCCCGACGGGGAGTGAGGGAGGGGCGAAACGCGCAATGCTCGCCCGCCTGCTCAAACCTTCAACAACCCCTTCTCCTCAATAAACCTCACCACCACCTCCAACCCGTCGAGCGCCTTTAGATTGCACATCACGAAGGGCCGTTCGCCGCGCATCTTCTTCGCGTCCGACGCCATCACATCGAGATTCGCGCCGACCATCGGCGCGAGGTCCGTCTTGTTGATCACCAGCAGATCGGACTTCGTAATACCGGGCCCGCCCTTGCGCGGAATCTTCTCGCCGCCCGCCACGTCGATCACGTAGATCGTCAAATCCGACAGTTCCGGACTGAACGTCGCCGCGAGGTTGTCGCCACCCGATTCGATGAACACGATATCCGCATCGGGAAAACGCGTCAGCATGCGGTCGACGGCTTCGAGGTTGATCGAGGCGTCCTCTCGAATCGCCGTGTGCGGACAGCCGCCGGTCTCGACGCCCATGATCCGTTCGGCCGGCAACGCGCCCGCTACCGTCAGCAGACGCTGATCTTCTTTCGTATAGATGTCGTTGGTGATGGCGACGAGGTCGTACTGTTCGCGCATCGCCTTGCAGAGCATTTCGAGCAGCGTGGTCTTGCCCGAGCCGACCGGGCCGCCGACGCCCACGCGCAGCGGCGGCAGTTTTTTCGTGCGGACGGAGGAATGAGCGGGCTGATGAGGTGCGTTCATGATGTTTCGTTTTATGAGCGAAAGAGCCGCGAATACTGCGACTCGTGACGCGCCGAAAGAATGCCGAGTTGCGGCGCGAAGGTGTTGATGTTGTCGGGCGACGTGGCCATGGCGCGCGTGACGGCCGCATCGATCGGCTCGCGCAGGGCGACGATGATGCGTTGACCGGCAAGCTGTCCCAACGGCACGGCCTTCAACGCGGCGGCCGCCTGGTTTTCCACCCAGCTGAAGGCATAGGCGGCGAGGGCGGCGTCGACGGCGGCGTCGTGCGCATAGGCGGCGAAGGCGAACGCCGTGGGTTGAGCGAGCGGCGTCAACGAGGCGAGCGTCGTGCGCCGCTCGGCATCGCCCCATTCGAGCGATACGCACAACTGCCGCAACGACCAGCCCATCTGCTCCGTTTCGCGGCGCAATTCCGCGGATTCGCGGCTCGCCAGGAATTCGCTGTTGGCGTGCGCGAGCGCCGAGGCGTCATGCGTGCGCCAGCGTTCCATCTGATGCGCGAGGAACGGCAACTCGCCGCGCGCGAGCACGTCGGTCAAGCCGCTGGCGATCCAGTCGCGGGCGGAGCCGGCGTCCGTGACCAGTTGCGCCTCGATGGCGGCTTCCAGACCCTGCGAGTAGCTGAATGCGCCGATCGGCAGCGCCGGCGACGCAAGATGCAGCAGCGCCGTCAGTTCAGCGATGCGCATGATGGTGGTGATGCGCGTGGCCGCACGATTCGTCGTGGACGTGATCGCCGTGGTCGTGATCGTGCGCATGCTCATGGCCGTGGTCATGGTCGTGCGAATGCGAATGACCCTGCGCCGCGTGGCTATGCTCACGGTCGTGACCATGCTCATGTCCATGATGCTCGCCGAACACCTGCTGTGCGAGCGCGTAGTCCTCGGCGAAGGTTTCGTCATGACCATGCTTGTGGCCGCCGCCATACGCGCCGGATTCCGGCTGAAACGGCATGGAAACCTGATCGACGGTCGCACCGATGCGCTTGAGCATATCGGCCAGTACCGGATCGAATTCGAGCTTCAGATAATCGGCGCCGACTTCCACTGGCGTGTGGCGATTGCCGAGGTGATAAGCGGCGCGAGTCAAAGTCAATGCGTCTTTCGCGCGAACATAGAGGACCGTTTCCGGCGCGGCGACGACCCGCACGAGACCGCCGTCGTCGGCGACCAATACATCGCCGTCGCGCAGCACAGTGCCGCGCGGCAACAGCAGCGCGACTTCTTCGCCGCTGTCGAGCGTGGCCGCGAGCCGGCTCTTGCGGCGGTCGTCGAACGCCAGTGTCAGCGTCGGCGCGCGCTTGACCAGCACGGGCGCGAGCTTCAGATGCGGCGCGATGAGTTTGTCGATGGTGCGCATGTCTAGAACAGAAAGTAGCGTTGCGCCATCGGCAGCACGGTGGCCGGTTCGCAGGTCAGCAACTGACCGTCGGCAATCACCTGATAGGTTTCCGGATCGACACTGATCGCCGGACGCCACGCGTTGTGGATCATGTCTGCCTTCGAAATGTTGCGGCAGTTCCTGACCGCAACGATACGCTTGTTCAGGCCGTAGCGTTCGCCGACGCCCGCATCGGCGGCCATCTGCGAGACGAAGGTCAGCGACGTGCGTCCCAGGGCGCCGCCGCGCGTCGCGAACATCTCGCGATAATGCACCGGCTGCGGCGTCGGAATCGACGCGTTGGGGTCGCCCATCTGCGCCATGGCGATCATGCCGCCCTTGAGGATCAGCGACGGCTTGATGCCGAAAAACGCCGGCTCCCAGAACACCAGGTCGGCCCACTTGCCCGGCTCGATGGAGCCGACTTCATGCGCGATGCCGTGCGTGATCGCCGGGTTGATCGTGTACTTGGCGACGTAGCGCTTCGCACGAAAGTTGTCGTGGCGCGCGTTGTCTTCAGGCAGTGCGCCGCGTTGCACCTTCATCTTGTGCGCGGTCTGCCAGGTGCGGATGATCACTTCGCCGACGCGGCCCATGGCCTGCGAATCCGACGACAGCATCGACAGCGCGCCGAGGTCGTGCAGGATGTCTTCGGCGGCAATGGTCTCGCGGCGAATGCGCGATTCGGCGAACGCGATGTCTTCCGCGATCGACGGGTCGAGGTGATGGCACACCATCAGCATGTCGAGATGCTCTTCGAGCGTGTTGACGGTGTACGGGCGCGTCGGATTGGTCGAGGAGGGCAGCACGTTCGCTTCGCCGCAGACCTTGATGATGTCCGGTGCGTGGCCGCCGCCCGCGCCTTCCGTGTGATACGTGTGAATCGTGCGGCCCTTGAACGCGGCCACGGTCGCTTCGACGAAACCGGCTTCGTTCAGCGTGTCCGTGTGAATCGCGACCTGCGTGTCGGTATCGTCGGCGACTGAGAGGCAGTTGTCGATCGCGGCCGGCGTCGTGCCCCAGTCCTCATGCAGCTTCAGGCCGATCGCGCCCGCGGCGATCTGCTCCAGTGCCGGCTGCGGCAGGCTCACATTGCCCTTGCCGAGAAAGCCGAGATTCATCGGATAACCGTCGGCCGCTTGCAGCATGCGTTCGAGATGCCACGGCCCCGGCGTGCACGTCGTCGCGTTCGTGCCTGTCGCCGGACCGGTGCCGCCGCCGAGCATCGTGGTCACGCCGCTGGCAAGCGCTTCTTCGATCTGCTGCGGGCTGATGAAGTGAATATGCGTGTCGATGCCGCCCGCCGTCACGATCAGGCCTTCGCCCGCGATCACTTCGGTGGAGGCGCCGATCGCGATCGTCACGTTCGGCTGGATGTCGGGATTGCCCGCTTTGCCGATCGCGGCGATGCGGCCGTCCTTGATGCCGATGTCGGCCTTGACGATGCCCCAGTGATCGAGAATCACGGCGTTCGTCACGACGGTATCGACCACCTCGGCATGTACGCGTTGCGACTGGCCCATGCCGTCGCGAATCACTTTGCCGCCGCCGAATTTCACTTCTTCGCCGTAGGTGGTGAAGTCGCGCTCGACTTCGATCAGCAATTCGGTGTCGGCGAGGCGCACGCGGTCGACGGTGGTGGGGCCGAACATTTCCGCGTATGCGCGGCGGCCAATGCGTAAGGTCATGGTGTGGGTCCGGAAATGAACAGGGCGATCTGGGTTCGTGCCAAGCGTGGAGGAGGCCTCACAGCTTGCCCATCACCTTGCCGTTGAAGCCGTAGACGACGCGCTCGCCCGCCAGTTCGACCAGCTCGACGGTGCGTTCCTGGCCGGGCTCGAAGCGCACGGCGGTGCCCGCCGCGATGTTCAGCCGGAAGCCGCGCGCGGCTTCGCGGTCGAACGAGAGCGCCTCGTTCACTTCATAGAAGTGATAGTGCGAGCCGATCTGCACGGGACGGTCGCCGGTATTCGACACAACCACCGTGACGGTGGCGCGGCCCGCGTTCAGTTCGTGTTCGCCGTCGTCGATGAGGAGTTCGCCGGGAATCATCTAGCCTGCCTTATGTGATTGCAGTGATCAGGGAATCGGGTGATGAACGGTGACGAGCTTCGTGCCGTCGGGGAACGTGGCTTCGACCTGGATGTCGGGGATCATTTCCGGCACGCCTTCCATGACGTCGTCGCGGGTGAGCAGCGTGGTGCCGTAGTGCATCACTTCGGCGACAGTCTTGCCGTCGCGGGCCGCTTCCATCAGCGCGGCAGTGATGAAGGCGATCGCTTCCGGGTAGTTCAGTTTGAGGCCGCGCGCGCGGCGCCGTTCGGCAAGCAGCGCGGCGGTGAAGATCAGCAGCTTGTCCTTCTCGCGAGGTGTCAGCTTCATCGAATGAGTGCGTAGGGTTGTGACTTTCGTTGCGACGATCCCGGGCGGGACCGGCCGCGACAATGATAGGCGCTGCGCGTCATGGCCGGGATCGCGTGCGCCGCACGGGATGCGTCCATGACGAGTGCAATGCCGGATAAGCCGGTCACGGTATCAAGTTCGGCTAACGGCGCGCTTACAGATCAGCCGGCAGCGGCGCGCTGAACCACTTCTTCGACATCGTGTTGAGCGTGCCGTCCTGCTTCGCCTGCACGATGGCGGCGTTCACTTTCTGCTGCAGGCGCGGCTCGTTCTTGTTCATACCGACGAAGCACGGCGAATTCTTGATGACGAATTTCGGCTCCGGGCGGCGCGGCGGATTCTTCGCGAGGATCGCGGCCGCGACGATGTTGCCCGCCGCGATCAACTGCACCTGGCCCGACAGAAACGCGGCGATAGTCGCGTTGTTGTCCTCGAAGCGCTTGATGGTCGCGTTCGGCGCCATTTGCGTGAGACCGATTTCCTCGAGTGCGCCGCGGGTTGCGCCGACCGTTTTGCCGGTCAGATCGGCCGGGCCGCCGACCTTGATGTCGGCGGGACCGAACACGCCCTGGTAGTACGGCGCGTAGGCGGTCGAGAAGTCGATCACCTTCTCGCGATCCGGCGTCTTGCCGAGCGACGAGATCACCAGGTCGACCTTGCCTGTTTGCAGATACGGAATGCGGTTGGCGCTATTGACCGGCACGAGTTCGAGCTTCACGTTCATCGACTTCGCGAGCAGGGCGGCGGTGTCGATGTCGTAGCCCTGCGGCTTCATGTCCGCGCCGACCGAACCGAACGGCGGATAGTCTTCCGGTACGGCGACTTTGAGGACACCGGCTTTGGCGATGTTATCGAGCGTATCCGCGTGAGCGGCGGGCGCATTGACGGCGAGGACGGGCGAGAGCAACAGTGCGGCGAGCCAGGCGCGACGCGCGGGGCGAAGAGTCGATCGAGTCATGTTCTGTGAGCGGTGGTGGCGACGGGCCGGTCGGCTGCCGTCAGGACGCGGCAGCATCGTGGGCGATGTCGACGCAAGGTGTGTGCCATGGCGGTGCAGCGTGGGCTGGCGGGGCGCAAGCGCTAGCGATGCACTGGGTTGATGCGTCGCCGTGCGCCGGATTGGTGCGCGGTGTGTTTTGCGACGGTGAAAGCCGCGCGAAGCGCGCAAGGCGGAGCGACCGTCTGATCGATGCCGCCTTGGCGGCTGCGATCCAGGCGGCCGCGCCGACAACGAGCCCTGCGACAATCAGGCAGCGCTTTGCCGCTGTCAACGCGAGGCGCTTATTCGCGCCGGTCGGCAGTCAGGCAGTGACCCGCTATCACTATCAATGACTATGGTCGCCGTCCGCCCGATCCGCCGCCGGCAAGCCCGGCGGCGGCCCGCTGTCAGGCAGGCTGAACATCGACATCGAATTCGGGCAACGGAAGGTCGTGAGCACATCGCTGGTCAGCGGGTTGGCGACGCTGCCCGCACCGGTGATATCGAGCACCGCCTTGCGTCCGTCGAAATCGAACTCCACGCGGGCGCGCCCCGGCGTGGCCGTCTGGACAATCTGCCCTTTGCGCAGCAAACGCATGAGTGCCCATGGGCCGTCCGTCGCGAGCGTCGAGGTTTCATTGCGAATGCGTGGACTCGCGGTCATTTCGGCATGCACGCCGCCGCGCGGCCCAGGCCAACTCACCGCGAATGGTGCGACGGGTCCGTGCTGATACAGCATGTTCTGACCGTCGATGTCGATTGCCAGTGTCGTCACAGTCGGATCGAGTTCGGGCACGCGGATTTCGGTTTTCCAAAGAAGTTGCTTGCCCTGGTCGCCGAAGAACACGTCGCGGATTTGCCTCGCATGCCGGAATGGTTCGAGGTCGGGACCCTGTACGGGCTCGGTGGCGCCCGGCAGCGTTCTGTAACGCCACGGCTTCGCCGAGGTATCGACGAACGGTGCGAGGTTCTTCGTGAAGAAGTCGTCGATCACGCCGCCCTGTGCGAATACGCGTGTGAAGTCGTCGACACTCACGTCGCGCGAACTGTCCGGCGCAAAAGGATAGTTGCCCTCGACGGTCATTCGGCAGGTATCGCTGACCACGGCCTGCATCTGCCGCGAAAGCAGTTGGCCGATGCCCTGATTGACTTCGCGCGAGCCCTGCACCGAAAGGCCGAGCAACACCTCGCGAAATGGCGCCGGCATGGTGTTGGCCGCCATTTTCAGTTTCGCCGCGGCATCGCTGGCGGGTGGCATGCTGTTGTTTGCGATCGCGTTATCCGCGACCGTCAGTGTGGTGTAGTAATCGTTGAGCAGGCTCGTCACGCCGTCGAGCCCCGTCTTGCCGGCCTGGGTATTGGCCGGCGCGTCGGCGGCCGAGGTGTCGGCGCTGCCTGTGACCATCTCGCGCAGCGCGGCGAAATGACCGTCCACCAGTTCGCGCTCGACGCGTTCTTCCGCGCGGATGCCCAGTGCCTTATCCGCTTTCTGACTGATCTGGTCGGTCGTTTTCTGCAGCAGAGAAGCATTGGCGGCCGCGATCGACTGGGTGAGCGTCGTTTCATGCACGGATGCGCGAGCAAGCCGCGCCAGCGGCGAATCGGGTGCCGCGAACTGGCGCAGCACCTGCAGATTGAAGGCGAGGCTCGTACCGGCGACCGTGCGGACATCGCCGAGGAAAGCGTCCCACTGCTGAGCGTATTCGGTCAGATAGAGCCTGCGGATGGCTTCTGTCAGCGGATCGTCGGCGCCCGTTACCGTGCTCACGATTTCAGCCGTTTTTTTTTGAGCCTCGCCAAGATACGAACGTCCCATGACCCAGGCGTCGTCGTCGCGCGCTGCCTGGACGAATTCCGGCAGCCGCCTGTCGAACAGGTTCCGGTAGCCGTCGAACGTAAAGAGGCCCGGCATGCCGCGCGAGAGCGGTGCGCCGCTGGCACGCGTGAACACCGTGCCGGCCTGCGGTCCGACCGCGCGAAGCAGCGTGAACTCGTCTGGCGCCTCCTTCTGCATGTCCGCCTTCGCGCGCTCGTAGAGCCGCTGCGTGGCATTGCTGCCGTCGAGAAATGCGCGCGCCTGCTGGATCAAACCGTCGTTGCGGATCAGCGGCGACTGAACGATACGCTCGCCGGAGAATAACTGCTCGACGTGTTCGACCATCGAAGCCCGTCCGCCGAAGATCGACGCGCTGTCATTTTTTGCCCAGTCGTCGAGTACCCAGGCCTTGATGTCGGTCGAGTTGAACCTGGCCTTGTCATACAGCATCAAGTAGACGCGCAACGCGTCGTAGGTTGCTTTGGCATCCTTGTTCGCCATCGACTGAGCAATGACATCTTCGAGGCGGTGAACGATGGACGGCAGCAACAGATTGTCCTCGAGCGCCCGATAGGTGTCGCGGCTCGCCTCGACGACACCCGGCGCGCTATACAGGCCATAGCGAAAGCGGCTGTCAGGGTCCGACAGATCCAGTCCTGTCCAGGCCGGCAGGTAGCGCGCCTCGCCTAACGTGTCCGGCACAGCTTCCGGTTTGGGCTCGCGGTAAAGCTGCGTAACCTTGGCCGCGAGTGCCTGGGTCTTGCGCGCGATCGCATCCAGATAGTCGCTGTTGTTGCCGAAGCTCACGCGCATGCCCATTGCGAGCCAGACGAACAAGACGAGGCCGAGCGTGTGCCCGAGCAGTCGCAACAGCCGGAAGCGGTACTCCCAGCGCAGATTGGGACGCACCAGGTGCGCTTCGGGAAAGACAACCTTCGTGAACAGATCGTGCAAAAAGTAGCTATGGTTCGCGGTGGGCCGAGCCGCGTCCGCCGAGAACAGGCGACTGCGCCCCGCCATCAGACGCTGCACGATCGTGAGGGGTTCAGCAATGACTGTTTGCCCTGCCTGCAATGCACTCGTGAAATAGACGCCTCGCAGCATCGCGTGATTTTGCGTATCGTCGTAACGTGAATCGATGAACAGTTGCCCCAGCAACTCGGCAAGCGGAGCGCAGAGCGCCGCGAACGCTTCCGGCAGTGCCGCGAGGCGCCGGCGCCGGTCGATGTCGTACTCGTCTTCCAGCCGCGTGTTCACGCCGCCGGCGAGACGCGTGACAAGCTGCCTGAGTTCTCCGTTGCACACCGCAGCGAGATTGCTCCGGGCCGATTGGCCGCCGACCGGCAGCGTGAACCCCCACATCTGCGCGCGATGTTCCTCGGTCAGCGATCCGAAATAATCGGCGAACCCGGCCAAGCGGTCCATTTGCGTAATCATCAGGTACACCGGAAAGCGGATGCCGAGCCGGGCGCGCAAATCGGCCAGCCGTTCGCGCAGCATGTCGGCTTCGGTCGCGCGCACCGCGGGGTCGGAGGCCGTCAATATGTCGAGGCTGATTGCGAGCACCGCGCCGTTGATCGGCGCGCGCGGGCGGTGACGGCGAAGCAGGTCGAGAAAGCCATGCCATTCGTCTTCGTCCACACGCCGACGCCAGTCGGCATCGCCCACCGCGGCGTCCGCTCGCTGGGTTGCGGCCGTGTCGCGGCCGGCGTTGTTGTCTTTGCTCTGCGCGCGTTTGTCCGCGAGCGCGGGCAATGACTGGGTCGATGCGCCATGTCGCGTGTAGTAGCCGGCGGTATCGATCAGAACGGCATCGTTCGAGAGCCACCAGTCGATGCTTTTCGTTCCGACGGATGCGCCGGCCGTTCGCGGCGTCGCTCCGCCAATCGGAAACGCCAGCCCGGCGTTCAGCAATGCACTCGTCTTGCCGGAGGAGGTCGAGCCGAGCGCGATAAACCAGGGCAACTCGTACAGATAACGCGTGCCCTGGAAAAACCGCCCCACGCCTCGCGCGCCCGTGCGCATGGACTTCAGCCGTGCGAGCGCGGCGTTGATGCGAGCCTCGACCTCTTTGAGCCTGCCGGCGGCCGGCGACGCTTCCTTCTTGCCGCCGAACGTCAGCGCCTTTTTAAGGAACGCTTCGTCGCTGCGCATTTTCTGCCAGAGCCAGTACAGACCGAACCCGGCAAAAAGCGCCAGCACGATGCCAATAGCGATCACGCGCGCCGCGACGGAGGTCAACGGCGCTGCACGCCCGAAGCTCAACAGCGGTCCTGCGTACCAGACCAGCAGGCACAGCAACGCACCGAACATCACGCCGGTCGACCAGCCCTTGAGCCAAAGCAGCGCCCCCACGAGCAGCAGCGTGATCACGAGAACGCGCATGCCGACGCTAACAAGGGGCCTGAGGTCGCCGAACGCGACGAACGGTCCCAGAAACCAGATCACCAGTCCGAGGACCAACAGCGCGAGGAACGCGAAGAACCAGCGCGATACCAGAAACGACAACTTCTTCATCCTTGAGTCCCGATGGGCATGATATTGATCAGGGGGTGACCGTGATTTCCACGCGGCGGTTCTGCGCGCGGCCTTGCGCCGTTGCGTTGTCGCCAATGGGATTCGCCTCGCCGCCGCCGATCGCCTCGAGGCGCGCCGCAGCCACGCCCGATGCTTGCAGCATCTGCATGACCTGGGTTGCGCGCTCTTCCGAGAGCGCATCGTTCGATGCGAACTGGCGGCTTCTGATCGGCAGGTTGTCGGTGTGGCCGGTGACAACGACCTTGCCGGGCACCTTGCCGATTTCGCTCGCGATCTTCGCGATCAGCGGCCCCATCGACGCGTTGACGTTGGCGCCGCCCGGCGGGAACATTGCGTCGCCGCGAAACGTCACGGAGCTATGACGGGCGTCTTCGTCGACGCCGACCGTGCCGGCCGCAATCTCGTTCTTCAGCAGTTCCTTGAGGTGGGGCAGGCGTGGGGCCGGCGGCGTCAGATGGCCGATATCGGTGATCTGCTTCTCGACGTTCGCGCCATGGTCGAGCAGATGGTATTTGAACCAGCCGAACAGGCCGAGCAGGATCAGCCCGAGAACGGCAAACGTGATCCAGACCGGAAAGTCGTAGACGGACAGGCGCCGTCCGCGGGTGTCGGATTGCACTCGCGGCGACAGTGCGATCGGCACGACACCGCGCTGCGTCTGGATCTCGTTGTAGAGCCGTTGACGCACGGCGTCATGCTTGCGGGCGCCGTCGGCTTCATGGCGGTAGCGGCCCATGAAGCCGAGGCTCAGAATCCGATAGATCACTTCGAGCAGGTCGAGATGCTCGCGCGGCTCGTTCATCAGCCGTCCGATCAGCAGATAAACCTTGTCGCCGCCTTGGCGGTCCTCGTGGAATTCGGTGGCCAAGCCTTTGCGAAGCCATTCGACGCCGGTTTCGCGTTGACCCCAAACGGTCTTTCCGGCGGCCTCATCGAGCGCCGTGGCCAGACAGTAACGCGCGCCGATCATGTGATCGCGCCTGAGGTTGGCTTGCTCGCACAGTCGCTGGAAGATGCGCACCTCCTGTTTGAGCAGCAGGTGAAGCTGATCGATGGCCGTCAGATCCAGATTGTCCGGCATGTCGGCAAGCGCGCGCAGCAAAGGGCGCGCGGCCTCCAGCAGCGGATTGGTCGCGTCCTCCACGGCTTGCAGGCGGGTGGCCTGCTGTTCGCCGGCGGGGATGCTGGCGAGCAACGTGGCCGGCAGTTCGGGCTTCGCGCCGGACGCCGGATCGCCGGTTTTTTTCTCCATGCCGACAGACGTAGCGCGGTTGTCGGGCGCGAAAGCTGTGCCGAAAGAAGGCAGTCCTCGGTCTGGATTCACTGTGTTCCCCTGATGCGATGATGAACGGGCGCTTCTAAGGAAGCGCTCCTGTTTTCCGGTGAGTCACGGCTTATCAGCGCACGCCCCACAGTTCCAGCCTGAGCGCGGGGAAATCACCCGCCACATGCAGCGCAATGCCGCCGTGCTGCGCGACGGTCTCCCACAGCGGACCCGTACGCGAGAGTTCGTAGTACACATAGCCGGCGTTGAATGGAATCTGCCGCGGCGGCACGGGCAGCGCCTGAAGCGCAATGCCCGGCAGGTGCGAGCGCACCAGATCCGGCAGACGTTCGGACGGTCCCATTTTGGCCTGCATGGCGAATTGCTGGACCAGCGTGTCCGGTGGCATCTGGGCCGACACGGCGAGGACCAGCGAACTGAAACTGCGAATCTCCGCCGGATCGACCACCGCGTTGCGCATGCCGTATCCCGCGTCGGCAAACGGAATGCTTTGCGCGCTGCGTACGAGGACCGCGTTGAGCAGCCAGTGTGTGTCGTCGACCACGGGCTTCAGGCACAGATGCGGCTCGATGTGCTGATACGGCGGATGGCTTTCGAGCGGCCGGCGCGTCTGCGGACGCACGTAGGTCGAGAGTTCTCCAGCCATGCTGAGCAGCAGCGCGTAGAGATCGGCGGGGGAGGTGGTCGGAACCCGGCGCAGGTGTTGCAATAGCGGTTCGTAGCGGTTGAGCGTTTGCAGCAGCAGATAATCCGAGACGTCCGCCACCGTGCCGGCCTGGCCGTCGCTCCCGGTCAGCCGTTTGGCGAGCGCATCCGCGCGCAGGCGCGTGAGGTCGTGGACCTTCGCCAGCCAGCTCGTGAGCAGCGCGTTGGCGCCATAGCCCGACACCGGCGGGACCAGGGTATCGTCGAGTTCGATGCTGCCGTCCGCGCGAAGCGTCTTGACTCGCGTCAAGGGTAGACCGATCCATGCGTCGGTCATCTCTTTCTGCGGTACCAGTCGCAGCCGCAGGTTGGATAGTTGAACGGCTTTCGCACCCTGTCCGATCGAGTTCGTATCGCGCAAGTCCGTGTCGAATACGGCATAGCGGGCGAGCGAATGGGAGGACTCGTCGAAGGTGGTTTCTTCCGCGTTGGGCACGCGAATCGACACGGCAAGATGGATGACCTGGTCCAGATGCTCCGGGCGTACAGTCAGCGGGGCGGGCGGCGGCGTGTTGCCCGGCGAATCGAAGGGCGTGCCGTCGGCGAATACGCCGCTGGCGGACTTCAGGATCACTTTGCCGAGCGCGAGCGCCTCATTGTCGATTGCGTAATGAGAGAAGCCGAAGAAAAAAGGCGAAAGCGGCGCCGCGCGCTTGTGAGCGAAATGTTCCAGGTAGCGTTCCTGCTGCTGGAAAAGCTGAGGGCGCAGGAACAGACCTTCACTCCAGGTGACCTTGTTATACCAACTCATGCGTGTGGTCCATTACTTGTTTTTGTTTTTGTGCGTCGGTGATCCGGATCGCACTGGTATCGAGATTGATCGTCAGCTTCAGTTTCGGCGCGATCCGGTACCACGCAGCCGGTGGCGATGACGGCAGTGTCCAGGTGGCGCGCCACACGGAGTTCGGCAGATCGCGGTAGGCCGCGATGACACCGAGTGTGGTCGTGGCCTGATCGGCGTTGCGCTGGATAGTCCTGTTTTCTCCCGGACGAAGCTGATACTGCTCGCGCACGACGAGGTCGTCGGCGAGCACGGTCTTGTCCTTGTCCTGCAGCGAGAAAAAGTCGGCGGCGGTGAACGCGTCGGCGTTTTTCAATTCGTAAATGCGCACCACGATCGGCGCGGCGCGTTTCTGGTCATCGGGATTGACGCTCGATGAGGTGGTTATCGACAGGTCGAGCCTCACGGGTTCATGAACGGCTTTGGGATCGTTGCTCGCGCATGCAGTGAGTCCGAGCACGCAGATAAGTGCGACGACGTGAGTGGACGGGCGCATCGGCAGTGAACAGGGGAAGTGGGGCGTTATAAGGTCCGGCGCGCACGCCGGACCTCGCAAGACAGGAGCGCTTAAGCTTCCCTGTTGAGCTTGATGTCGTAGCCTGCCGTCACGGCGCCACCACTGCCGCCCTGGGCGTTCTGCACGACGTATTCCTGCTTGACCTTCGCGAACGACAGGCGCACATGTTCACGGATGCCGTTGTCAGCGTTGCTACCCGACGGATGAACCTGCGTAACGATGACGTCGTTCATCGTGATCTTCAGGTATTCGAGCGGATTGCCGCCGGCCTTGCGCACGGTCAGCACGGCCTGATCGATGTGCTTGCCGGTCAGGCAATACTTCATCAGGTTCGGGCTTGCACGGTCGACCAGGTGTTCGAACGCCAGATCTTCGACAGTTGCCTTACCCGCGCCGCCGCCCGAACCCATGTGCATGTTCGACTGCTGCAGGATTTGCCAACCCCAGCTCGCCACTTCGATTTCATTCTTGTGCGCCGAATCCTGCGATTCGCCGTCGATGCCGTTGATCTTGATAAAAATGTCCTGTGCCATTTAAAAACTCCGTGAGTGAAAAAACAGACTGCTCTTGTTGCGGGACTGCCGCGTCGAATCAGCGATGCTCTTTGCCAGTGAGTGTCGCCGCGTATTGGCGGCGCTTCGGCTACCCACAGTTCTTTTTACGCAGACGAGGCGCGTACCGCGTGCGGACGTACGCGTGCACGCGCGCACTGCGATGGCTGTGGCGTTGGCTGCGGTGCGACGGGCGCATTACTTCATTTCGTTTTCCGTTCGGTCTGCACGACGGCGTGGGTCAGCGCCTTGCAAAACGTTTCCATGCCAGACGGACAGGATGACGTGGAAAGCCCTTTGATCTTGTCGAGGTCGGCCTGATCCAGCGTGCTGTCGATATGACGCAGCACGAAGCCTTTGAGCGATGGATTGCGCTTGATCAATTGACCGAGTTGCGGCAATGTATTCCACCGATCCACCAGTAGTCGCGCAATCGCCTCCGAGTACCCCTCGGCGATGTCACCGTCGTCACACTGTCCGTATTTCGTGAACGCGACGCTCGCCGCGTTCCAGGTGGTGATCTTGTCGACCATCGCATCGGCACCCACCGCGTCATGCTCTGAGCAAGCCTTACCGTAGGCCAATGACATAGACAGGAAACCGAGCACCGCAACGAGACATGCGATCGGCCTAAACACAGCGCCACGAACTGAAAGCCTAACCATGGCTGCGCTCATGAAGGCTGGCGTGACGGTTGCGCCGGGACGCAGCGTGCGCGCCCATGCTGTCGTTGCCGACAACTTCGACGGTGGACAGCGCGTCCGTTCTCATCAGATTGCCGATGGCGTTCATGCGTCGTCCGTCGTTCTGATGCAACCCATGGTCGGATGTTGCGGACCCGCCAAATGAGTCGCGTTGGCTCGTCCCGAATGGACGCCGATGCCAGGATGACCGGGCACGTTGAAGCGAACAATGCCATGTAGCCCATAGGGGCCATTCGCGGACGCAGCGTGAGGGTGAGGTATCACCCGATCCTGGACTGTGTAGACGCCGTTCTGAATATGACGAATCGTGGCATGACTGTCGACGTTGTTGTATGCAGCCCAGATGCCGGTCGTGTTGCCGGCAGAATCAACTAGCGCAATCTGGTGTATACGCCCATCAAACCGTAGCGAAGACATCTGAGAGACTCCCTTGTTGTTTATGGCCGATGCATTGGGAATGACCACCGGGACCGCCGGCTGGATCACGCGGCGGCCGGCGGCGTTCTGGCAGCAATCGATCAGGCCGCCTCCTTCACTGAAGGCAGCCGCGCAACGAGACGCAGTGACACCGTGAGGCCTTCGAGCTGGAAGTGCGGGCGCAGGAAGAACTTCGCCTGGTAGTAGCCGGGGTTGCCTTCGACATCCTCGACGACCACCTCGGCCGCCGCCAGTGGGCGGCGCGCTTTGGTTTCCTGCGATGAATTCGCCGGGTCCGCGTCGACGTAGTTCATGATCCATTCGTTGAGCCAGCGCTGCATATCCTCACGCTCACGGAACGTCCCGATCTTGTCGCGCACAATGCACTTCAGGTAGTGCGCGAATCGCGAGCAGGCAAACAGATACGGCAGACGCGCCGACAGGTTGGCGTTGGCAGTCGCATCCGGATCGTGGTATTCGGCGGGCTTCTGCACCGACTGGGCGCCGATGAAGGTCGCGTGGTCGGTGTTTTTACGGTGCACGAGCGGAATGAAACCGTTCTTTGACAGTTCCGCTTCGCGCCGGTCCGAGATTGCAATTTCCGTCGGGCACTTCATGTCGATGCCGCCGTCGTCGGTCGGGAACGTATGGCACGGCAAGCTCTCGACCGTGCCGCCCGATTCGACGCCGCGAATCAGCGAGCACCAGCCATACAGCTTGAACGACCGGTTGATGTTCACGCCCATGGCGTACGCCGCGTTAGCCCACGCATAGTTGCGGTGATCGGGACCGTTGGTGTCTTCCTCGAAGTCGAATTCATCGACCGGGTTCGTCTGCGCGCCGTACGGCAGACGCGACAGGAAGCGCGGCATTGCGAGCCCGATATAGCGCGCATCTTCCGTATTGCGCAGGGAATTCCACGGCGCGTACTCGAGATTTTGCGCGAAGATTTTCGTCAGATCGCGCGGGTTGGCGAGTTCCTGCCACGATTCCATCTGCAGCACCGAGGGCGACGCACCCGAGATGAACGGCGTATGCGCGGCTGCGGAGATTTTTGCAATCGAGCCGAGCAGGTCGACGTCGGGCGGTGTGTGATCGAAGTAATAGTCAGCAACGAGGCAGCCGTACGGTTCGCCGCCGAGCTGGCCATATTCTTCTTCGTAAATCTGCTTGAAAAGCGGACTCTGATCCCATGCGAGACCCTTGTATCGCTTCATCGTGCGACGCAGTTCTTCTTTCGAAACGTCCATGAAGCGGATCTTCAGCCGGTCGTCCGTTTCGGTGTTCGACACCAGATGATGCAGACCGCGCCACGCCGATTCCAGTTTCTGGAAATCGTTGTGGTGGAGAATCAGATTGATCTGCTCCGACAGCTTGTGATCGATTTGCGCGATGATCGCTTCGATGCTCTTGTACGCGTCGTCGCTAATGATGATCGACTGCTGCAGCGCCTGCTCGGCGAGCGTTTGAACCGCATATTCGACGGCGTTGCGAGCCGCGGCGGTCTTGGAGCGAAATTCCTGCGCGAGCAATTGCGAAAAGTCGGTTTGTGAATGCGCGGCAGTTGCGGTTGCCGTCGTCTTTACCTGCTGTGTTGTCATGGTGTGTCTCTGTGGTTCTTGAGTCGTTCTTGCCGGTGTGCCCTCGCCGGCAGCGGCCGTCAGTTCGGAGCCTTGTCGGTATGGCTGTGTTCTGTCTCGTCGATAACCTTTGGCTTTGGCACGGCGGCGAGCGCCTTCAGCAAGGCCGGATCAGCCAGCAGCTTGTTGACGAGTGCTTCCGCGCCGGATTTGCCGTCCATATAGGTTTGCAGATTGGCCAGTTGCGTACGCGCGTCGAGCAGGCGATGCAAAGGCTCGACCTTGCTGGCGACGGCGGCCGGCGAGAAGTCCTCCATGCTTTCGAATGTCATGTCGACCATCAGCTGGCCCTCGCCCGTGAGCGTATTCGGCACCGCAAATACGACGCGTGGCTTGAGCGCTTTCATGCGCTCGTCGAAGTTGTCGATATCGATGTCGAGGAAGCGGCGATCGGCAACAGCCGGCAGCGGTTCGACCGGCTTGCCGGACAGATCGGCGAGCACGCCCATCACGAATGGCAGTTCCACCTTTTTCTCGGAACCGTAGATCTCGACGTCGTACTCGATCTGGACGCGCGGCGCGCGGTTGCGCGCGATGAACTTCTGCGAACTGTTTGAAACGGACATGCATGACTCCGTAAGCGTGGGAAATGGCCGGCAGGTTTAAAGAGTCTCGCCGACGGAAACCGGGGAAATGCTCTCGCTGAACGCTGTCTTGTTGGCTGATGTAAAGACGAGTGCGGCAGCGGGCGCGGCGTTGCTGTCGCCGACGTGGATTTCGATGCTCGAGAGGATGCGCTTCGACGAGAAAGCGTCGAGCCAGAGAGCGGACAGTCTCGGCAGAACGTGTTGTTCGATAAACCCGATCAACACCCGAGCGCCGGTCTCCTGCACGAGACAGCGACCGACGATGTAGTCGATGACCTGCTCGTTGTAATGCAGCGCAATGCCATGACTGTCGGCCATACGCCGCACGACACGGTTCATGTGCAGACGCACGATGCCGGCGAGCGACGCGTGGACCAGCGGGCGATACGGCACGACGGTCACGCGTCCGAGGAAGGCTGCGGGAAATACTTTCAGTAACTCAGGGGCTAACGCTTCACGTAGGGCGCCCTGATCGGGTGCGAGTGCGGCGTCCGCGCATAGGCTCGCTGTCAGCTCGGAACCGGCATTGCTGGTCAAAAGGATCGTGGTGTTGCGGAAGTCGATGTAGCGTCCGTCGCCGTCTTCCATGTAGCCCTTGTCGAACACCTGGAAAGACATTTCATGTACGTCGTGATGCGCCTTTTCGATCTCGTCGAGCAGAACAACCGCATACGGGCGCCGCCGGACGGCCTCTGTCAGCACGCCGCCTTCACCGTAGCCGACGTATCCGGGCGGTGCGCCCTTGAGTCCGGAGACGGTATGCGCCTCCTGATACTCGCTCATGTTGATCGTGATCAGGTTCTGCTCGCCGCCATACAGGGCTTCGGCCAGTGCGAGCGCCGTTTCCGTCTTGCCGACGCCGGACGGCCCCGCCAGCAGAAACACGCCGAGTGGTTTGCGGGGATCGGTAAGACCCGCGCGCGCCGTCTGCACTCGCTCACCGATCTGGCGCAAGGCATCGCTTTGCCCGATCACGCGGGCGGCGAGTGTTTCGGGCAAGGCGCGCACAGCCGCAACCTCATTCGTTACCATGCGGCCGACGGGAATGCCGGTCCAGTCCGAGACGATTTCCGCGATGATCGTTTCGTCTACTTCCGGGAAGACGAGTGGCGTCTCACCCTGAAGATCACGGAGCCTGTGCTCCAGCTGGCCGAGTGTCGCGAGGGAGGGCACAACATCGGAGTGATCCGGATCGGGCGGGGTAAGGATGGCCTCGCGGGCGCTGGCTAACGCCTGTGCGGCTGCGAGCTGGGCCCGCCAATGGGCGCAGATTGCGCTTTCCTCCGTGGAGAGCGTGCCGATGCGCGCCCTGGCGGCACTCAGCGCCTCCTCCGCATGGAGTCCGATACGCGCCTCCTGTTCGAGCAGGCCACACTCGACGCGCGCCGCCTGAAGTCGTTGACGCAAGTTTTGCAGCTCGCGCGGCGGCGCATGCTGTGAGAGCGCCACGCGTGCGCATGCGGTGTCGAGCAGACTGATCGCCTTGTCGGGCAACTGCCGCGAAGGAATATAACGATGGGACAACGTAACGGCGGCGCGGATCGCTTCGTCTCGGACAATCACGCCGTGGTGCTTCGAAAACGTGTCGGCCAGTCCTCGCACCATGTCGATGGCTGTGGCTTCCCGCGGCTCGGCGACCTGCAGTAGCTGAAAGCGCCGAGTGAGAGCGGGATCTTTCTCGATGTGCCGCTTGTATTCCGACCAGGTCGTCGCTCCGATCATGCGCACCGCGCCTCGCGCGAGGGCCGGCTTGAGAAGGTTGGCAGCGTCGCCGGTGCCGGCCTGACCGCCCGCGCCTACGAGCGTGTGGATTTCGTCGACGAACAGAATGATGGGTGCCGTGGACCGTAACGCGGCTTCGAGCACGCCTTTGAGCCGCGACTCGAATTCCCCTTTCATGCTCGCACCAGCCAGCAATGCACCGACGTCGAGCGTCATGAGCCGCACATCGGCCAGCGCGGGCGGTACGTCGCCATTAGCGACGGCAAGTGCGAGCCCTTCGACGACAGCTGTCTTGCCGACGCCGGCCTCGCCTGTGAGCAGCGGGTTGTTTTGACGGCGGCGCAGCAGGATATCGATGATCGTGCGAATCTCCTGCTCGCGTCCTGTCACGATGTCGATTTGACCTGCGCGGGCTCGCGCGCTCAGGTCGCTGCAGTACTGCTCGATTGGCGAGCTCTTCGAGCCTGCGGGCAATGCCTGCGAAGCCTCGCCCGGCACCGCGGCGGAGAAGTCCGTGTTGTCGTACGGCGCGTCGGAAGACTCGGGCGAGCCGTCGATCCAGGCAGTCAGTTCGTCGCGTGGCGTCTCGACCGGGATGCGTGCGAATGCGGGCGAAGCCGAAAGCAGTACCAGACGCAGTTCCGGCGTGCCAAGCAGTGCCGCAAGCAACCACGCCCCACGTATCCGGCGGTCGCCGAAATCGAGCGTGGCAAGCACCCATGCTCGCTCGACGGCCAGTTCAATATGGTGCGAGATGTCGCTGATCGAACTGGCGCCCGCGGGCAAGGCAGCGAGCGCTCGTGCGAGATCGCGTTCCAGGGTTTCGCGTTCGATTCCCGCATGCCGGGCAATGCGGTGCATGTCGCTGTCCGGCAATTGCAGCAATTGATGCAGCCAATGGACAAGCTCCACATACGGGTTGCCGCGCAGCTTGCAAAACGCGGTAGCGGATTCGATGCTGCGGAAGAGTGTGGCCCCGAGCTTGCCAAAGAGTGCCTGGCGGGAAATCGTCATGAACTGGTTCCGTGTGGTTTATTAGGATGACTGATTGGAATTGTGCCTGCACAAGTGGAAATAGAAGCTGTTTAAGAGAATTGCCTTATACGGTCAAACGCTTCGCTTTCGTTATGTAATTCGGCACTTTTAGAACCCGTCTCCGCTTAATGGTGTTTTTTGAATTATCCGACTTGAAGTTTGGAACAGTCAATGTGTGCGGGTGATTTTTATTTTTTCTGTTATGCGTGAATTTTTTGATCGGCAACAAATGTAGAGTTATCTTGTTCTGTGAGTTGTTGAGATAAAAATGTAAGTTAAATCATTGAAAATTATCGTGTTTAGTGTGGAAATTCGGCTTGTTTTAGCGTTGAGAGATTTCCGCGCATTGAGTTGAAAATTCCCTCTGTGTAGGATAAATCTGGCTTGTCGGTGCTTGAAATACGTCGGAGTATTTGTATTATCGGATTGCCGTTTAATTTATCTCGAATAAAATCTCTATTTTTTAAACATTGCTGCCGAAATTTACGGTGGACATCAATTGCGTAGTCATGCGTTAATTCCGTTCTGTTCGGTATAACGGGTGCAGGATCGGTATAGACCTGCTTGGCGTCAGGCAATGACATTTCATACTTACTTCCGCAAAGTTCTTGGCAAGCCGCCGCGCGCAACCGCCGATCGGAGTGCTCTGCATCGTGACCCGTCCTGGATGCACATGGGATTGCGCGAGCAGGTTCATGGGCAATCACGTATGGAACGCCGGGGGCTTGCTGGGTCGGATCGCAGCGACTACTCACCGGAGTCGAGCAAGGCTATCTTGGAGTTGCTGGGTTCGTCGGCGAACGCTGCGTATGACACGTCGGCATACGAGCGGCCGGGCGCGTCGACACATAGCGATCGGGACGATCTTCTCGCCGCGCTCAATGAACAGTATTACCAGGCGCTCGAATCGCCGTACTTCCTGCCCAACTCTGAATGGGTCGGGTCGTCTGCAACAGGGATACCCGGATTGGGAAAAGGGACGGTTGGTGAACAAATCCGCGCCGACGATGATTCGAGTTCAATCCACAGTCTGCTATCCGATATCGACGTGCTCGAGGAAGCCTTCGATTCGTTGCACGAGGGCAGTGTGACGGATCTGGCCGGGCACGACACGGTGCCAGAAATCCTTCGCCTGTTCGCGCCAGCCGAATATCACGCGTCGGCGGCGCGCCGCGTGGGAATGGCGCCGCCGCCAGTCGCGCGGCGGGACCATCACACGCTTGCGATAGACAGCCCGCTAGCCGCTCTGAACACTCACATTCGCCACGAGTCCAACGAATGACCGCCCAACCGCTACAGGATGTCTTCGCGAGCCAGGAACGCGAGCGGTCGCCGGCAGCGCAGATCGAAATGGTCGAAGCGAACATTCGTAGTCAGCCGACCTTGGCCACGCATCGCTGGATGCTGTTCCAGTGGCTATGTATCACGTACCAGTGGACGCGGGCCATCCAGCAACTCCAGGTTTTTGCCCAATTGGAGCCGTCCCAGGGGTCCGTCGCGCACGCCTGTCGAGACCTGATTCGCGCGGAGCACTGGCGCGCAAAAGTCATGGCCGGGCAGCAGGAGCCGGGGTGGGTATTCGGCGACGCGCCCGCGTGGATACATGGCATGCTCAGTGCGCTCAAACTGTCCGCGCAGGGACAACAGGATGCGTCCGATGACGCCCGGGAGCGGGCGTTGGATCTCGCTCCGCTGGTCCCCGGGCACACCTCGAATCAGCGCTTTGAATGGATCGCCGACAGCGATTCGCGGCTGGGCCCTGTCTGTGAGCTAATTACCGCGGGGCGCTATCGCTGGCTCTCGCTGGCGGATCTCGCCAGTTGGCGGATAGAAAGGCCGTCGACGCTACTCGACCTCGTGTGGGCGCCGTGCACGCTGTCGCTGACTGACGGCGCGATGGTGCGCGGCTTCATGCCGGCACGTTATCCGCTCGCCGCCCATGGGTCACCTGTCCCGCGCGCGACACTGCAACTCGGACATGAGACCGTTTGGCATGAGTCGGGCCGGACCGCCGTCATAGCATCCGGGCGTAAGACCTGGACGACAAGCGCGGCCGATTTCGATCTGTTCGAATTGGCTGACTGTTCGTTTGGTCCCGCCGCAGTGGACGGCGCCGCGCACTCTGGCGCGGCGGCAGGAGTGCAGCGATGAGCCGCAAACGTCATGAACCGGACCGAACGGCGTCCGCGCCGCGCCAGGCCGATGCACAGCTGCTGCCCACCTTGTTTGATCGGCTGCGCGACGACGCACCGCACCGGCAGACCGAGGCACCGGGCGACTATGCAGTCAGCCGGGCGCAGATGCGCGACATCATCCAGCGCGATCTTGCGTTTCTGCTTAACGCGACCAGCATCGAAGACCTGATAGATCGGAAGCGGCATTCATACGCGGCCGCATCGACCATCAACTTTGGCGTGCCGCCGCTCGCGGGGGCGTTCATGGCGTCGCACAAATGGGCGAAGATCGAGCAGGTGATACGGGGCGCCATACACGACTTCGAGCCACGCCTGATTGCACATACGGTGCAGGTCCTGCCCCTCACGGATGTCGATAGCCAGAGTCGCTACAACCACCTCGCGTTCGAGATCCGCGGAATGATCCGCATGGACCCGTATCCGCTCGAGTTCATGGTGCAAAGCTCGCTCGACCTTGAAACGAGCCGCCTGCACGCAGCCGCTCGTTGACCACAGGACATTGTTATGGATCCGCGACTGCTCGATTACTACAACCAGGAACTGATGTATGTACGCGAACTGGCTGGCGAGTTCGCGCAATTGCATCCGAAGATCGCACGCCGGCTCGGCATGCAGGCCGGCGAGATGACCGATCCGTACGTTGAACGCCTGATCGAGTCGTTCAGCTTCATGGCGGCGCGCATGCAGCTCAAGCTCGACGCGGAATTCCCGCGCTTCACGGGACGTCTGCTCGAGGTGATCTACCCGAACTATGTGGCGCCCACGCCGTCCATGTCGGTCGCGCGTTTCTATCCGAGTCCGAGCCAGGGCAACCTCGTCGAAGGCTTTCGTGTGCCGCGCGGCAGCACGCTCACGGGCAAGAAGTCGCCGGGGGAGGACACTGTGTGCGAATTCCGCACGGGGCAGGACGTCGCGCTCTATCCCCTCGAGATTACCCATGCACAACTGACGGGAATTCCGCCGGACATTCCCATGCTCGACCGCTATGTGCCGCCCCACACGCAAGTGCGTGGCGCATTGCGGCTGCGGTTGCGTGTCACGGGCGAGGCCAAAATCGCCGACCTGCGCGGACTCGACCGCCTGCCGGTCTATCTGGCCGGAGACGAGCAGGTTGCGTCGCATCTGTTCGAACTGCTTCACGCGGCGGGCGTTGCGTCGATCACGGGCGAGCCTGGGTGTTTCGGCGACGCGGCGCGCCCCTTCTGTGCGGTCATGCATGGCGCGGTCGCACACGAGGGGCTTGGCATCGACCAGGGGTTGCTGCCGCTTACCTGGTCGAAATTCCATGGTCACAATCTTCTGCACGAATATTTCGCATGTCCGAGTCGCTTTTATTTTTTCACGCTGACCGGACTGCGCGAAGGGCTGAGCAAGGCGAAAGGCCGTGAAGTCGAGATCGTCGTGCTGCTCGATCAGTCGCCGGACCGGCTGATCGGACTTGTCGACGCCTCGCGGTTCGCACTGTTTTGCACGCCCGTGATCAATCTGTTTCCGCGCAAAGCGCAGCGCATCGAATTGAATACGGCCAGCACGGAATTCCATCTGGTTCCGAAGCGCAGCGCGCCGCTCGACTACGAAGTCTATTCGGTAGAAGCACTCACGGCGCAGGTCGGCAAGAAGTCGACGGAATTCGCCTTCCGGCCGTTGTATCAAACGCTGAACAATGACGAAGGCAACCACGGGCGCTATTTTTCGCTGCGCCGCGAACGCCGGTTGTTATCTGACTCGGCCCGTCGCTACGGCACGCGCACGCCGTACATTGGAACTGAAGTGTTCGTGTCGCTGGTCGACCAGCAGGAAGCGCCCTATCACGAAGGAATGCGCTATCTGTCGATCGACGCCTGGTTGACCAATCGCGACTTGCCGAATCTGTTGCCGCGCAACTGCGTGAACGATCTGGACACCGTTGATTCGGTGCCCGCGACCAGCGTCGGCTTGATTCGTGCGCCGAGCGCGCCTCGCGCGCCGTTTGCCGAGCGCGAAACAGCATGGCGGCTTATCCGGCAACTGAATTTCAACTATTTGCCGCTGGAAGACATGGATCACCGCCCTGGCGGCCAAGGTGTGCGCGACATGCTGCGCCTGTTCCTCACCGGCGACGACGTGGGACCGCGGCGTCAGGTGGAAAGCCTCGTTGGCGTGAAGACGCGGCCGGTCGCGAGGAAGCTGCCCGGTGGCGGCCCGCTGGTGTTCGGTCGCGGCATCGAATGTCAGTTGACGGTCGATGAAACCGGCTTTTCCGGTTTGAGCCCCTACCTGTTCGGGCTGATTCTCGAGCACTATCTGGCACGGCACGTATCCATCAATTCGTTCACGCAGACCGAGCTTCATTCAATGCAGCGCGGCCAGTTGATGCGCTGGCCCGTGCGCATGGGCACACGCGGAGTGGCTTGATGGACCGGTCCTTATTTACGTCAACGCTGCGCGACACGGCGCTATCGGCGGATGCAGTCGAGCGGCTGCAGACGCAGCCGTGGCATTTCGGATTTTTTTCGCTGATGCGCCGCATCGGTGCCGATGTGCGTATCGATGCGATCGGCAAGGCGCGGCGTCCGCGTGCGGAACCATTCCGGTTAGGCCAGAAGCCGAGCCTTGCATTCGCGCCGCGTGAGATCGCCAGTGTGGGCGAACTCGGCGGGCGCCTGCATATTCGTCTGTTCGCGCTCGGGATGCTTGGGCCGAATGGGCCGCTGCCCATCCATATGACGGAGATTGCCAGGGAGCGTGAAGAAAGCCGGCGCGATCCTACGCTGGTCCATTTCCTCGATATTTTTCACCATCGCTATCTCACGTTGTTGTACCGCGCGTGGGCCGACGCGCAGGCGACCGCTGGACTCGACCGTGCCGGACCCGATAGCGAACGATTTTCCTTTTATGTCGCGAGCCTGACCGGCCAGGATACGCGCGAGATTGGGCAGCGCGCTTTGCCCGCACACGCGCAACTTGCCGCGTCTGCGAATCTCGTGCGTGAAGCCCGCAACCCGGATGGCTTGCGCATGACGTTCGAGCGGTATTTCGGCGTTCCCGTAGCGATCGAGGAGTTCGTTTTTCACTGGATCGACGTTGCTGCCGACGATCACAGTTATATCGGCAAGCCCGGCGCCGCGGCGACGATGGGCGACGGCGCGATGCTCGGTGAGCAGGTGCCCGATCGTCAGCACCGTTTCCGGATCATCATCGGCCCGGTCGATATCGCCGAATACCTGCGCTTCACGCCTCGCGGCGCGGATCTGCCGCAACTGGCCGATTGGGTACGGAGTTTCATCGGTCGCGAATTCGAATGGGAGCTGGAGTTGCGCATCCGCGCACAAAGCGCGCCGCCTGCCGTGATGGGCGGCCCGCAGCAATTGGGCTGGTCGGGGTGGCTCGGTCGCTCGCCCAGCGGCGAGCCGATTACCGGCATGCGCTTCGAGCCTGAACGCTACGCCGGCACGTTCGCGAAACAACGTATCGACGCGGCGGGCAAGCGACGGGTCACGCCGCAAGTGAAGGGACAAGATGAGTAGCAGCAAGAGACAAACGACGGCGAAGGTGGCGGCAGTCAAGGCCGTCACACCCCTGCCTCACGACTGGATGTCACCCGTCGACGCCGCCGCGCCGTGCGGGGCCGACCTCGAATACGACCCGGAATTCGTCGTGCTGTCCGCGCAGATGGCCGTGAAAGTGGACGCCCAGTACGGCGACTTCGTGGGGATACCGGAACCGGTGAACTGGAGCGAGGTCGAGCGCGATTGCCGACGCCTGATGATGCGCAGCAAGGACATGCGTCTCGCGGTGTTGTTCACGCGTTGCCGCACGAGGCTCGCGGCAGCGGCGGGACTGGCGGAAGGGCTGGGGCTGTTGGCCGCATGGCTCGCCGCATTTCCCGGCGCGCTCCATCCCCAACCCGGTGTCGACGACGATCAGGAAGCGGCGCTCGAAATCCGCATGAACGCTTTGCAGGCGCTAACAGATTCGGATGGATTGCTGTCCGAGCTTCGGGAGATTGCGTTGACGCGTTCGACCGCCACGCGGCTTCAGATGCGCGATGTCGAGCGCGCGTTTGCCCATCCGCGGCCGAGCGATGCGCTCGCGCCCGAGTCCGTTACGCGCCAACTCGAGGATCTGCGCATCCAGCAGCCGGGCATGCTTCGCGGCTTCGATGACGCGCTGGCGAGCCTGGAGTCCATCGATGCCTGGTGCAAGGCGTATCTGGGCGTCTACCAGCCGGACCTCGCTGCGCTCACGCGGCTATTGCGGCGTGTGGCGGGAGATCGCTCGCGCGCGACGATGGCGCCAGTTGACGGATTGGTGGAGGCGATGCCGCCCGACGATACCGGTGCGGCGGTAACGACGAACGAGGAGACGCGCTTCAAGCATGACGACGTTCCGCCGCCGGCCGCTTGCGCCGCGCTGGTTAGCCCCGGCGTCAACGTGGCTGCGGCGGGTCGTGAGGGCGCTTTGGAGCGTATCCGGGAAGCTCGATACTGGTTCGAGCAACACGAACCGAGCAGCCCGATTCCCGTTTTACTAAAGCGCGCTGAACGGTTTGTGGGGAAACGGTACGTGGATGTCGTCAGGGCCATTCCCACGGAGTTGCTTGAACAATGGAATAGCGAAGAGTAGTCGTGGTGCGCGATGTTTAGAGCCTTCACTGTGATTGCCATCGGAATAGCGCTTCTTGTCGCGGCGTCGCTGACGGCGATGAATACCCGGCATTTTGTTTTGTCGTCGGTCGTGGTTCCCGGGCGCGTGGTCGCACTGAATGCGGGCGGGAGTCATCCGAGAGTGGCGTTCGTGACACGAAGAGGTGAGCGTCTCTCCTATCCCGAGGGTGGGTTCATCTTCGATATGAAAGTGGGGGACGTCGTGCAGGTTCGCTACGCAGAGGACGAACCATTGCAGACTGCGACGCTGGATAAAGTCGGCACGATCTGGTTTGGTCCGATCTTGCTCGCACTCCTTGGCGGCGGGTTTCTGGCTGCCGGTTTGTTGAGTTGGCTACGGACGAGAAGGAAAGGGGGAGAGCATGTCGTCGTTAAGACGAAGTCCAGGGCGGTTTTCCACTGACGCTAGTTGTTGAGATTCTCCCTGTCCGGCAGCCTGTAGGAGCGCAAAGCCCATGTTTAAATTTATTGCATCGCTCGTGCTTGGAACTGCGTTTCTCGTCGTCGCGCTATTCAATGTGCTGTCCACGCGCCAGTTCTTGCAGGAGTCGATTGTTGTGCCAGGAAAGGTCGAGGCTTTGAACGCTGGAGGAAGCCATCCTCAAATTACCTTCGTGACAAAGAAAGGCGAAGTCATTTCGTACCCGCAAGGTGGCTTCATTTATGGCATGAAGGTCGGAGAGGACGTCAAGGTGCGGTATGCAGAGAACCGTCCACTCCGAAGCGCTCGAATCGAAGAATTTGGGGCGATCTGGGACACGGCGATAGCGTTTGGGTTTATTGGAGGCTGTGGGCTTTTGACAGCTGTCAGCAACTGGCCGAGGAAGGAAAGCCGGAGGTGAATCAACATGTGGTTATTTCGAGAAAGTCTTTGGAGTTTCGATACCAGCGCGGCGGGAGGCTTTAGTCTGGATTTCCTCGTTGCATCTGGAGGGGAGGTCCTTCTCAAAGACCCAAAGCAGCAATCACACACGTTCCACTATGGGCGCGTCGGGGTAGGTTACGGATTTGGCGCGCGGCTGCCTCGAATCAGGTCGCCCAAAGTGACGCTGCCCGAGATCAGACTCCCGAAGATAAGCGGACACGAGGTTGGTGGATCCGTTGCCTCAAAGAACTTCACCAGTAATGGCTATGTGTTCATGACCGATGCGTTTGCGGGCAGTGAACTCCGTCGGTCCGATTTACAGGGCGGCGTTGTCTATATCGACGCTGGTGCAGGTCTGTTCGCCGGAGAAGGTGCGACTCTGATGCTCCTCGGCATCAACGCCGCGTTGCTCACGATGAGCATCGTGAATCCCGGCTTGAGTGGCCTTGCAGACTACGCTATTCGTCAAGCACCCGCCGCTCTCGTGATGTACGGTCATACAGCGGCTTTGCAGGCCGGTTTCGGCGCGGGCTTGCTTGTCGGCATGTTGCACTGAAATAGGCAGAGCGTGATTGTGCGGCGGTAGCGATCTCTCAGCCGCAAACCGTAAATTGAAGTGAAAACACTATCTTAATAGATTCGTTATGCTTAATTTGCTGACAAGCCGTACCGTTACCATGGATGGGCCGGCAATCCCGCTGTCGTCCATGAACGAGCCGCTGTTGGAGTTAAAAGCGATACAAGGCGCCGAAATCATTTCGGAGATCTACCGCTACTCGCTGTCGTGCCGCACGCCACTCGGAATTCCCGCGGAAGAGGCCGCCAATCTCGACCTGAAATCGATGATCGGCAAAGAGGTGACCGTCACGATCCAGTTGGACGGCATGGGAACATTCATGGCCGGGATTGAAGGAATGGGGGGAATGGGCAATATCGGGGCGGGCATCCGCGAGATAAGCGGCATAGTGACGGAAGCCCGTTACGCGAATCAGACCGACCAACACAGCAATTACAACCTGGTGCTGAAGCCCTGGATCTGGCTGGCCGACCAGAGGTCGGATTTCCGGATATTCCAGCGCAAGACGGTCGTCGAGATCATCGAGAACGTGTTTGACAAATACATGTACTCGTACGACCTGCGTCTGAGTGGCTCGTATCCCGTGCTGGACTATCAGGTTCAGTACGGAGAAACGGATTTTTATTTCATTCAGCGATTAATGGCCGAGCATGGCATTTATTGGTTCTTCGAGCACTCGAATACGTTTCACCGGATGGTGCTCGTGGATCAGCTCGGCGCGCACAAACCGGTAGAGAGCGTCGCCTATCAGAACTTGTGGTATTACCCGCCGGGGCACAAGATCGATCAGGAATATATCCACGCTTTCGACACGGGCGGCGCGCTCCAGTCGGGCCGTTGGACGACGAACGACTTCGACTTCAAGAAACCTGCGGCGCGCCTGACCGTGCAGAACGAATTGCCCCAGGAGACAGCGCATAACAACTTCGAACGCTACGAATGGCCGGGAGATTACACCGACCCTGGGCACGGAGAGCAGCTCGCGCGCTTGCGTATGGAAGAAGTGCGGGCACAGGGCGAGCGTGCGTCGGGTAGCGGCAACTTGCGCGACGTGGTGTGCGGGACGACCTTTCATCTAAACGGTTATCCGCACGAGGCGGCAAACCGGGAATATCTGGTGATCGGCGCCTCGTTCTTCGCAACGGAAGCCGGAGAGGCAAGCGGCGCCGGCGAGTACTCTTTCAGCACGTCGTTCACGGTCCAGCCCGCGACAACGGTGTTTCGGCCGTCGAGCAAACAATATCCGAGACCACGCACCAGCGGACCACAAACGGCGATCGTCACGGGACCCCCGGGGCAGGAAATCTGGACCGACCAGTACGGTCGCGTGAAGTTGAGTTTTCACTGGGATCGATCAGGTGTGAAAGACCAGAACTCGTCTTGCTGGATACGTGTGTCCTATCCATGGGCGGGCAGCAACTTCGGCGGCGTGAACATACCGCGCGTGGGTCAGGAAGTGATCGTGGATTTTGTCAATGGCGATCCCGACCGGCCGCTTGTAACGGGGCGTGTTTTCAATGCCTTCTCGATGCCGCCTTGGGATCTACCGGGCAATGCAACGCAAAGCGGGATCATCAGCCGTTCGATGAAGGGCGGCAAGTCCAACTACAGCGGTATTCGCTTCGAGGATAAGCAGGGTGCGGAAGAGTTCATGATCCAGGCGGAGAAGGATATGAACACCACTGTGAAGAATAACGAAACTCATGTGGTGGGAACGGATCGGACCAAGATCGTCAACGGGCAGGAAGTGACAACGGTGCAGGGCGACCGGACGCAGACGGTCAACGGGCAACACATGGAGACGATCAAACACGATATTTCCCAAATTTCGACGGACGGCAACGTCAGTGTGACGTCCGAAAAGGGCACCGTGACAATCTCCGCGAAGACGCAGATCAAGCTCGTTGTCCAGGGAACGACTGTCGTCCTGACTCCGAAGTTAATCAGACTGATTTCAAAGACTATCGAAAGTCAATCTTCCGCCGAAACGAACATGAAAGGCAGCAAGATCTATCTGAACTGCTAACTGCCTCTGAACAGCCAACAGACAATGACAGTGCACTACACAATGCATGAAGGCAGGATCACCTTGCCCGCCGGCTATAGCGACCGGACAGTAAATATTTTCGTACAGGAGCCGATGACGAATGGCCTGTCCAATCTCCAGGTCGCGCGAGACACCGCGCGAAACGGCGAAACACTCGATGATTATGTGAGTCGCCAGATCGCTTTGCTAAAGCGGAAGATCAAGGGCTTGTCTGTTACTTCACGTGAAGCAGTTGTGCTTGCGGGATGCCGCGCGGACGGCATCGAAATCGAAACCCGCTATCAGAGTAATGGAAAGTCTGTCTATCAACGCCAATGCGCGGTCTTTATGGCCAACGACAGGGCACTCATCTTCACGGCGACCAATACCGTCCCATTCACCTCAGAGCAACTCGCGATCTGGCGGCGGATGACCGATACATTCGTACCCGCCTGATCGATTTTCATTGTCGTTTGTCCAGCCGACCTGTTTGCGCCACTGCCGGTGCACAGTATTCGAGAGTCGCGTCTAGAGGAAGAGCATGTTTGAAGCAGCACGTGTCGGAGACGAGATACAACACACGTCGGCCCTGGCTGGTTTTCTGATCGGCGCGATCCTTGGGGCAGCGCTGATTTTTGCCGTTGCAATGTTGACGTTCAGTTGTCCGCTTCTTGTTGGATTTATTGCCGGCTTTATGGCCAGCATGATTGCGGAACAGATAGTCAATATTGCGACCCAATTGGGCAGCCTGTTTACGAGTACAACCGGCAGTATTACGGAAGGTTCGGCGAATGTGTTTGTCAACGGGCGGGCAGCCGTTCCCGCCAAAATCAGTGCCGCCGCGTGCGATCACGATACGCCGCACGAACTGGCGGCATGTGGATCCAGTACCGTATTTATTAACCAGCACGTCGCCGCACGTAAAGGCGACGACATTCAATGTGGCGCGACGATTGAGAAAGGGTCGAAGAACGTATTCTTCGGCAGCGACAAAGCCTGTGAGATAGCGGTAGCCAGTGAAATACCGGCGTGGGCAGTCAATTTCAAGAACGCGTTGTTTCTGGTCGCGGGCGTTGCAGGCGGCTTGGCGGGCGCGCTAAAAAACGGCATGAAAGCGACATGTCCGTGTGTCTTGAAGTTTCTCGCTGGCCAGGTTGCGGGAATCTACGTGGGTTCCAAAGTCTCGGAGGGCGTGTCCGGGCTGTTCGGTCATCCCGTCCATGTGCCGACCGGTCAGAAAGTTCTCGTCAACGAGCTGGATTTCGAGTTGCCCGGCCTCTTGCCGTTCTTTGGTTCACGCTCGTATTCCAGTGCGATCGATACGTGCGGCATGTTGGGCCGCGGCTGGCAGCATAACTGGGACATTCACCTGAAACGCAGTAGCCGCGGTCTCGAATATGTCGGATTTCAGGGGCGCGAAGTTGGCTTCGACGATATCCCGGCCGGTCAGTACCAGTACAACTCGTTCGAGCAACTCTATCTGTCTCACGCGTTGGACGGCCGCTATGTTCTAAACGGCCTCGACGAAATCTTTTACGGATTCAGCGTGCATCCGCTGAACGGCCGACACGTACTGGAGCGTATCGAGGACAAGTTCGGACACTTCATCGAGTTCCGTCGAGACTCGGGCGGCGCACTCGTCGGGGTGCGCAACGACGCGGATGTGATCCTTGAATTGCTGCATGCCGATGGCCGCTTGATCGGCGTGGACCGCATCGACGGGACGCGGCGCAGTCTTGTCCGTTACGGCTACGATGAAAATGGACAACTTATCCGCGTGCGCGATCGAACCGACACGCTGGTGCGACAGTTCGCCTATGCCGCCGGATTGATGGTCCGGCATGCCAATGCGCTTGGCTTTACTTGCAGCTACCGTTACGCGCGATATGGTGACGAGTGGCGGGTGGTTGAACATGCCACGGATTCCGGCGAGCGGTACACGTTCGCGTACGACATCGAGTCGAGGCGCGCGAGCATCAGCAGCGAAGCGCTCGGCACGCAGCACTGGGAGTACGACGCGGACAGCCTGGTCACGCAATGGACCGACTATCTGGGTGCGCGCTATCAGTTCGAATATGACGCGCACCAGCAGCTGGTGCGCATCGAGTCTCCGGGCGGGAGGTCGCAGCGTCTCAATTACGACGCACTCGGGCGAATTACGAAAACAGTGGACGCCACCGGCCGGGTCTGGCAAAGCACGTATCACCTCAAAACGCTGCGACTGTCGAGCAACACACTGCCTGACGGCAGCGTCTGGCAGTGGAACCATACGGAACAGGGTCTGCCAGTCGAACGGATCGATCCGCTCGGTCAGGTGGCGCGGTTCGAGCACGACGGGCGCGGACTGCTCACCTGCTACACCGACGAGCGGGGCGGCACGAACAGCTTCACCTACGACGATCGCTACGGTCTGCTGCTGAGCCGCACGGACTGCTCGGGCTCGACCACGCGCTATGCGTGGAACGACGACAGCGAACTGGTACGCCAGACCGATGCGCTGGGGCAGGTGACGCAGTTACTGCGCAATGCCACCGGCGCGGTCGGCACGGTGGTTCATGCCGACGGCACGCGCGAGACATTCGAGTACAACGCGCTGGGCCAGATCAGCCGGCACAGCAACGCGTTGGGATACGTCTCGCGGTGGGACTACACGCCGCGCGGGCAGGCCGAGCGTTACACGGATCGGCTGGGGCGCACGCTTGCCTATCGTTACGACGCGCATGGACAACTGGTGAGGCTGACCAATGCGAACGGGGCGAGCTACGACTTTAGCTATGACGCTGCGGGTCGTCTGACCGCCGAGGTCCGCCTGAACGGCGTGCGGCGCGAGTTGCGCTACAACCCGAACGGCGAAATGATCGCGCAAACGATGACGGGCCGGCACGGTGAATCGGAAACGATCGGTCTGGAGCGGGACGCCGCCGGGCGGCTGATCGGAAAGCACGGCAGGTGCGCGACTACCCGCTACGTCCATGACCCGCTCGACCGCGTGACGGCGGTTCGCCGGCAGCCGTGCGCTGCCGGCATGGCGCTGGGCATCGAGCCCTGTGAAGTGACGTTTGAGTACGACGCGCTGGGCCGGTTGCTGGCGGAAACCGTGGACGGCCAGCGTTCGGAGTCGCGCCATGACGCGCTCGGCAATGTGACCGAACGTAGGCTTCCTCTGGGTCAGCGGATTTCGATGCTGCACTACGGCTCGGGGCACGTGCACCAGATCAGCCTGGACGGTGAAACGCTCAGCGATATCGAGCGCGATGCGCTGCACCGCGAAGTGCAGCGCACGCAGGGGCCGCGTGTCTGCCGCACGACTTACGATCCGCGCGGGCGCACGGTGTCGCGGCTGAGCGAACGCTCGGGACGCGAGGGAATGGCGGACAACGATCCGCTCGGATCGGCCTATCAGTACGATCTTGCCGGCAATCTGCATCAGGTGGTCCGGCAAGGCAGCGGTGCGCGCTCGCGCAGCACGGTCCATTACACGTACGACGTGATGGGCCGGATGACGGGCTATCACGACGGCAACGGGCTGAACGAGAGCTACCTCTACGACGCTGCTGACAACCTCATCGACGCGACGCGTGACAGCGCGGCGAGCCGGATTCTGGACGATCTGCTCAGCCGTTTCCGGCAGACGGGCTACAGCTACGACGGCTTCGGGCGGCTTACGCGCCGGGTGCGGGATGGGCTGGCCCAGGACTTCGTCCATGACGACGAGGGGCGGATGGTGCGCGCGTCGGGTCAGGGCCGGCATGGCTGGCACAGCACGGCTTATCACTACGATGCGATCGGCCGGCGAACGGGCAAGGTCGCGCGTCGCACGGCAGCGGACGGCACGGCGCTCGTGGAGGAGACGCGCTTCATGTGGGAAGGCATGCGCATGGTGCAGGTGCTGCGCGATGAGACAGTGCGCACGTATGTCTACTCACCCGATTCGCCGTACCGGCCGATGGCGCGGGTGGATCAGCCTGTTGTCAGTGTCGACGGACAGTGCCGTACGGGTGGCCGGCGCATCGTGTGGCATCACCATGCGCACGACAATGGTCAGGTGTACGACGTGACGGGGGCAAACGGCGAGGTCGTGTGGGAGCCGGGTTTTACGGGCTTCGGGGAGTACAGGGGAACGGAGTGGCTCGACGACAGGCCGTTCGACGAGGCACTGCGGTTTGCGGGGCAGTATGCGGACGAAGAAACCGGACTGCATTACAACACGTTCCGGTACTATGATCCGGGAACGGGACGGTTTGTCAGTCAGGATCCGATCGGGTTGGCGGGGGGATTTAATCTTTATGCGTATGCGCCGAATCCCGCGGGATGGATTGATCCGCTTGGGTTGTCATGTGAAAATGCGGCACCGCTTGGCGGGGCGAGGGGAAGCTATTCAGCGATAAAGCCGGGGCCACTTTCCGATGACTTGGCCGCCACTTTCGCCGGAGGTAGATATGAAGCGGTAACGCTCGGTAAGGACACGGTGCTATATCGTGCTGGTACGGCTGAAAGACCACTTGGCCAATTTTTCAGCCAAGAAGCTCCTGTTGGAGTACTGCAAACACGTATAGATAAAGCTGTTCTGCCGACCTGGCCTGGCGGAGCTACGTCTCCAATTGATACTGCATTCGCCGTAAAGATTCCTGCTGGAACGCAGGTTTATGTGGGCGAAGTCGGTTCGCAGGGTGGATTTTATGTTGGGGGAACACAGCAAATAGTAGTGCCAAAGCCGTGGACCATTGACGGCGTCGAAATAATTAATTCTTACGTTCTCAAATGATGGATATCCAACGTACAGAAGTGGTGCTTGCGAGAATGATCGCTTTATTGAAAAATGGGGCCGCGAGCGATTGGGCAAATGCTCTTAATCGTTGCTTGCTGCAGCTTGCAAACAACCCAGACGACGTTTGCGCGCAGATAAATGCAATGTACGGAGGCATGGGTTCATTAAATGATTTGGTCTTATACAGGAACGGACAGCCATTAATACGAGAGAACAACGAGTTGGATGCTTTAAAGGCTGAGCTATATAAGCTTTGTCATTAAACTATCAAGGGTGCCTTGGTGTGTTCATCAAGGGCCGCTCAATGCGTAGCCCTTGTGTGTCGATCGGCGATGCTGGTCAATCTTCCCTGTTTCAAAGCTTGCGTGTTCCGCACTGCTCCCGCTGATCGAAGTCAGGTCCAGATGAAGATCTGGCGATAGCGATGGTCGAAGCAGAGATAGACGCGCTCATCGGTTTGAAGCCGAACAGTACGACATGCTTATCGATGACGTCCATCCAGGCATACAGGGTCGCTGGGAGGCTGGCCGTTCGGCCAGGCTCTGCAGGGTCATGTAGAAAGCGGTGGGGTGTTCGGGTTTCTTCGGGCGTGCTTTAAGATTGGCATCCATATTGAGTCAAACCGGTCAGGATGTGAAGCCGTGCAAACAGGGCCGGCGGATGTTAAATGAGATCGATTGATCATTTGAAATGTAAAAACGTTACACGATTCGTCTATTGAATCGATCGAGATAGACTGCAACTGTTTGAAGCTGGGTATGCTTGTCTTTGACGAAAAGACGGATGTGGAATTGCGGATCATTGCGTATTTTTATACTGACAAAATTCGAAGTGCTGGCAAAATAAAAAAATAATAAATAAGTAAAGAAAGATGTAAATATTTGGATATTTAGCACAGAATGCCTGGGGAAAATGGCGGCTATCAAGCAGATATTATGGTTGAAAGTTTTTAACAAAACGAGAGAGAAATTTCTTGAAGATTCCCAAATTTTCTGATGCAGCGGAAATTTCGATGGATTGAAGAGCAAAGGGCCGACTGTGAACGGCCCTTTGTCTTTTATTCGGCGCTGATAGTCAGCCGTCCGTGTTCAACACGGATTTTTACACGTTGCCCTGCTTGAAACCCCGCACTGGGTCAGGTGACACAAAGTAAGTTCGAGTACAACGCGCTGGACCAGATCAGCCGACACAGCAACGCGCTGGGATACGCCTTGCTGTGGGACTACATACCGTGCGGGCAGGCCGGGCGTCACACCGACCAGCCGGCGCACACGCTTGCCTATCATCACGACGCGCGCAGACAACAAGCGAACTAACCAACGCAAACAACGCGAACCACGACTTCACCCACAACGCGCCGGCCCCCTCAAGTCGCCCAAATCCGCAACGGCCTTCCCCCCACCCCATGCACCACCGGCCGCAACTCAATCCAGCATTTCACAAACGCCCGCTGCAGCAATTCCATCGACCTCGAAACCCCCCGCACGACGAGCACTCCAGAAGTCACACAAGAAGCCGCCATCCGCACCGAATCATCGAATGGCAATTGAGCCGTCAACGCCTCAGCAAGCGCATCATCGCAAGCCGCCCCGACAGCCCAAAGCGTCCCATACGCAGGAAACCCCGCCAGCCCTTGAGCAGCATCGCGTAGTGAATCATTCGCCTCAAAACTCGCGCGCTCGAACCACAGCAACTCGCCGTCAGCCCCAACAATCCGCGAAACTGCACGCAAACTCCCATCCGACCACCGCTCACCCGCAGCCTGGCGCCCGAGCTGCGTCGCATCCCAGCCGATCGCAGTGGCGTCGCGCGCCAGCGTCAACGCAAAATCCAGCTCCGCGTTTGCATGATCGAAAACGATATTATTCTGCGGCAGCCAGTCGAGCTTAGCCCGTTCGCCGACACGCACCGCGATCCGCTGCTGCGCCTCGCGTCCATTGGACTTGTACCACTTGGTCGCCCCCGGCGTGGTGATGACAGCGTGCGCATCTGCGCCGACATCGACATCAATAGCAAGCCGATCCCCACCCGCGATTCCGCCGGGCGGGTGCACGATCACCGCATGACAGATACCGTGTCCTTCAGGATAAAGCGGTCTTTGAACCCGCAACGGCCCGTCGTGCAGCCGATGCTTGAGCGTAGTCCGCTCGCCATGCTTGACGAACCCAAGTTCAAGGCGCGCGCGCCATAGCGAATGCGCGCCGTCTTGAGCGGCAGCGAGCGTGACGTGATTTTCGTGAACCGACATGCGATGGAAATGCGACCGAACAGAGAAAAACAAAGCGTGCCTGCGCACGTCAGACAACGCTAAACCGCGTCGCCACAGGATGCGACGAGAATATCACGCGGGTTTCCGAATGCCGCTCACACGGCGATCAACGTCCGCACGCCATCCGTATCCATATTGGCGCCTTCACCGCCCGCGATGATCTCGCCGCGGCTCATCACCCAATACCGATCAGCGATGTCCTTGGCAAAGTCGTAATACTGCTCGACGAGCAGCACCGTCATGCCCATTTCCTCGACCAGTTGACGCAGCGTGCGGCCGATATCCTGAATGATCGACGGCTGAATGCCTTCGGTAGGTTCGTCGAGAATCAGCAATTGCGGATCGCTCATCAACGCCCGGCCAATCGCAAGCTGCTGCTGTTGACCGCCCGACAGATCCCCACCGCGCCGGCTGCGCATATCCTTCAGCACCGGAAATAACTCGTAGATACGATCCGGGATCTTCTTGGGCGCCTTCTTGCTGGCGGCCCCGACCAGCAGATTCTCTTCGACGGTCAAGCGCGGAAAGATATCGCGCCCCTGCGGCACATAAGCGAGGCCTTTCTCCACACGCGAGTAAGTCGGCAGTTTGGTGATCGGCGCACCGCGCCAGGCGATCGAGCCGCTCTTCGTCTGCACGACGCCCATCAGGCAACGCAGCAGCGTGGTCTTGCCCACACCGTTACGGCCGAGCAGAACAGTGAGTTTGCCGTCGGGCACGGTGAGCTTCACATCGCGCAGAATGTGGCTGCCGCCGTAGTACTGGTTCAGGTTTTCTACTTCTAGCATGTCGGTTCAACCTTTTATTACGGCAGTCCGTTTCACCGGCCCAGATAAGACTCGATGACCGTCTCGTCGCGTTTCACTTCGTCGAGTGTGCCGTGAGCGAGCACGCGCCCTTCGGCCATCACCGTGACCTTGCCGGCCGCGCCCGAGAGCGCCGCCACGAACTCCATATCGTGCTCGACGACCATCATCGAACAGGTGCCGCGCAGATGATTGAGCAACTCGGCGAGTTGCATGGTTTCGTCGTCGGTCATGCCGGCGGCCGGTTCGTCGAGCAGCAGCAGTGCCGGCTGCTGCATCAGCAACATACCGATTTCGAGCCGTTGCTTCTGTCCATGCGATAGTTCGCCGGCAAGCCGCCGTGCTTCGCTCTCGAGGCCGATCAGCGCCAGCGTCTCTTCAATGCGTGCTTGCGCCTCGCGATCCAGACGCGCGCGCAACGAAGCCCACCATCCCTTGTCGGCCTTCATCGCGAGTTCGAGGTTTTCCCACACGGGGTGCTGTTCGAACACCGTGGGCTTCTGAAACTTGCGCCCGATGCCCGCACGCGCGATGGACGGCTCGTTCATCCGCGTCAGATCGATCGACTGGCCGAGATACACCTTGCCGGAATCCGGCTCCGTCTTGCCGGTGATGACGTCCATCATCGTCGTCTTGCCGGCGCCGTTCGGACCGATGATGCAACGCAATTCGCCGGCGTCGATGGTCAGCGTCAGTGCATTCAACGCCCGAAAACCGTCGAAGCTCACGGTCACGTCTTCGAGATACAGGATCGTGCCGTGCGATACGTCGATCTCGCCGGGCACGACCGTGCGGCCCATGCTCGCGACGCCGCTCAACGAGGTTTCTTCAGCGGGTTCTTCCGGTAAGGCCAGATCAGGAACCATCGGGTTTTCATTCATGAGCGGTTCCTCTTGCGCGTCACGAGTTCGATCAGCCCCATGATGCCGTTCGGCAGGAACAGCGGGACCAGCACGAAAATCAGACCGAGAAAGAACAGCCAGTATTCAGGGAAGTTCGCCGTGAAAAAGCTCTTCGCGCCATTCACCGCGAAGGCGCCGATGATCGGGCCGATCAGCGTGCCGCGTCCGCCCACGGCGACCCAGATCGCCATTTCGATCGAGTTGCCCGGCGACATTTCACCGGGATTGATGATGCCGACCTGCGGCACATACAACGCGCCGGCGATGCCGCACAACACGGCCGACACGGTCCACACGAACAGCTTGTACGCAAGCGGGCTATAGCCGAGGAACATCAAACGCGTTTCGCCGTCGCGCACCGCGGTCACCACGCGGCCGAGCTTCGAGGTGACGATGGCCCGCGCGCCGAGAAACGCGAGAATCAGCACGGCAAACGTGATCAGCAGCAGGGCAGTGCGTGTGCCCGGATGCGTGATCGGAAAGCCGCCGATGCGCTTGAAATCGGTAAAGCCGTTATTGCCGCCGAAGCCCGTTTCGTTGCGATAGAACAGCAGCATCGCGGCGAAGGTCATTGCCTGCGTGATGATCGACAGATACACGCCCTTCACCCGCGAACGGAACGTGAAAAAGCCGAATACCCACGCGACTACCGCCGGCACCAGCACCACCAGCAGCAGCGCGTAGCCGAGGTGTTGCGTGCCTTGCCAGTACCACGGCAGTTGATGCCAGTCGAGGAACACCATGAAGTCGGGCAGGTCGCTGCCGTACTTGCCTTCGTGGCCGATCGAGCGCATCAGATACATGCCGATCGCGTAGCCGCCGAGCGCGAAGAACAGCGCGTGGCCGAGGCTCAGAATCCCGCAATAACCCCACACGAGATCGAGCGCCAGCGCCGCGATCGCGTAGCACATGAACTTGCCCGTGATCGTCATCGCGTAGGCGGACAGATGCAGCGCGCTCGTTTCCGGCACGACTAGCGTGGCGAACGGCACGCCCAAACCGAAGACGATGATCAACGCGATCAGCGCGAGCCACGCGCGCCGTGACAATAGCGCGGGACGCGGCGGCAGGCCGAGCGCGAAACCGGATTGCGACTCGCGTCCGGCGCTGGCGCCACCGCTCGTTGCGCCGACGTGAGCCGATGAAGTTGCCGATGTCATCTCATGCCTCCGCGCTACGGCCCTTGAGGGCGAACATGCCCTGCGGACGCTTCTGGATGAACAGGACGATCAGCACGAGCACCGCGATCTTCGCGAGAACCGCGCCCCAGAACGGTTCGATTGCCTTGCTGATGAGCCCGAGGCCGAAGCCGCCGATCACCGTGCCGGCCAGTTGACCGACACCGCCGAGCACCACGGCCATGAACGAATCGATGATGTAGCTCTGGCCGAGGTCCGGCCCGACATTGCCGATCTGCGAAAGCGCACAGCCGCCCAGACCCGCGATGCCCGCGCCGAACGCGAACGCATACGAATCGACCCGTGCGGTCTTCACGCCGACGCAGGCCGCCATCCGGCGGTTCTGCGTGACGGCGCGCACGAAGAGGCCGAGACGCGTCTTCGTGAGTACGGTCCACGCGATGCCGACCACGATCAGCGAGAACGCGAGAATTGCGAGCCGGTTGTACGGCAGGATCAGATTCGGCAGGACGGTGACGCCGCCGCTCATCCATGCCGGGTTGACCACCTGCACGTTCTGCGCGCCGAACAGCATGCGCGTCGCCTGAATCAGGATCAGGCTGACGCCGAAGGTGGTCAGCAGCGTTTCGAGCGGACGGCCGTACAGATGCTTAAGCACCAGCCGTTCGAGCACGATGCCCACCAGGCCCGCGGCGACGAACGAAGCCGGAATGGCGAGCAGCGGATACCAGTCGAATGCGCCGGGCGCGAAGCGCTGAAAGAGATTCTGCACGACGTAGGTGGCATAGGCGCCGATCATCAGGAATTCGCCGTGCGCCATGTTGATCACGCCGATCAGTCCGTACGTGATGGCGAGACCCAGCGCGGCGAGCAGCAGCACGCTGCCGAGCGACAAACCCGCGAACAGCGTGCCGGCAATCTGGCTGCGGCGCTGGATCGCGTCGAGTTCGTCGATGCCGCTTTGTGCGGCGGCGCGCACGCGATCGTCGGGCTCGTTGAAGGTGCCGTCCGGCTTCTTCGCGACGAGCGGCCGCAGCAGTTCGTTCATGTCGAGGTCGTGGCGCGCGGCGACCAGTTGCACGGCTTCCAGGCGTTTGGCCGCATCGGCATCGTGCAGGGCCGTCATCGCCCACAGCGTGTCGAGGCGCTTCTTCAACGCGGGATCGGTTTCCTTCGCGCGAGCCGCGTCGACGAGCGGTTTGATCGACGGGTCCGGATTCTGCAGCAACGAGGTGATCGCGGCGTCACGCGCGGCCTTGTCCGGCGAATCGAGTTGCAGGCCGGACAGCGCGCCGGCGACTTTCGAGCGCAGCAGATTGTTCAGCGTGACCGGCTGCGCATCGCCCGCGGCGACGGTCTTGCCGGTCACCGCGTCTTTCGCCGTATCGCCGTCTTGAAGCAGCACGGCGCCTGCGTCGGTGGCGAGTGCGCTGTCTTCGGAGAGCGCTTTGAGAACCGCCATCGATTCTTTGTCGTGATTGGCGATCAGTTTGTCGATGGCCGCGGACTTCGCGTCGAAGTCGTCGGCGGCGAGCGGCGCGACATCGGCCTGGGTCAGCGCGAAGGCGGCCAGCGGTGCGCCGGCGAGCAGCACGAGCGTCACGCCGGCGACGCCGCGTCGCGCGAGTCGTCGTGCCAGTGTTCGTGCGTCTGTGAGGATGGAAAACGCCATGGTGGCCTTTGAAGAAAATCCGGCAGGGCGGCGCGGCATGTGGGCAAGCGCCGTTGCCGCGCCGTCGAGTTGCTGCGCGCGAGGGTCGTGCCTTTCGGACGTCCGATCAAGGCACGAACGCGGGTGCGGTGGGCGCGCCCGTCGCGGGATTGCAATCGGCAAATCAACGTGCCGCGTCGGCTAGCTTCGCCACCGCGGCACGCCTTCCTGTCAGGCGACGCGCGAGCGCTTCAGGAACGCCGGAATCGAACTGACCACGTCCGGCTTGCTCGAATTGCCGGCAATGAACGGGCTCCACGGCTGCGCGCGAATCGCGGTCTTGGTCCGCCACACCACGTTGAACTGACCATCGGCACGCACTTCACCGATCATCACTGGCTTGTGCAGATGGTGATTGCCGTCCATTTCGAGCGTGAAGCCCGACGGCGCCGCGAAGGTCTGGCCAACCATCGCCACGCGCACCTTGTCCACTTCCGTGCTCTTGGCCTTCTCAACCGCCTGCTTCCACATATGGATGCCGACGAAGGTCGCTTCCATCGGGTCGTTGGTCACGCGCTTGGTGCCGCCCGGCAGGTTGTTCTGCGCGACCCATGCGGCCCATTGTTTCTTGAACTTCTCGTTGGCCGGGTTGCGCAGCGACATGAAATAGTTCCACGCAGCCAGGTTGCCGACCAGCGGCTTCGTATCGATACCGCGCAGTTCTTCCTCGCCGACCGAGAACGCGACGACCGGCACGTCCGACGCCTTCAGCCCCTGGTTGCCCAGCTCCTTGTAGAACGGCACGTTCGAGTCGCCGTTCACCGTCGAGATCACCGCGGTCTTGCCGCCTTGCGAGAAGGTCTTGATGTTCGCGACGATGGTCTGATAGTCGCTGTGGCCGAACGGCGTGTAGACCTCCTGGATATCGGCTTCCTGCACGCCCTTCGACTTGAGGAACGCGCGCAGGATCTTGTTGGTCGTGCGGGGGTACACATAGTCGGTGCCCAACAGGAAGAAGCGCTTGGCGCCGCCGCCTTCCGCGCTCATCAGGTATTCGGTCGCCGGAATCGCCTGCTGATTCGGCGCTGCGCCCGTGTAGAACACGTTGCGCGACATTTCCTCGCCTTCGTATTGCACGGGGTAGAACAACAGGCCGTTCAGTTCCTCGAACACCGGCAGCACCGATTTGCGCGACACGGAAGTCCAGCAGCCGAACACCACGGCGCACTTGTCCTGCGTGATCAGCTGACGCGCTTTTTCAGCGAAGAGCGGCCAGTTCGAAGCGGGGTCGACCACCACCGGTTCCAGTTGACGGCCCATCACGCCGCCGTTCTTGTTGATGTCCGCAATGGTCATCAACGCGGTGTCCTTGAGCGATGTCTCCGAGATCGCCATCGTGCCCGACAGCGAATGCAGGATACCTACCTTGATCGGACCACTGGACTGCGCCTGCGCAAACGGAACCTGACCTGCAAGCGCCAACGCGCCCGACATGGAGCCGAACTTCAACAGACTGCGACGTTTCATGTATATCCCCTTGCCATTGATGGTGACTGTTTATGGGCGTCGATTTCAGCCAGCAGGGCTTATCCCGCATGACTTGCCGCTTGTGTACTGCAAGGCACATGCCATGCAGTAAATTCGACTTGGACGGCGTGGAGTGCATGCTGTGACGCGGCTGCGGGATGGCGGCCGTATGCGTGATGCGGCGCAGAATTGGTGCAGCATCGCGCGGCGCGCCTCGTTCGGGTGCGTGTCGCGCCGCAACGAAGCGCATGCATCCGCCAGCGGGCGTCGGCGGTGCATGGCTGCTGCGCCGTTGTGCATGCGGTGTAGCGTGCCTACACTAAGGCGCGGCTCGATGAGATCTTTACGACGTGGGTGAGTAAGTGGAGTAAGCCGGTTCGGTTGGGGCGCAGAACGGCCGGCGCGATGTGGCGCCGGCCGTTTTCTATTTCGATTCCCTGTTGAGGGACTTGCGGGGCGCGACTTCGATCAGAAGGCGATGAACGGCGCTGGTTGTTTGCCGACCACCACGTTATTGATCACGGTGTACACGCTTCGGCCGAAGAAGAACGGCAGGCCCCAGATGAACATGCCGGCCGAGGGCGAACCCAGGCTGTCGTAAGCGGCGTATTGACTGGCCAGCAGGGTCCAGCCGTTAGCCAGCGAGAACGGTACGTTGACGGATGCGGCTTTGTCGGCGCCGGTGAGCATGGCGGACAGGCTGAGCGTGGTCGTCGGCACGTACCAGTCGCCGGCATAGGGCACCGTGTAGTCCGCGAAGATGTTCGCGTTGGAACCGCTGTCGATGGCGCTGCTAAACGTGTTGCCCTTGTACGTGGTCGAGAAATATCCGTACTGATCGAGCGCGAGAATGTTCGGCTGCGAGGGCATGGCATTGTTCTTCTGCGTGCCGATGCCGAACACCAATTCGCCCGTGACGCTCGCCTGGCCGCCCGCGGGCAGCGCGGGCAGACGGATGATCGTGCCGTTGTTGTCCGAGGTGAAATCGGCGACTGGATTCATGACCTGCGTGTCGAGCGGAACACGTGTGCTCGTGCATGACGTCGCGGACGTGCAGTAGTAATAAGCCGATGGCAGTACCGTCTGCGCCGCCGCAGGGAAATCGCGTTGCGCCGGGCCGATGCCGATCACGCCATTCGCGCCGAGCGCCGTTGCCGAGCCGAGGTTGTAGACGCCGCGTGACTGGCAGTCCGAGGGCGTCGCGTACTGGTCGTCGGCAATCACCTGCAGCGGCATGTTGCCCGCAGTCTTGCCGCCGATCGTGACGTCCGCGCGCTTGATAGACCCCCACGTATAGCCCGAGCCGAACACGGCGCATTCGGCGATCGACGCGTTGCCGGTCGGATCGTCGGTGGCGCCGGATTGCTTCGGCAAGCGGCCGGCGAGCGCGGACCCCAACGCGCTGCCGAGCACGCGCACGCCGACCGAGCCGGTGTCGAGTTGCATGTGATCGACCGTTGCGCATTGATTGCTGCCCTGAACGCCTGGGATGCAGATCGTCGCGGTCACGTACGGCATGTTCGCGTAGTTGCCCGTCCAGCGCTCGATGGTGATGGGGGCGGTGTTGGAGGTGGGGGTTGGCGTGGGGGTTGGAGTTGACGTCGGCGTCGGGGTTGGAGTTGGTGTCGGTGTTGGTGTTGGAGTCGGAGTTGGAGTCGGAGTCGGAGTCGGAGTCGGAGTTGGAGTCGGAGTCGGAGTTGGAGTTGGAGTCGGAGTCGGAGTTAGAGTCGGAGTCGGAGTCCGAGTCGGAGTCGGAGTCGGAGTCGGAGTTGGTGTCGGTGTCGGTGTCGGTGTCGGTGTCGGTGTAGGAGTTGGTATCGGAGCGGGGGGCGGCTTTGGCGTCGCCGTCGGAGTTGACGCCGGCGTTGGCTGTGGAACGGGCGTAGGCGTAGGCGTCGGAGCGGGAGCCGCCGTCGCAGTAGACGCTCCACTCGCGCCCGACGACGAAGCCGGCGTCGCTCCCGCGGACCCCGCTGCCGGCTTTTCGCTATTCTTAGCTCCATTGCCGCTGCCATCATCGCCGCTACTGCCGCCGCCGCACGCAGATAACGCCAGGCTGGCACCCACCAGCGCACAGCAAAGTGTCTTATTCAATGCCTTCATGTTTAGCGTGTTGAATGAGTCTGCGCGCCGCTTCATTGCAGTTGCTCCACGCGAACGTTAACGGGAACCAGACGCGGCAGATACGCCTTGCCGAAAAAGCGTCCCGCACGGCCGGCTGACTCGATATGGAAATCGCCGTTATGTTCGATCATCGGCCCGGCGCCACGCGCACGTTGGGCGGCAGCATTCGTGAAATTGGGAAAGTAGCTGCCGAGCAGTGTGCTCATGTCCGGGCGCACCGGACCTTGCCAGGTGACGGCAAATACCACGTTGCTGGGCAAGACGTATTCATGAATCGTGACGCCGTCGGCGCCAGACGTAGTGCGCGTCGTGTACGGCGTAGCCGCTGCGGACGCGTTCAGAGAAACCGCTGACCGGAGCACCGACTGCGACGCCGCGCCCGTACCCGGCGCCCCACCCAATGCCGCATAAGAGGCGAGCGGCAACATGCCCGCCACAGCCAGCGCGAGCTTCAAAAAATTCATCACATTGCTCCAGAAGACAGATCGGAGCATGGTGCCAGCGGGGCGTTATTGGGACTGCTGGAAAAGTCCCAATCGAAAATCGGAAATGGCTTGAGAAGACGCCGCTATAGCGCGGCGTCTCTATCTCAGCCATGCGGTCGGCCATCAGAACGCGACGAACGGCCCTGTCAGCTTGCCGGCCTTGGCATTGCCGATCACGTTATAGACGTCGCGGCCATAAAAGAACGGCAGTCCCCACAGGAACATGTTGTCGTCACTATTCGCAAAGTACTGGCCGATGTTGATGAACGCGGCGTTTCCGCTTGCCAGCAAATTGTTGGCGTTGTCGATCGAAAACGGCATCTGGAGCGGCGCGCCTGATCCGCCGTTCGGTTCCATTGTCGCAGCCAGATCAAGCGTGCTCGTCGGTGCGTATAAGCCTTTGACGGAAACAGGAATCGCGTTGTCCGGGAACGCGTAGCCGAGGGTGCCGCTATCGATCGCGCTCTGGTTGAACACCTGCCCCTTGTACTGCGTCGTGAACGTACCGTATTTGTCCAACGCAATGACCGTGGCATTCGCCGGCAACGCATTGTTCTGCTGCGTGCCGACGCCGAACACCAACTGGCCCAATACGCTTGCCTGACCCGTGGCAGGCACAGCGGGCAGATGGATGACTATGCCGTTGTTGTCCGTGGCGAATGCGGCGACCGGATTCGTGACTTCTTTGCTCGCCAGCATGCGCGTGCTCACGCAACCGTTTTGCGTCGGGCAATAGTAATAAAGACCGGGTACCGCTTTGGTCAATGCGTCCTGGGAATCGCCGGTGAAGTTGCCGACGCCGAGAATGCCGCTGACTCCCATCACGTCGAGGGACCTGCCCAGGTCGCCGCCGTTGTGCGCAATACAGTCGTCCGGCGTGGAGAACGCGCCATCGGACACCACCTGGATCGGGATATTGCTCGCCGTCTTGCTGCCGATCGTAATATCGGCGCGCTTGACCGACCCCCAGGTGTAGCCCGACGCGAACGGCGCGCACTCGGCAATCGGCGCCGAGCCGATCTTGTCGTCCACCGCGCCGGCTTGCGTGAGCAGCAAAGGGACCAACGTGGGTATCGCGCGGGCTGAAATGCGCACGCCGGTCGAGCCGGTGTCGACCAGCATGTTGTCGACGGTCACGCACTGGGGCGCGCCCTGTGTGCCCGGCACGCAAACCTTGATCGATGCGAGAAGCCGGTTGACGTTGCCCGTCAATGTATCGACGCGGACCGGCACCGTGTTGTCGCCGGTGGCAGGCGTGGATGAATTGTTCGAGCTACCCGAACTGCCAGAGCCGGACGGCGCCGGAGTCCAGGCGGGCTTGGCGTCCCATCCCATGGAGTTGCTGCCCTGGTTGCCACCCGAACTTCCGCCGCCTCCGCACGCGCAGAGAGCGAGCCCCGCGAAGGCCGCGACGACCCATAGCGTCTGCTTCAGTGTGTTCATGTTCAGTTTTTTCATCGCTCGACGCCGTTCTTATTTCAGATCGCCTGGACGCAGGCCGGCGGGCATCAGGCGAGGTAGCCAGGCCATACCGCTGAAGCGCCCCATGCGGCCAGCGGACTCGATTCGAAAGTCGTCGTTGCCGTCGATCAGCGGCCCGGTGCCTTGCGCGCGGTTTTGCCCGGCGTTGACGAAGTTGGGAAAGTAGCTGCCGAGCAGCGCCGTCATGTCTGGACGGATTGGGCCGTTCCACTTGACCGCGAACACGATGTTCTCGGGCAGCACGTATTCGCGGATGGTGACGCCGTTGGCGTCGACCGATTGGCGCACGGAGTAGGGCGTCGTGTTCGCCGGCTGAACGGTGGGCGTCGCGGCGGCGGACTGCGACATAGCGCGTAACGTGGCAGGCGAGGCTGCGCCGGTGCCCGGCGCGCCACCCAAGACTGCATGCGACGCGAGCGGCAACAAGGTCGCGGCCAACATCGCGGTCTTCAAAAATCTCATCACACGGCTCCCCAAAACGGTCGGAAGCATGGTGCCTGTGCGGTGTTCAGGAAACCGTATGAAATTTCGGAAGCGAGTGCGTGAAGCGGCGCAACGAAAGCCAGCCGTTAGCGTTCTGCAGAAGGGGAGCTTGGGCGAGCCGTAGAAGGATGGCAAGCCGCCGCGAAACCGGTGCTCCGAAGGCTCGCGGTGAGCGACGCCGAGGGACCTACGGCAGCAGTGTGGCGCGAACGGCGGTTCTCGCTGCTGGCCACGAGCGAGGCGCGCGCTTTGCAGCAGCGCGTCTTTGAAGAGCGCTGCGTCGTAGAACTGGGAGAAGCCGACGGCCTACGCGGTTAGTGCGTGAAGCGTCAGGCCAAGCGCGAAAGGGACCGTGAGAACCGGCTCCCGCTGGCGCGTCACTGCGGCCCGTACGATCAGTAAGTCGGAACGGACGGGTCGACCTGACGCGACCACGCGTCGATCCCGCCTTGCAGATTGAAGACGTTGGTATGGCCGCGCGACTCGAGGAACATCGCGACCTGGGCGCTGCGCGCGCCATGATGGCAGACGCAGACGATTTGCGCGTCGTCGTCGAGTTCCTCACTGCGCGCGGGAATCTCACGCATTGGAATCGACACGGCGCCGGCGATCGACGCCGTCTGGATTTCCCACGGCTCGCGCACGTCGAGCAGCACGGGCGCGGTACGAGAAGTGTCGGCAAGCCATTCGGCGAGCGCCGGAGCGGTCAGATTTTGCATCAGCGGAACATCCGGTTCAGAGGACGGCGGCGTTGCCGGCCGTCCGGAGCTTATGAATCAGAACTTGAAACGCGACGGCTGCACGGCGTTGATGAGCGGCTCGACATACGTTTCGAACACGTCGGCAATGCGGTATTGCTTCTCGTCGATACGCGTGATGACCTGCGCCTTCATGACCGGCGCGGTACCGACGAACGCCGCCAGACGGCCGCCGATCTTCAGATGGTCGAGCATTTCCTGGGGCAGCACCGGCAGGCCGCCCGACACGCAGATCACGTCGTACGGCGCAGCGCCGGCCCAGCCGCGCGCGGCGTCGCCGGTGGCGACCTCGGCGTTCAGCACGCCGTTGGCGATCAGATTGCTCTTCGCCAGTTCCGCCAGTTCCGGTTCGATGTCGACGGTCAGCACGTGCTGCGCGCGGTGCGCGAGTAACGCGGCCATGTAACCCGAGCCCGCGCCGATTTCGAGCACGCTTTCGTGTTTCTTCACCGCCAGTTCCTGCAGCACGCGCGCTTCGATGCGCGGCGCCAGCATATGCTGGCCGGCCGGCAGGGGCACTTCGAAGTCGACGAAGGCCAGCTCGCGATACACGGTGGGGACGAAGTTTTCACGCTTGACGATCGAAAGCAGATTCAGCACGTCCTGGTCGAGCACTTCCCAGGGGCGGATCTGCTGTTCGATCATGTTGAAACGCGCTTGCTCGATGTTCATGGTGGGTTCGGCTGTATGGTTTGGCGAGTTCTGCGGGGTTTGCTGCGTTTGCTATCAGCCACTGACCGCCGGTCTTGCCCGCGCAACTCAGCACGCAAGGCCCGTCAGGGTAACTGCGGGATTGTACCAAATGACGGTGACGATCCGCGCCCTCGCGGGCAGGGCGCGGCGCCATCGCGAGGCGAAAGGTGGCGATGCCCGGCCGCGCCCGCCTCCGTGTTAATCCCTAGCGATCTTTCCTTGCGCTTCCCGCGTCCATCGCTCAAGAATGTAATCGATTACATTTTCGAGGTGAGTTCACTTGTCCAGATCGTCGTCCACCAAGGCTTCGACAGCGGCGTCCGCGGCGCATCCCCGGCCCGCCGTCGCGCCTTTGCGCGGCGCGGCCGACGGCATGTCGATCGCCGGCGTGGCTGAGCAGGCGGGCGTCTCGGTGGCGACGGTGTCGCGCGTTCTGAACGGCCACGAGAACGTGCGGCCTGCCACGCGCGACAAGGTGCTGGCGGCCATCGATGCGAGCGGCTACCGCGTCAACGAACTCGCGCGCAACCTGCGCACCGCCGAAAGTCGCCTGCTGCTGACCATGGTTCCGGACGTCGGCAACCCCTTTTACGCGGAGATCGTGCGCGGCATCGACAGCGTGGCGCGTCAGCACGGCTACTTCATGCTGCTGTGCGACACCGGCGCCGATCCGGGCCGCGAGCGCAGCTACTTCGATCTTCTACGGCGGCGCCGCGCGGACGGCGCGATCTGTCTCGACCCGGCCACCATCCAGCAGGCGCTGGGCGAAACCTCCAGCGCGCTGCCGTGGGTCGCGTGCTGCGAGTTCGATCCGGCAATGGGCGTGCCGTATGTCGGCATCGACAACTACCGCGCCGCGGGCGACGCCGTCAGGCATCTGCTCGCGCGCGGCCACCGTCGTATCGGCCTTATCAATTCCGATGTCGATTACCTGTACGCACGGCAGCGTCAACAAGGCTATCTCGACGCGTTGAGCGCGGCGGGCATCACACCGGACGAACGCTGGCGCATGAATCTGAACAGCCTCGACTATGAAGCGGGCGCGTCGGCCGCGGCCACGCTGATGAATCAGCCGCAGACGCCGAGCGCGATCTTCGCGGTCTCCGATACTCTAGCCATCGGCGTGATCCACGGCCTGCGCAGCGTCGGCAAGCGCGTGCCGGACGACATCGCGGTGGTCGGCTTCGACGATATCTCGCTCGCCGCGCAGATCGATCCACCGCTCACGACCATCGCGCAGCCCATGCGCGAACTGGGCGAAACCGCCGCGCGTCTGTTGCTGCAGCGGCTCGCCAATCCGTTGGCGAACGTGCCGGGCGTGCTGCTGCCGCATCGGCTCGTGATTCGCGGGAGCGCCTGAACCATGAGTCTCGCGATCCGTTTCGACGACATCCGCAAAGACTTCGGCCCTGTGCGCGTGCTGCACGGCGTGAGCTTCGAGCTGGCGCCGGGGCGCATCTACGGACTGCTCGGCGAGAACGGCGCGGGCAAATCCACGCTGATGAAAATCCTCGCCGGCTACGAGACCGCAACCGCGGGCACTTTGCTGGTCGATGGGCAAGCGCACCAATTCATCGGATCGCGCGAAGCCGAAGCGCAAGGCATCGTGCTGATCCACCAGGAGTTCAATCTCGCCGAGCACCTGACGATCGCGCAGAACATGTATCTCGGTCACGAAAAAAAGCGCGGCTGGTTCGTCGACGATGCCGCGATGAACACCGAGGCCGCGCGTTTTCTCGCGCAAGTCGGTCTGGAAAAAGCGCCGGACACGAAGGTGCGCGAATTGATCGTCGCGGAAAAGCAGATGGTGGAGATCGCCAAGGCGCTGTCGCGCCGCGCGCGTCTGCTCATCATGGACGAACCCACCGCGACGCTCACGCCGTCCGAGACTGAACGTCTCTTCACGCTGATGGCCAAGCTCAAGGCCGACGGTGTGACCATCATCTACATCTCGCACAAGCTGGACGAAGTGGAGCGCATCACCGACGAAGTGATCGTGATGCGCGACGGCCGCTTCGTCGCGCGCGGCGAAACCGCCGGACTCGCGCGCCACCAGATGGCGAACCTGATGGTCGGCCGCGAGCTCTCGGACATGTTTCCGGACAAGATCACCGCGTCCGCCGACGCACCGCTTGCGTTGAAGGTGGAAGGCCTGGCCGTGCCGGATTGGGTCGAAGACCTGAGCTTCGACGTGCGCGCCGGCGAAGTGCTCGGTTTCGCTGGACTGGTGGGCGCGGGCCGCACCGAGGCGTTCGAAGCGATCATCGGTTTACGCAAGCGCACCGCGGGCCGCATTCAAGTCGCCGGCCATCCCGTCGATCTGAAAAGCCCGCGCGATGCGATGCGCCACGGCATCACGTATCTGAGCGAGGACCGCAAGGGCAAAGGCCTGCACGTGAACCTGAGCCTGCAGGACAACGTCACGCTGATGACGCTCGAACGTTACGCGCACCCGTTGCTCGATATAAAAGCGGGGCGCGCCGCGTTGACCAAAGCCGTGAGCGAATTCGGCATCCGCACGGGCGACCTGTCGAGCCGCGCGCGCATGCTCTCCGGCGGCAATCAGCAGAAGCTTGCGCTCGCCAAATACCTGCAACCCAACCCGAACGTGATCGTGCTCGACGAGCCGACTCGCGGCGTCGATGTCGGCGCGAAACGCGACATCTATTTTCTGATTCATCGTCTCGCCGCGCAGGGCCGCGCGGTGATCGTCATTTCATCCGAACTGATCGAGCTGATCGGGCTGTGCCACCGCGTCGCCGTGATGCGCGCGGGACGCCTGCAAGCCACGCTCACGCTCGAACATCTGACCGAAGAGGAGTTGATCGCCCATGCGACCGGCACCCACTGAAGCCGTGCAATCCGGCCGTGCGTTGCGCTTCGCGCATCGACTGTATGCGCTCGGGCCGCTCGTCGGACTCATCGCGCTGTGCGTGATCGGCACGCTGCTCAACCGCGATTTCGCCACCGTCGACAACATGATGAACGTGCTCACGCGCACCTCGTTCATCGGCATCATCGCGGTCGGCATGACCTTCGTGATCATTTCGGGCGGCATCGATCTGTCGGTCGGCTCGATGGCGGCGCTGATCGCGGGCAGCATGATCTGGCTGATGAACGGACTCGCGGCGGGCGTCGGCGGACACACGTTCCCGCCGCTGATGATTCTCACGCTCGGCATCGTAGGCGCGCTGATGCTTGGCGGCCTGTTCGGCTGCGCGCACGGCTTGCTGATCACCAAAGGACGCATCGAGCCTTTCATCGTCACGCTCGGCACGTTGGGTATCTTTCGCGCGGTGCTGACATGGCTCGCCGACGGCGGCGCGCTGACTTTGGATAACTCGCTGTCCGACCTGTATGGCCCGGTGTATTACGCGAGCCTGTTCGGCGTGCCTGTGCCGATCTGGGTGTTCCTCGTGGTGGCGGCGGGCGGCGCATTGATTCTCAACCGTACGGCGTTCGGCCGTCACGTGCAGGCAATCGGCTCGAACGAGCAGGTCGCGCGTTATGCGGCGATTCGGGTCGACACGGTGAAGATCGTCACCTACGTGCTGCTTGGGATTTGCGTGGGCGTCGCCACGGTGCTGTACGTGCCGAGGCTCGGCTCGGCCACGCCGACGACCGGTTTGCTATGGGAGCTCGAAGCGATCGCCTCGGTGGTGGTCGGCGGCACTGCGCTCAAGGGCGGCGAAGGGCGCGTGATCGGCACGGTGATCGGCGCGATCCTGCTCTCGGTGATCGCCAACATTCTGAATCTGACCAGCATCATCAGCGTGTATCTGAACGCGGCGGTGCAGGGCGTAGTGATTATCTTCGTCGCGTTCGTACAACGTGGACGGCGGTAGCGGTGGCGCTTCATATTGCGCCTTGAATTTGTAATCGCGGCGAGTTGAGAATCGGGGCGCACGAACGCCTCACAAAAGGAGACACAACCATGAAGCAGGTCATTCGAGCGGTCGGCGCCGGCATGCTGGCGTTGGGAATACTGGGCACGGCGAACATTGCGCGCGCCGACGAAAAAGTCACATTGGGCGTTGCGATTCCGACGGCCGACCACGGCTTCACGGGCGGCATCGTCTGGTGGGCGAACAAGGCCAAGGCCGATCTGGAGAAGGCGCATCCCGATCTGAAAGTGATCGTGAAGACCGCGGCCGGCGCTCCTGAACAGGCGAACCAGTTGCAGGATCTGGTGACGGTGAACAAGATCAATGCGCTCGTGATCTTCCCGTTCGAATCGGCTTCGCTCACGCAACCGGTCGCGCAGGTGAAAAAGAAGGGCGTCTACGTGACGGTGGTGGATCGCGGCCTGACCGACACCAGCGCGCAGGATGCGTACGTGGCGGGCGACAACACCGCGTTCGGCAGGATTCCCGCAGAGTTTCTGGCGAAGGAGCTGGGCGGCAAGGGCGATATCGTCGCGCTGCGAGGTATTCCGACGACGCTCGACAACGAACGCTGGACCGCATTTACCGGCGTGCTGAAGGCCTATCCGAACATCAAGATTCTCGATGCGAAGTACGCGAACTGGAATCGCGACGACGCCTTCAAGGTCATGCAGGATTACCTGACGCGCTTCAAGCATATCGACGCCGTCTGGGCCGCCGACGACGACATGGCGGTCGGTGTGATCAAGGCGATCGAGCAGGCCAAGCGCACCGACATCAAGATCGTGTTCGGCGGCGCTGGGTCGAAGGGCATGGTGAAGAACGTGATGGACGGCGCGCCGATGATCAAGGCCGACGTGTCGTACTCGCCGAAGTTTATCTACGACGCGATCAAGCTCACTGCCGAAGCGCGTCTGAAGGGCGACAAGCTGCCGGCCACCACGATCATTCCGTCGGTGCTGATCACGAAGGAGAACGCGCAGCAGTTCTATTTCCCGGACTCGCCGTTCTGACCTGAGCATTCGGGGCGCGCCGCTAGGCTTAGCGGACTATGTGCCATAGCGGCACGGCGAGCGCGCCCTCGTTCGAGGAGCCGTACGATGAAAACCATCCAAGGGCCGGCAATCTTTCTCGCCCAGTTCATGGGCGACGAAGTGCCGTTCGACAACCTCGCGCATCTTGCCGAGTGGGCCGCGGGTCTCGGCTTCAAGGGGATTCAGGTGCCGTGCGACAGTCGCCTGATCGATCTCGAACAGGCGGCGGCGAGCCAGACGTATTGCGACCAGTTGCGCGAGATCGTGGACAACGCGGGCGTGACGATCACCGAACTCTCGACGCATCTGCAAGGGCAGCTCGTCGCCGTGCATCCGGCGTATGACGTGTTGTTCGACGGCTTTGCCGCGCCGCATGTGCGCGGCGATCCGGCCGCGCGCACGCAGTGGGCGATCGAGCAGATGAAGCTCGCGGCGAAGGCTTCGCAGCGTTTGGGATTGACCACGCACGTGTCGTTTTCGGGGGCGCTGGCGTGGCCGTATTTGTACCCGTGGCCGCAGCGTCCCGCAGGTTTGGTCGAAGCCGCGTTCGACGAACTCGCGCGCCGCTGGACGCCAATTCTCGATGCGTTCGACGCAGCAGGCGTGGACGTGTGCTACGAACTGCATCCCGGTGAAGACCTGCACGACGGCGTGACCTTCGAGCGTTTTCTCGACGCGGTGAAGCAGCATGCGCGCGCGAACATTCTGTACGATCCGAGCCACTTCGTTTTGCAGCAGCTCGATTACCTTGCGTTCATCGACATTTATCACGAGCGTATCAAGGCGTTCCATGTGAAGGACGCGGAGTTTCGTCCGAACGGCAAGCAGGGCGTGTATGGCGGCTATAGCGGCTGGGTCGAGCGGGCGGGGCGCTTCAGATCGCTCGGCGACGGCCAGATCGATTTCGGCGCGATTTTCTCGAAGATGGCGCAGTACGATTTTCCCGGCTGGGCCGTACTCGAATGGGAGTGCGCGCTGAAGCATCCGCACGACGGCGCGCGCGAAGGCGCCGAGTTTATTCGGCGGCACATCATCCGCGTGGCAGAGCATGCATTCGATGATTTCGCGGGCAGCGGCGTGGACGCCGCGCAGCTAAAGCGTGTGCTCGGCATTTAAGGTGCGTGGCCATAACGCGAAGGAGTAACGGCGATGCCACAACGAAGGCTCAGACTGGGGATGGTCGGCGGCGGGCAGGGCGCATTCATCGGCGCGGTGCATCGGATCGCGGCGCGGCTCGACGATCGCTTCGAACTGGTGGCGGGCGCGCTGTCGTCCGATCCACAGCGTGCGCAGGCGAGCGCCGATGAGGCGGGAATCGCACGCAGCTATGCGGACTGGCGCGACATGGCGCGCGCCGAAGCCGCACGCGACGACGGCATCGACGCGGTAGCGATCGTCACGCCCAATCATCTGCACGCGCCGGTCGCGACGGCGTTTCTCGAAGCCGGCATTCACATCGTGTGCGACAAGCCGCTGGCGATCTCGCTCGCGGAAGGTGAGGCGCTGGCGAAACTGGCTCGTGAGAAGAACAAGCTGTTTGCATTGACGCATACGTATTCAGGCTATCCGCTGGTGCGTCACGCGCGCGAGCTGATCAAAAGCGGCGAGTTGGGCGAAATACGCGTCGTGCAGGTCGAATATGCGCAGGACTGGCTGGCGGAGCCGATCGAAACGAGGGGCACGAACAAGCAGGCGGGTTGGCGTACGGATCCAGCGTTAGCCGGGCCGGCGGGATGTCTCGGCGATATCGGCACGCATGCTTATCATCTTGCTGCGTTCGTCACGGGTATGACGCCGCATGCACTCGCGGCGGAAGTGCATACGTTCGTGCCGGGGCGCCGGATCGACGATCACGTGCAGGCGATGCTGCGTTATCCGAACGGCGCGCGCGGCATGCTGTGGGCGAGCCAGGTGGCGAGCGGCGCGGAAAACGCCTTGCGTTTGAGGGTGTACGGAACGAAGGCCGGTCTCGCATTCGATCAGGAACATCCGAATGAATTGTGGTTCACGCCGTTGGGCGGCGCGGCGCAGCGCCTGACACGAGGGCGCGTGAAGAGCGCGATCGCGGCCCACGCGACGCGCGTGCCGTCGGGACATCCTGAAGGTTATCTGGAAGCGTTCGCGCAGTTATACAAAGACGCGGCGTTGCAGATCGAGGCGTTGGATGCGGGCCGCGCGTTACCCGCCGAGAGCCTGTTGCTGACGACGGTGGAGGATGGCGTTGCGGGTTTGCGTTTTATCGAGGCGATGCTTGCAAGTAGCGCGGCGGATGGGCAGTGGCGGGAAATTGCGCGGAGCGCTTGAGAGCCGGTTTTATCTCGCGGCGTGAACCATCAGCGGGATTGATCGCCCCGCTCAACCGCCCTTGCTCTTCTTGATCTGCTCTTCGAACGCGATATCCAGCTTGCTCGCTTTACGCGGCTTCGGCGGTCCGAACCCATCGACGAATTTGACGAAGTCGTCGAGCGTCAGCGGATCGGAGACTTTCTTGTCGGTACCGCTCGATTTGTCGACCAGATAGAACAGGCCCCCGGAAAGGCTGATCGCGGCGAACTGTGGATTGCCGCTGCGGGTTTTCAACCGCTCGACGGCGTGGATGGCTCGGGTGGTGCGCATGATGTGGGAGACGGCTAGCTGAAGGGTTGCACTTTAACAGCAGACAGTGGCATGCCGGATTGTTGACGATTTTTTTGGCGGGTAATCGCGCTGTTTCCGGCGGCTATTCGAGCGCTGTACGATTTTTTGATACGTTCAATAGAAATCGTACAGACATGCTCAGCCGCACGCCCACTGCACGACCATCAATGCAGTATAGAGCGTGCGGACCGCCCGACTGGCGCGTCCGGGCGGTGCGGCTACCTGGATGCGGCTATCTTACTGGCTCAAATAAACAAACTTGCCGTTCTTGATCACGCCCATCACACTCGCCCGCTGATCCAACCCCACGTGATCCTTCGGGCTCGTGTTGACCACACCGTTCGGCACGACCAGTTCATGCGCGTGCTCCAGTTCGTCACGCAGCGCGGTGCGGAACGCCGGCGTGCCCGGCTGCGCCGTCTTCAACGCGCGGGCTACGGCGTCCTGCAAACGCGGAAACACGCCCGCTGCATCGCCAGCGAATTGCGTGACACTCCCCGGACCGTACTTCGCTTCGTATTCGTTTGTGAAAGCGAGCGCCGCCTTCCTCGCCGGATGATCGGCCGGCAGCGTGCGCGCCACCACGACCGGCTGCGTCGGGAACAGCGTGCCCTCCACGTCCTTGCCGCCCAGCTTGATGAACTCCGGCGTCGCGATGCCGTGCGTCTGATAGATTGGACCTTTGAAGCCGCGCTCGATCAGCGTGCGCTGCGGCAGCACGGTCGGCGTGCCGGCGCCGGCGATCAGAATCGCGTCCGGCCTGGCGGCCATCAGCTTTAGAATCTGGCCGGTGACGCTCGCGTCGGTGCGGTTGTAGCGCTCGGTGGCCACCAACTGGATATGACGCAGCGCCGCGAACTTGCTGAACTCGTTGAGCCAGCTTTCGCCGTAGCCGTCCGCGAAACCGATGAAGCCCACCGTCTTCACGTTGTGGTTCGACATGTAGCGCGTCATCACGTCGGCCATCGCGCTGTCGGTCTGCGCCATCTTGTAGGCCCACACCTTCTTGCCTTCCTGCGGCTCCACGACGCTTGCCGAGCCGATCAGCGTGATCATCGGCGTCTGGCTCTCGGCGACCGGATCGAGCGCGGCCATTGCCGCCGGCGTGATGTTCGGGCCGACGATCACGTCCACATGATCCTCGTTGATCAGCTTGCGGATGTTGCGCACGGCGGCGCCGGGGTCGGAGGCGTCATCGAGAAAGATGTAGTCGGCTTTCTGGCCGGCGATCGTGGCAGGCCACATCAGCATCGCGTTCTTGCTGGTGATGCCGATCACAGCCGCCGGGCCGGTGCTCGACAGATCGATGCCGACCTTGATGTCAGCGTGTGCAGCGGTGGCGAGCAACAGCGCGCCAAAACCTAAAGCGGCGGTGAGGCCGCTGAATTTTTTCTTATACGACGTCATCGAAGGGTCTCCGTAGCGAGAAGCGGTAGTGGTATCAAAGTTCGTAGCTTTCGTGTTCGCCCTTGAGCGCCTGCTCGATCAGCTTGCGGTTCATGCTCGGCGACAACAGCTCGACGAGCGTATACACATAGCTGCGCAGATAGGCGCCCTGTTTCAGCGCGACTCGCGTCACATTGCTGCCGAACAGGTGGCCGACGGGCATGGCGCGCAAATGGCGGTCGCGCTCGGCGTTGAACGCGATATCCGCCATGATGCCGACGCCGAGACCCAGTTCCACATAGGTCTTGATCACGTCGGCATCGATTGCCTCGAGCACGATGTCGGGATGCAGTCCGCGCAGGCGGAACGCCTCATTGATCTTGGTGCGGCCGGCGAACGCGTTGTCGTAGGTGATCAGCGGATACTGGGTCAGATCATCCAGCGACAAAAGTTTGCGGTCGAGCAGCGGATGATCCGGTTGCATCACAGCGACGTGGTGCCACTGGAAGCAAGGCAGCGAGACCAGCTCCTTATAGTTGGCGATCGCTTCCGTGGCGATGCAGAGGTCGGCTTGGTCGTGCAGCACCATTTCGGCGACTTGGGTCGGGCTGCCTTGCAGAATCGAAAGGTGAACTTTGGGAAATCGCTTCTTGAATTCGGCGATGGCGGCCGGCAGCGAATAGCGCGCCTGCGTGTGGGTGGCGGCGATCACCAGATTGCCCTGATCCTGCGCCGCGTAATCTTTACCGACCCGTTTGAGGCTCTCCACCTCCTGCAGGATCTTCTCGACTGACTGCAAAATGATGCGTCCCGGCTCGGTCAACGAGCGCACGCGCTTGCCGTGGCGCGTGAAGATTTCCACGCCCAGCTCGTCTTCCAGCTCGATGATTGCCTTGGAAACGCCCGGCTGGCTAGTAAACAGCGCCTTGGCGGCCTCGGTCAAATTGAAGTTCTGCCGCACAGCCTCGCGGACGAAGCGGAATTGGTGCAGGTTCATATATAACCTCTCCGCATATCAAAAGAATTTTTTAGTCGTTTGAAATATAAGGGCAGTTTATTACGATCTGTCCATCTTTTTCAATATGGATATCTGTATTTGTCATAAGCAAATGAGCGATGGGTCTAAACGTTCATGGGCGGATGGTGACAAACAGGGTGTCCAGGGCGCGGCGAAACCGGATCACCGCGTATCACTTGCAAAAAAATTGGGGTCCCCGAATGTACCAATACGATCAGTACGACCAGACCATCGTCGATGAACGGGTCGCGCAGTACGCCGATCAGGTTCGCCGCCGCTTGTCGGGCGAATTGAGCGAAGAGGAGTTCCGTCCGCTGCGCCTGCAGAACGGCCTGTACTACCAGCGCCACGCGTACATGCACCGCATCGCGATTCCGTACGGCAACCTGCGCAGCGACCAGATGCGCGTGCTCGCGCAGATCGCGCGCGAACACGACCGCGGTTACGGCCATTTCTCGACGCGCTCAAACATCCAGTACAACTGGATCAAGCTCGAAGAAACGCCGGAAATCCTGCGCAAGCTCGCCGCGGTGCAAATGCACGGCATTCAGACCTCGGGCAACTGCATCCGCAACATCACCGCTGACCAGTTCGCCGGCGTCGCGCCGGATGAAGTCGTCGATCCGCGTCCGTGGGCCGAAATTCTGCGTCAATGGTCGACGTTCCACCCGGAATTCGCGTGGCTGCCGCGCAAGTTCAAGATCGCCGTGTCGGGTTCGAAGGAAGACCGCGCTGCCGTGCAGATTCACGACATGGGCGTGTATCTCCGGAAAAACGAGCAGGGCGAGCTGGTGGCCGATATCCTGGCGGGCGGCGGCATGGGCCGTACGCCGATCATCGGTGCGATCATCCGCCGCGATCTGCCTTGGCAACATCTGCTGACGTATTGCGAAGCCGTGCTGCGCGTGTACAACCGCTACGGCCGTCGCGACAACATGTACAAGGCGCGTATCAAGATTCTCGTGAAGGCGTTGAGCCCGGAGAAATTCTCGGCGCAAGTCGAAGAAGAATGGCAACACCTGAAGGACGGTCCTTCGACGCTCACGCAAGCCGAAGTGGATCGCGTGTCGCAGTACTTCCAGCCGCCGGTGTACGAAAAGCTCGCGGATACGGACGCTTCGTTCGAAAAGCATCTGCTGGAAAACCGCGCGTTTGCCCGTTGGGTCGAGCGCAACGTGCGTCCGCACAAGGTGTCGGGCTACTCGTCGGTCACCTTGTCCTTGAAGCCGACCACGATCGCTCCGGGCGATGCAACCGATACGCAGATGGAAGCCGTCGCCGATTGGGCCGACGAGTACTCGCTGGGCGAAATCCGCGTGTCGCACGAACAGAACCTGATCCTCGCCAACGTGAAGAAGCGTGACCTGTTCGCGCTGTGGGAAAAGGCCAAGGCGCAAGGTTTCGCGACGCCGAATATCGGCTTGCTGACCGACATCATCGCGTGCCCTGGCGGCGATTTCTGCTCGCTCGCGAATGCGAAGTCCATTCCGATCGCGCTGGCCATTCAGGAACGCTTCAACGATCTGGACTACGTGTACGACCTCGGCGACGTTTCGCTAAACATCTCGGGCTGTATCAATGCTTGCGGTCACCACCACGTCGGCAACATCGGCATTCTGGGCGTCGATAAGGACGGCTCGGAGTGGTATCAGGTGACGCTCGGCGGCGAGCAGGGCACGGGCGCTACCGGCGCTCACCTCGGCCGCGTGATCGGCCCGTCGTTCTCGGCGGAAGAAATGCCGGACGTGATGAGCAAGGTGATCGATACGTTCGTGGAAAACCGCCACGAAGGCGAGCGCTTCATCGAAACGTACAACCGCATCGGCATCACCCCGTTCAAGGAACGTGTGTACGCCTCGCGTCAACCGGCTCACGCGTAACCGCGAAAAGGATACTGAACAGATGGCTTCTATCATCAAGAATCGCGCGATCGTCAACGATGACTGGACGGTCGTGCGCGCCGCGGAAGACGGTACGCTGCCAGCGGTGAACGAATTGCCCGCAGGCAAGGTGCTGGTGCCGCTCGCGTTGTGGCAGGCTGAACGCGATGCTTTGATCGCTTCGCGCAGCGCCGCTGAAATCGGCGTGTGGCTCGCGCCGGATAGCGAACCGGCGGATATCGTCGCCGACTTCGACAAGATCGCGCTGATCGGCGTGGACTTCCCGGTGTTTCGCGACGGCCGCGGCTACAGCATCGGCCGCCTGCTGCGCGAGCGCTATGGTTACAAGGGCGAACTGCGCGCGATCGGCGACGTGCTGCGCGATCAGTTGGCATTCATGTTCCGTTGCGGTTTCGACGCATATGCATTGCGCGCTGACAAAGACTTCGACGACGCGCTCAAAGCGTTCGACGAATTCAGCTTTAACTATCAGGGCGCGGTGAATTCGTCGCCGCTATTCCGCCGCCGTGAAGCGGGCGAACTGGCGAAGGCATCGGCATGAGCGAAGATCAAGCCCTTACGCCGGAACTCGCTGCGAAGGTCGAGCGCCTCGATGCGCTGCTCGACTCGATCGCCGCGCGTCACGAGAACGTGAAACTCGCCAGCAGCCTCGCAGCGGAAGACATGCTGCTCACGCACGCGATCCTCTCGCGCGGCGTGAAGATCGGCATCTTCTCGCTAAACACCGGCCGTTTGCATGCGGAAACGCTCGGCATGCTCGATCGCGTGAAAGAGCGCTACGGCTACGACATCGAACAGTTTCATCCGCAAGCCGCGGCGGTCGAGGAATACGTCGGCTCGCACGGTCTGAACGCGTTCTATGAAAGCGTCGATCTGCGCAAGCGCTGCTGCGAAATCCGCAAGGTCGAGCCATTGAACCGCGCGTTGTCGGATGTGAGCGCATGGGTCACGGGTCAACGTCGCGAGCAGTCGGTGACGCGCGCCGAGTTGCATGCGGAAGAACACGACGCCGCGCGCAACATCGCCAAGTTCAATCCGCTGACCGACTGGACCGAGGCCGAAGTGTGGGCCTATCTGAAAGCGTTCGACGTGCCCGTCAATCCGCTGCATGCACGCGGTTACCCGAGCATCGGCTGCGAACCGTGTACGCGCGCCGTGCGCCCCGGTGAAGATAGCCGGGCAGGGCGCTGGTGGTGGGAGTCGCGCGATACGAAGGAATGCGGACTGCACATCACGACGATTACGCCGATCGCGGTCGATCGCAGCGCAAACGCCTCGGCCTGAAGTTTGAGCGAACGGGCCTTGGTTTTCGGCCCGAACACCGCACATACCGATTTGAATACCTCCGCGACGCGAGCAACCGCTTGCGACACGAACCAACGAAGGACCCAGATATGAGCACCACGCTCGATTCCGCTGTGAACGCACCGCTCGCCAACACGGCAAACCGTATGGATCACCTCGACTGGCTCGAAGCCGAGTCGATTCACATCCTGCGCGAACTGGTCGCTGAATGCAGCAAGCCCGCGCTGCTGTTTTCGGGCGGCAAGGATTCGGTCGTGGTGCTGCACCTCGCGTTGAAGGCCTTCGGCATCGGCGCGAATCGCAAGACCGTGCTGCCGTTCCCGCTCGTGCATATCGACACCGGTCACAACTACGAGGAAGTGATCGACTTCCGCGATCGTCGCGCGAAAGAGATCGGCGCTGAGCTCGTGGTGGGTCATGTGGAAGATTCGATCAAACGGGGCACGGTGCGTCTGCGTCGTGAGCTGGATTCGCGCAACGCCGCGCAAGCCGTGACGCTGCTCGAAACCATCGAAGAATATGGCTACACCGCGCTGATCGGCGGCGCGCGCCGCGACGAGGAAAAGGCCCGTGCGAAAGAGCGGATTTTCTCGTTCCGCGACGAATTCGGCCAATGGGATCCGAAGGCACAGCGCCCGGAACTGTGGAGCCTGTATAACGCGCGTCTGCATAACGGCGAACATCTGCGTGTGTTCCCGATTTCGAACTGGACCGAACTCGACGTGTGGCAGTACATCGCTCGCGAACAGCTCGAACTGCCGTCGATCTACTACGCGCATCAGCGTGAGATCGTGCGCCGCAATGGCCTGCTCGTGCCGGTTACGCCGCTCACCCCCAAGCGTGAAGGCGAAGTCAGCGAAACGGCGCTGGTGCGCTTCCGTACCGTTGGCGACATTAGCTGCACGTGCCCGGTGGAAAGCGATGCGGACGACCTCGAGAAGATCATCGCCGAAACGGCCGTGACGGAAATCACGGAGCGCGGCGCGACGCGGATGGACGATCAGGTCTCCGAAGCCGCGATGGAACAGCGTAAGAAGCAAGGTTATTTCTAAGCACACGAACGAGGGTAAAGCAATCATGAGCGGTATTCACCAACCAGAAGACCTCGGCGTGCTGCGTTTCATTACCGCGGGCAGCGTCGACGATGGCAAGAGCACGTTGATCGGCCGCCTGCTGTACGACAGCAAGGCTGTGCTTTCAGACCAGCTCTCGGCACTGTCGCGCGCGAAGAATAAGCGTACCGTCGGCGACGAAATCGATCTGTCGCTGCTGACGGACGGCCTCGAAGCTGAGCGTGAGCAAGGCATCACGATCGACGTCGCGTACCGTTACTTCGCGACCGCGAAGCGCAAGTTCATCATCGCCGATACGCCGGGCCACGAGCAGTACACGCGCAACATGGTGACGGGTGCGTCGACCGCGCACGCGGCGATCATTCTCGTCGACGCGACGCGTGTGACGTTCGTGGATGGCGTGGCGCAATTGCTGCCGCAAACCAAGCGTCATAGCGCGATCGTCAAGCTGCTCGGTTTGCAGCACGCGATTGTCGCGATCAACAAGATGGACCTGGTCGATTACAGCGAACAGCGTTTCAACGAGATTCGCGACGCGTATGTCGAACTCGCGCGTCAATTGGGTTTGAACGATGTGCGCTTCGTGCCGGTGTCGGCGCTCAAGGGCGACAACATCGTGACGGCGAGCGAAAGCATGCCGTGGTACGCGGGCGAACCGCTGCTGGACCTGCTCGAAGCGTTGCCGGTCGAAGTGCCGACGGGTCAGGCGCTGCGTTTCCCGGTGCAGTGGGTGGCGCGTCAGGATGGCAGCCAGGCCGACGATTTCCGCGGCTACATGGGCCGTGTCGAAGCCGGCGAAGTAAAGCTCGGCGATACGATCGTCGTGCTGCCGGCCAATCGTGAAGCAACGGTTGCCGAGATCATTGCGCCGGTGCCTGGCGGCACGGCTGCGGTGGACCGCGCGTTCGCGGGTCAAACGGTGACCATCCGTCTCGCGGAAGATGTGGACGTGTCGCGCGGCGACACCTTCGTGCTGCGTGAAGCGGCGCCGGAGCCGGCGAAGAAGCTTGAGGCCGACTTGTGCTGGTTCGACGACACGCCGCTGTCGACGCAACGCAAGTATCTGTTGAAGCAGACCACCAATACGGTGTTCGCGCGGATCGGTGCGATCAAGGAAGTGCTCGATGTGCACACGCTGTCGCAAGCGACCGATCGCAAGGAACTGACGATGAACGACATCGGCCGCGTGGCGCTGACGTTGCAGAAGCCGCTGGTGTGCGATGTGTATGACTCGCATCAGGGCACGGGTGCGTTTGTGCTGATCGATGAGGCGACGCATCACACCGTTGCGGCTGGGATGATTCGGGCGTTTTCTGCGTAAGCGGGCGAGGGCGCATGGCGACGCAATACTGCGTCGCTCGCGCCCCAACCAACAGGTTGATTCAAATGGGTAAGGTTTATCTGATCGGCGCGGGGCCCGGCGCTGCGGACCTGATTACGGTACGCGGCGCGCGCCTGCTCGGCACCGCCGACGTGGTATTGCACGACGCGCTGGTCGAACCGGCCATGCTCGATTACGCGCCTGCGCATGCGCGGCGGATTGCGGTGGGTAAGCGCTGCGGGCAATTGTCGACAGCCCAGCAATTCATCAACAAGCAGATCGTCGACGCCGCTTTGGAGCACGACGTAGTGGTACGCCTGAAAGGCGGCGACCCGATGCTGTTCGGCCGCGCCGACGAAGAAATGCGGGCGCTGGAAGCGGCCGGTATCGACTATGAAGTGGTGCCTGGAATCACCGCTGCGCTGGCGAGCGCGGCGTCGTTGAAACGCTCGTTGACACTGCGAGGTGTATCGCGCAGTGTCGCGCTGGCCACGTTCAGCCGTGCGCCGGGTTCCGATGAGATTCGTGAACAGGTGAATGCGGACTCGCTCGTGTTTTACATGGGCCGCGATAGCGGCGTCGAGATCGCGCAGCAGTTGATCGATGCCGGCAAGCCGGTTGCCACGCCGGTGGCGATTGTCGAAGCTTGCAGCACCGAGCGCGAGCGCATGCTGACGCTCACACTCGAAGAACTCGCAGCCGGCGACGCGCAGCGCTGGGTCGATGCATCGCAGCCGAGCCTGCTGATGATCGGCGACGCGTTTGCCGAGCGGCGGCTCGACGTGGTGCGTGCGGCGGACGGGATGCGGGTCGCCGCGTAAGCCATCGTCCCCGTAATCAGCCCCGCAGCTCCCCCGGCCCTTTTCCTGTCCAGCGCTTGAGTGCCCGCCGGAAATTCGCCGCGTCGCTGAAGCCGAGCAGCATCGCGATATCGTCGGTGCTCATCTTCGTGGTCTTCAGATATTCGGTGGCAAGCGAACAGCGCACGTCGTCGACGATTGCGACGAACGACGTGCCTTCGCTCTCCAGCCGCCGTCGTAACGTGCGGCTCGTCATCTTCAATGCTTGCGCGGCTTCTTCCATCCCCGGAAATTCGCCGGGCTTGCGCATCAGCATCTGATACACCTCCCCCGATACGCCGACCGAAGTCTTTGCCTGCCCGATCAACCGATCGCAGGTTTCCTGCAATAACGTGGCGGTGAGCCGATGCGCGAGCTGCGGCTTCTGCTCGAGAATGCTGCTGTCGTAATGAAGCTCGCATTGCGGCTGATCGAAATTGCACGGACAGCCGAGGTACTCGCTGTAGACGTCCGCATGCGCGGGCGCCGGATACGAAAAGCAGGCTTTGGTCGGCGGACAGCTTCGGCCTGCAACGTCCTGAAGATGCGTGACGTGCTGCATGAACTGTTGTTCAAGCAGGAACTGGCGCAGTTCGGGCGACGGACCGGAGATGAACGCGTCCGGAAAGGTCCAGATGCCTTCGTCCGGATATTCGGTCCATTCGATCGTGAGCGTCGGCGTTGCGAGCTGGTGATACTTCACGCCCAGCCGGAAGTAATCGCGCAACGACAGGCAAGACATCAGCGCATAGCCGTACATCCCGTACGCGGACAGATGCAGACGCGAGCCGGTGATGAACGGCGTCGCCGGACTGCATGACAGCAGGATCGCATTGCGGCACACGGCCATGTACTGCCGCACCGAAGTCAGCGCCGCTGCATCGTTGATCCGCTCGGCGTCCACACCGCTGCCTTTCAGGCAGTCCTCGGGCGCAATGCCCTGTTCGGCGAGCACTTCGACCAGGGCGGCGATCTTGTACGGCGCGTAAATTCGCTCGTTCTGCAACGGCAACTTCGACGGCATGGCTTTACCTCAGATTGTCCCGGAACAACATCCGCATGTCCGAAAATGACCTTACGGGCAGCATCGTATCTCACTAACATCGGTATCACAACAGGCAGTCCATTCGTGGATCGCCGCCGATAAGGAGACACCCTTGCTCAACCGCAAAGTCATTATTTCCTGCGCAGTGACCGGCGCGACGCATACGCCGTCGATGTCCGAATATCTCCCTCTGACGCCGGCGCAGATCGCCGCCCAGTCGATCGAAGCGGCCGAAGCCGGCGCCGCGATCCTGCATCTGCACGCACGTAATCCCGCCGACGGCAAACCCACGCCTTCGCCCGAAGTGTTCCGGCAATTCGTGCCCGCGATCGTCGAGGCCACCGACGCGGTCATCAACATCACGACCGGCGGCAGTACGCGCATGACGCTCGCCGACCGGCTCGCCTACCCGCGCCTCGCGAAGCCGGAAATGTGCTCGCTGAACATGGGCTCGATGAACTTCTCGATCCACCCGATCGCCGCGCGCATGCAGTCGTGGCGCTATGACTGGGAGAAGGACTACATCGAGGGGATGGAAGACACGATCTTCCGCAATACCTTCAAGGACATCAAAAGCATCCTGCTCGAACTGGGCGAGGCCGGCACACGCTTCGAGTTCGAATGCTACGACGTCGGGCATCTGTACAACCTTGCGCATTTCGTCGATCAGGGTTTGATCAAGCCGCCGTTCTTCATTCAATCGGTATTCGGCATTCTCGGCGGACTCGGCGCGGACCCCGAGAACATGACGGTGATGCGTTCGACCGCCGACCGGCTGTTCGGCCGCGAAAACTACCAGTTCTCGATTCTTGGCGCGGGCCGTCATCAGATGGCGTTCGTGACGATGGGCGCGATCATGGGCGGCAACGTGCGCGTGGGCCTCGAAGACAGCGTGTATCTGTCTAAGGGCGTGAAAGCGCAAAGCAACGCTCAACAGGTGCGCAAGATTCGCCGCATTCTCGAAGAGCTGTCGTTCGAGATCGCGACACCGGCCGAAGCGCGACAGATGCTCGGCCTCAAAGGCGCGGACAAGGTCAGCTTCTGAGCCGGTCCCCGCGCAAACCGCCGACCCGCTGAACCGGCGAGCCGGTCAAACCCAATCGATAAAAACAACAACACGCCTTCTTAGGTGGAGACATCATGACAACCCAGAGCGCCGGCCCTGCCGGCAACGCGCTGCACCGCATCGCGACGCATAAGGCGATGCTGAGACTGATCCCGCTGATGTGCGTGATCTATTTCATGTCGTACCTTGACCGCACCAACGTGTCGCTCGCGAAGGCGCGGCTCGCCGCCGATCTCGGCATCAACGCGGCCGCGTACGGTCTCGGTGCGGGCATCTTCTTCATCGGCTATGCGCTGCTCGAAGTGCCGAGCAATCTGGTCGCGCACCGGGTCGGGCCGCGTCGCTGGATCGCGCGGATCGCGATCACGTGGGGCGCGCTCTCCGCGTCGATGATGTTCGTGCAGGGCGAGTGGTCGTTCTATGCGATCCGCGTGCTGCTCGGCATCGCCGAAGCGGGTCTTTTCCCGGCGCTGATGTATATGGTGACGATGTGGTTCGCGCCGCAGGATCGCTCGGTGGCGGTGGGCTGGATTTACACCGCGCCGGCGCTTGCGCTCGTGATCGGCAATCCGCTGGGCGGCGCGTTCATGCAGATGGACGGCTTGGGCGGCCTGCACGGCTGGCAGTGGCTGTTCCTGCTCGAAGGCTTGCCGACCATCTTCGTAGGCGTGCTTCTGTGGTTCAAGCTGCCGGAAAAGCCGTCCGACGCAGGCTGGCTGTCGGCCGACGAAGCGCGTGCACTCGAAGCGCGCGCCGTGCCGGATGCCGCGCATCCGGGAATGTTCTCGCAAGACTGGGTCGCCGCGTTGAAGCGCCCGGCCACGCTGCTGATCGGCCTGATCTACTTTCTGAACCAGGTCGCGTTCGTCGGGCTCGTGTTCTTCACGCCCGCGATGATCCAGCAGATGCATGTGAAATCGCCGCTGATGATCGGCGTGTTGTCGAGCAGTGTCGGGATCGGCTTTCTGCTCGGCGTGCTGGTGCTGCCGCGCATTCATCGCCGGGTGACGAACGACTGTCTCTATCTGGGCGTGCTGACCCTGGGGCTGGTGACCAGCGCGATCCTGTTCATTTCGACGAGCGTGCTGTCGACACAACTCGTGCTGTTCGTGGCGACCGCGTTCTTCGCGGGCGGCGTGTTGCCGCTCTACTGGGCAATCGCGATGAAGCGGCTGCACGGCATCCAGGCCGCGGCGGGACTCGCGTTCATCAATACGATCGGTCTGATCGGCGGATTCGTCGGGCCGTATCTGTTCGGCCTCGCGGAAAGTGCGTCAGGTCATAGCGCGTCCGGCTTTTCGGTGGTCGTGGGCGCGTCGGTTCTCGGCCTGCTCCTCGTGCCTTTGCTCGCGAAGGCGATTCAGTCAGAGGGACGCGCGGCGAGCCTCGCCGAACCGCTGTTGAACACCGAGTCATAACTGCAGCGCCATTGCGGCGCTTCCGACTACGAGAGCGAACAATGAGATTGAATGGAAAGGTCACCATCGTGACGGGCGCGGGGCAGGGCATCGGCGCTGCGACCGCACTCAAATTCGCGAAAGAAGGCGCGCGCGTCGCGGTGTGCGACGTGAATCACGACGCGGTGTCCCAAGTCGTGGCCGCGTGCCACGCGGCGGGTGCGCAAGCGCTCGGCTTCACGCTCGACGTGACGAACCGTGCTGCGGTGGACGGCATGGTCGCCGACGTGCGCGAGCGGTTCCGGCAGATCGACGTGCTGGTGAACAACGCAGGCATCACGCGCGACGCGCGCCTGCAAAAGATGACGCTCCAGCAATTCGACGATGTGATCGACGTGAACCTGCGCGGCGTGTTCCATGCGGCGCAGGCGGTCGTCGACACGATGATCGCGCAGGGCTCGGGCGTGATCCTGAATGCAAGTTCCGTGGTCGGCCTCTACGGCAACTACGGCCAGACCAACTATGCGGCGGCGAAGTTCGGGGTGATCGGCTTTACGAAGACATGGAGCCGCGAACTGGGACCGAAGGGCATTCGCGTCAACGCGATTGCGCCGGGCTTCATCGACACGCCGATTCTCTCGACCGTGCCGCAGGAAGTGCTCGCGAAAATGCGCGAGCAGGTGCCGCTGCGCCGGCTCGGCACACCCGAGGAGATCGCCAATATCTACGCCTTTCTCGCGAGCGACGAAGCGAGCTATATCAACGGCGCCGTGATCGAAGCATCCGGCGGTATGACGCTTTAAACATTCGAGGATCTGCATGAAAACCATCGACCTTCTCAGACCCATTCCGGGACTGCGCGTGCTGATTTCAGGCGCCGCGGCGGGCATCGGCGCGGCGATCGCGCAAGCGTTTCTGGATGTCGGCGCGAATGTCTATATCTGCGACGTGGATCCCGCCGCGATCGACCGCGCCAGAACCGCGCATCCGCAACTGCACGCCGGCGTCGCGGACGTGTCGGATTGCGCGCAGGTAGACCGCATCATCGACGACGCGCGCGCGAAGCTCGGCGGCCTCGATCTGCTGATCAACAACGCGGGCATTGCCGGACCCACCGGCGCGGTCGAGGACCTCGATCCGGCGGAGTGGGAACGCACGATCGGGACGAACCTGAACAGCCAGTTCTATTTTCTGCGCAAGGCCGTGCCGCTGCTGAAGGAGACGTCGGCCAACCCGGGCATCATTGCGATGGCGTCGGTCGCGGGACGCCTCGGTTACGCGTTCCGTACGCCGTACGCGGCGAGCAAATGGGCGATTGTCGGAATGGTCAAGTCGCTGGCGATCGAGCTTGGACCGAACAACGTGCGCGTGAACGCAATCTTGCCGGGCGTCGTGGAAGGCGAACGGATGGACCGCGTGATTTCCGCGCGCGCCGAGTCACTCGGAGTCGGCTTCGAACAGATGAAGGGCGAATATCTGCAGAAAATTTCGCTGCGACGGATGGTGACCGTGCACGACGTTGCCGCGATGGCGCTGTTCCTCGCTTCGCCTGCGGGGCAAAACATCTCGGGGCAGGCAATCAGCGTCGACGGGAATGTCGAATATCTTTGAGCGATGAAGCCGCGCCGCTGCGGGGGAAGTGCCTGGAGGAGCAGGGTCGCTTTTCTTTAGCAGCGGTTTGCAGGCGTCATCCAGCCTGGCGCTGGCAATACTGCGCGACCGCATCGAGAACCGCTTCGTCCTCGCCGACCGCCACCGCGCAGTCGATCCGCACGTCCGGCTGCGCCTCACGGCAGCGCTCGATCAGTTCGGGCAAATCCTTCCTGATATGTCCGCCTTGCCCGAAGAACACGGGCACCACGGTAATCACATCGCAGCCCTGAGCCGCGATTTGAGCCACCGCGGTAGGGAGGCTCGGCTCCATCAACTCGAGAAATGCCAGCGAGACCGGGCCGGCTGTTTCGTCCGTTGCACGCAACGCGCGCAGCTTTTCGGCGAGCCTCTCAAACGGCTCGCGCCAGCGCGGGTCCCTTGCGCCATGACCAAACAGAACCAGCCCTTGCTTAGCCATTTCATCAGCTCCTAATGCCGATCAACCCACTTCAACCCAACCAACCCGAGCACCAGATAAACCAACCCGGGCGTAGCCGCCGTCAAAGGAGCAGGCCAGGTATTCAACGTGCCAATATGCGAGAACAGCGTATTGAACAACTGAAAACTCATCCCCAGCATGATCCCGCCGAAAACCTTCATCCCGACGACACCAGCCCGCGTATGCAAATACGCAAACGGCAACGACAACACCAGCATCACAAACACCGCAAACGGATAGAGCAGCTTGCGCCACAACGCAATTTCATACCGCTGCGTATCCTGATGATTCTCGGTCAAATGCTGGATATACCGGAACAGATTGAACATCGACATCCGATCCGGTGACACCAGCAGCACCGACAGAATCTGCGGCGTCAATTCCGAGCGCAGCGAATACTCCGGCACCGCGACTTCCTTCGCCCGATACACCGGATTCAGCGCATCCGCGGGCGTGCCCGGAGGAGGGGGCACGTCGATTAATTGCGTATCGGTCACACCGGTCAACTGCCAATGCCCCGGCGGCTGAAACTTGCCGCTCTTGGCAGTCCGCACATTCGAGAGCCGGAACTTCGAATCGAATTCGTAGATGCGCACATTGCTGATCGTGGCGTCGGGCTTCAATTCGCCGACGTTCACGAAGCGCGTCACCTGCTCGCCATCCGCGCGCGCCGTGAGCGTATCTTTCACCCACACGCCCGACTCGAAATTACTCGACACCGAAGACCCCAGCGCCTCGAGCCGCACCCGCTCCGACAACTGATCCGTGTAAGGACCGACCACTTCGCCGATCAGATACGTCAGCAAAACAAGCGGAATACCGATCTTCAACAACGAACGCAGCGCCTGATTCGTAGCAAGCCCGGACACGCGGAAAATCGTGTACTCCGAGTTCGCCGCCATCTGCGCGAATACATAAATCGCGCTGATCAACGCGGCGACCGGAATGATTTCGTAGAAGCGCGACGGGGTTTGCAACGCAACCCGCAGCACCGCGTACTGGAATTTGTAGTTGCCGTGGCCAACCGAATTCAATTCGTTGATCAGGTCAAAGAAGAAAAACAGACCCGAAAACGCAAACAGAATGAAGATGAACGTGAGATAGATCTGACGCGCGAAGTACCTTTCATAGATGCGCATCGGTCAGGCTCCCTGCGAACGGCTGAACATTGCCCGCGTGAAGAGCGGCCGGTTGCGCACGCGCAGCCAGAAAATGAACGCGACGATCGCCGCGACGATCACGTGCAGGCCCACCAGCCCGACCGGGAACGACATCTTGCCCTGCTCGATCCACGACTGCACCACGTTCAACAGATTCGAATACGTCAGATAGATCAGCACCGCCATTACGAGATTGATGGTGCGGCTGCGCCGCGGATTCTGGTGCGCGAGCGGAATGGCCAGCAGCATCAGGTTGATCGCGATGAGCGGCAGCCCCGCACGCCACGCGAATTCGGCGAGATTGTCGTTGGTCGGGTTGCGCAGCAGCGTGAGGGTGGGCGTGCCGGTCGTACTGGGCGTATTGACGACCGGCTGGCTCTGGATCTTCACGCCGTAGCGTTCGAACTCCATGATGCGGAAATCGGGCTGGCCCGGCTGGCCGTCGTAACGGCGGCCGTTTTCCAGCACCACGAAGCGATCGCCGTTCTTACGCGTTTCCGTATGGCCGGTCTTCGACACGACCACGTTGACCTTGCCGTTTTCCGTGCTGGTCACGAACACGTTTTCCACACGCGCCTGGTCGGGCGACATCTTCTCGATGAAGAACACGCGGTGACTGGTGGCCGATTCGCGGAACTGACCCGGCGCGAGCAGCGAGACCTCGTCGCGCTGCTGGAAGCGCGCGCGGATCAGCTTGCTTTGCTGGTTCGACCACGGCCAGCCGACGAACACGAAGAACATGATGAGGATGATGATCGGCGTGGCAAAAATGCCGATCGGCTTGATGAATTGCGTCAGACTGACACCCGACGAAAGCCACACGACCATCTCGGAGTCTTTGTACCAACGGGTCAGGACGAACAGGATCGACACGAACAGGGTCGCGACGAGCATGATCGCCAGGTAGCCGATCACGGTCAGGCCGATCAGGACCAGCACGTCGCGCGGGTCGATCTCGCCCGAGGCTGCGAAGCCGACGATGCGGATCATCATCGTCGTCAGCACGAGCGTGAGGAGAACCATGAACACGGCACCAGCCGTATACGCGAGTTCGCGCTGGAGGGAGCGTTCGAAGATCATTATTGATGATGAGAGGGGGCGCTCTCAGTGGCGCACGGGTTGCTTCCCGTCACACCTCCGGTGCAGCCGCCGCAGGAAAAATAGCGGATAATTGCGGCTTTTCATCCTAAGCCCAGATTTTATCCGAGGACAAGCGCGATGGACTTTAGCATAAAAGCCTGTGATTGGACCAAAGGCTCGTCAAACGGTTTCCTGACTGGGAAATCCGATTGCATCGTAATCGGCGTGTTCGAGTCGCAAACCCTGTCGGGCGCGGCTCTCGAGATCGACGAGGCCACCCGTGGCCTGCTGACCCGTATCATCAAGGCCGGCGACATGGACGGCAAGGCCGGCACCACGCTGTTCCTGCATGAAGTGTCGGGCATCGGCGCCTCCCGCGTGCTGCTGGTCGGCCTCGGCAAGCAGGACGCTTTCAACCAGAAAGCCTACGGCGAGGCCGTGCGCGCCGCCTGGCGCGCGCTGCTCGGCACCAAGATCGTCCAGGTCACCTTTACGCTGGCGCAAGCGCCGATTCTCGAACGCACCGCCGATTGGGGCGTGCGCGCCGCGATCCTCGCGCTGCGCGAACTGACCTACAAGTTCACGCAGATGAAGAGCAAGCCGGAGAATTCGGCGCGCGCCTTGAAGCGCATCGTCTTCAGCGTCAACACGGGCGACGAGAAGGCCGCCAAGCTGGCCGCGAAGCAGGGCGCCGCGCTCGCCAACGGCATGGACCTGACGCGCGACCTCGGCAATCTGCCGAGCAATGTCTGCACGCCGACCTACCTCGCCAACACCGCCAAGAAGCTCGCCAAAGACTGGAAGCTGAAGGTCGAAGTGCTGGGCGAGAAGCAGTGCGAAGCGCTCAAGATGGGCTCGTTCCTGTCGGTCACGGCCGGCTCGGTCGAACCGGCGCAGTTCATCGTGCTGCAGTACCAGGGCGGCGCCGCGAAAGCCGCGCCGGTGGTGCTGGTCGGCAAGGGCGTGACGTTCGACACCGGCGGCATCTCGCTGAAGCCGGGCGAAGGCATGGACGAGATGAAGTACGACATGTGCGGCGCCGGTTCGGTGCTGGGCACGTTGCGCGCCGTCGCCGAAATGGGGCTGAAGCTCAATGTGGTCGGCATCATCCCGGCTGTCGAGAACATGCCGTCGGCCACGGCCACCAAGCCGGGCGACATCGTCACCAGCATGAAGGGCTTGACGATCGAAGTGCTCAATACCGATGCCGAAGGCCGCCTGATCCTGTGCGACGCGCTCACCTACGCCGAGCGCTTCAAGCCGGCTGCGGTGATCGACATCGCCACGCTCACGGGCGCCTGCATCATCGCGCTGGGCCACCACAACAGCGGCCTGTTCTCGAAAGACGACGCGCTGGCGGGCGAACTGCTCGACGCATCGCGTGAAGCGTCCGACCCGGCCTGGCGTCTGCCGCTCGACGACGAGTATCAGGACCAGCTCAAGTCGAATTTCGCGGACCTGGCGAACATCGGCGGCCGTCCGGCGGGCAGCGTGACGGCGGCGTGCTTCCTGTCGCGCTTCACCGACGCCTATCCGTGGGCGCACCTGGACATCGCGGGCACGGCATGGAAGAGCGGTGCGGCGAAGGGCGCTACCGGCCGTCCGGTGCCGTTGCTCGCGCAGTTCCTGATCGATAGGGCCGCGGACGGTCGCGCCACGCAATGACGCAATGCAGTAGAGAAGCGGGCGCGGCAGCGAACGCCGCCGCTACGCGGAGCCGCCGATGACGAGAATCGACTTTCACTCGAACGTCGGCGATTCGCTGCTGTATGCGTGCCGCCTGATCCGCAAGGCGTATCAGGCGGGCCAGCCGACCATCGTGCTGGCCGAGCCCGCGCGCCTGAAGGCCTTCGACGAACAGTTGTGGACCTTCGCGCCGCTCGACTTCGTGCCGCATTGCATGGCAGGCGCGCCGCTCGCCGCGCAAACGCCGATCGTGCTGGCTTCCAGCCTCGACGATGTGCCGCATCATCAGGTGCTGCTTAATCTCGGCGCCACGGTGCCGGCGCAATTCGCGCGCTTCGAAAGATTGCTGGAAGTGGTCGGTAACGCACATGAGGAACTCGCGGCCGGCCGCGAACGCTATCGCTTCTATCGCGATCGCGGCTATGCTCTGAACAACTACAAGCAAGGCAGCTAGGTCCCATTCGGTCCGCGTCGCGCGTGTCTGGTCTCAGGCATTCGGCGTGTACGCGGGCTGCTTCAGCTTCGACTCAAACACGGAGAGCGCACGTGTCCGATCCCAACGACGATTCGATCCCGACCTTGCATGAGGTTCTCGTGCAAGGTCATTCTGTGCAGCCGCGCCAAACGTCGGGCGATGCGGCCGAACTCGACGGCCCGCGCGAACCCAGTTTCAAGGCGGAGCCCGTGCTCGCGCCGCAGCCGGTGCTGACGCCGGAGCAGATGAGCTCGGCGGAGCCGGTGCTCGCTGCGCAGCCGTTGCATGCACAGGAACCCGCCCTCGCAGCACAACCGGCGATTGCGCCGCAGCCGGCGCATCCGGCCGATCATCATCATCCAAAGAAGCGTTCGCGGGCGCACCAGGCCGCCGAACCGCGGCATGCACATGACGATGCATTCGCGACGTCGGCGGGCGTGTTCGACCGGGCCGAGCCGATTGCGCCGCTCGAAGCGGGCTCGACCGTACCGCCGGATATCGCGCGCGAAGGCGCCGTCGAGCCGCCTCTGGATCTCGATCTGGATGCCGACGTCATCGCCGAACGTCTGCGCAGACGCGTTGCCGGTTTTCTGGCGGGCGACGGGCGCAGCGTGATCGAGGAACGTTGCCGCGAGACCTTGCACGCGCACACGGGGTGGCTGATCGACCAGATCACGCGCGAAGTGGCGCTGGCGCTGGAGGACGAGATGACCGCCTGGGTGCGGGAAGCGGTGGTGGAAGAGATCGCGCGGCGCGCTTCGGGCAGTGCGTGATCCTGAAAGAGAAGCGGGCGCGCTGAGCGGCGCTCGCGCTCCTTGCCTGACCAGCTTATTTGAGCGTGAGCACCCAGCTCGCGAGCGTTGCCGCCTGATCGGACGTGAGTTGTGTATTCGCGGGCATCGGCACCTCGCCCCACGCGCCCGTGCTGCCATCCAGAATCTTGTGTTTCAGATACGTGGCGGCATCTTCGCGGCCGGCATATTTGGCCGCGACATCGTGCAGTGCCGGCCCCATGAGGGAGCGCGTGACCGAGTGGCAACTCATGCAGTTCTGCTGCTGGGCCAGCGCGAGGCCCGCGGCCTCGGCCTGCGCCGCCGGACTGCCGGCACTCAACGCGGCGCCCAGCACGACGGCCGCTGCAAGCGCTGTGTGCGACTTTGATTTCATTCTGGTCTCCGTCGGTGCGAGTGCCCGACCTGTGGTGCCAGCATTATAAAAGGAAAGGGGCGCACGGTTCCCCATGCGTCCCTTTCGCTTTTACGTAGCGTTAGGCGTGCGCGCAGGCCCGTCGTAGCGATAGCAGACCGCGCATGCGCTCGCCCAGTCAGCGGTAGCCGTAACTGCCGCTTAGCCCGTTATCGCCCCTTTGTTGGCCGGTTGCGCCAAGGCGAAGTACTTCGCCATCACGCCACGCGTGTAACGCGGCTTCGGCTGTTGCCATGCGGCGCGGCGGCGCTCCAGTTCGGCGTCGTCGATATTCAGTTGCAGCAGCAGCTTGTGCGCGTCGATGGTGATCGAGTCGCCTTCCTGCACGAACGCGATCGTGCCACCCACGAAGGCTTCCGGCGCGACGTGACCGACCACCATGCCCCAAGTGCCGCCCGAGAAGCGGCCGTCGGTGATCAGGCCGACGCTTTCGCCGAGACCCTTGCCGATGATCGCCGAGGTCGGCGCGAGCATCTCCGGCATGCCGGGGCCGCCTTTCGGCCCGAGATAGCGCAGCACGACCACGTCGCCGGCCACGATCTTGTCGGCCAGAATCGCTTCGAGCGCGCTTTGCTCGTCGTCGAACACGCGGGCCGGGCCGGTGATGACCGGGTTCTTCAGACCGGTGATCTTGGCGACCGCGCCATCGACGGCCAGATTGCCCTTCAGGATCGCCAGGTGGCCTTCCTTGTAGAGCGCCTGGTCGATCGGGAAAATCACTTGCTGATCGGCGCGCGGCCTGCTCGGCACATCCTTCAGTTCTTCGGCGATGGTCCTGCCGGTGATCGTGATGCAATCGCCATGCAGCAGGCCCGCGTCGAGCAGGATCTTCATGACTTGCGGAATGCCGCCGGCCTTGTGCAGATCGGTCGCCACGAACTGGCCCGACGGCTTCAGGTTGCAGATCACCGGCACCTTCTTGCGCATGCGCTCGAAGTCGTCGATGCTCCATTCCACTTCGGCCGCGTGCGCGATCGCGAGGAAGTGCAGCACGGCGTTGGTCGAGCCGCCGGTGGCCATGATCACGGCCACGGCGTTTTCGATCGACTTCTTCGTGACGATGTCGCGCGGCTTCAGATCCTTCTTGACCGCTTCGACCAGCACGCGGGCCGATTCGGCCGCCGAGTCGACCTTTTCCTGATCCGGATTGGCCATCGTCGACGAATACGGCAGCGACATGCCGAGCGCCTCGAACGACGAGCTCATGGTGTTGGCGGTGTACATGCCGCCGCACGAACCCGTCGACGGGCATGCGTTCTGTTCGATCCCATCGAAATCTTCCTGCGACATCCGGCCGGCCGTGAACTCGCCCACGGCTTCGAACGACGACACGATGGTCAGGTCGGTGCCCTTCCAGTTGCCCGGACGGATCGTGCCGCCGTACACGTAGATGCTCGGCACATTGGTGCGCAGCATGCCGATCATGCCGCCCGGCATGTTCTTGTCGCAGCCGCCGATCACGACCACGCCGTCCATCCACTGGCCTTGCACGCAGGTCTCTATGCAGTCGGAGATGACTTCGCGCGACACCAGCGAGTACTTCATGCCTTCGGTGCCCATCGACATGCCGTCCGAGATGGTCGGCGTGCCGAAGATCTGCGGATTGGCGTCGGCGCCCTTGATCGCGGCGACGGCGGCGTCGGCCAGACGCTGCAGGCCGGCGTTGCACGGCGTGATGGTCGAGTGGCCGTTGGCGATGCCGATCATCGGCTTGTCGAAGTCGGCTTTCTCGTAGCCGAGCGCGTAGTACATCGAGCGATTCGGCGAACGCGCCACGCCCTGCGTGATGTTCTTCGAACGACGGTTGTATGCCATGGGGAAGCTCCTGTCTGTTTTGTTTTGATCCGCGCCGCTGCGGGTTTCAGTCGCGCCGGCGTGGGCTGCCGGCGGCATCCGTCCAGTGTAGACCGGCATGCCGCGCAACGACGCAGTTTTGCGATGCGCGCGTCCAATGTATTATTCGTGGCTCATTAGGTCGTAAAATGTATCACTCATGCTGCCTGCCATTCCTGATTTGCGCCAGTTGCGCTATTTCGTGACCGTCGCCGAAGAGAAGCACTTCGGGCGCGCGGCCGTGCGCCTCTCGATGACGCAGCCGCCTTTGTCGCAAGCCATCCGCGCGCTCGAAGAGACGCTCGGCGTCGAATTGTTCGCGCGCACCAAGCGTTCCGTCGAACTGACGTCAGTGGGCGCCGATCTGCTGCCCGAGGTGCAGCGCCTGCTGGCGAGCGCCGAAGGCCTGCGGCCGCTCGCGCAGAGCCTCGCGCGCGGCGAGGCCGGCGTGTTGTCGCTGGCTTTCGTATCCACCGCGGACTATGGTCTGCTGCCGCTGTTGCTGCGCGATTTCGGCGCGCGTCATCCGCGCGTGCGGCTGGAGTTGACCGAAGCCACCAGCGACATACAGGTCGACGAACTGGTGGCCGGGCGCATCGACGCGGGTCTCGTGATCGCGCCGCTGCCGTCGCGCCACGCAACCCAGCTTTCGTGGCTGCCGATCGCGCGCGAGCCGCTGGTGATCGCCATGTCGACGGAGATGGCGGCGCGCCTGGCGAGCGCTAGCGGCGACCATGCCGACCCGGGCGCCGAATGGCTGGACGCGCCGATCAGCCTGCGCGATGTCGCCGACGCACCGCTCGTGGTCTTCCCAAGACGTTTGGCGCCAGGCTTTTATGACATCATTATGGATTGCTACGGCGTGGCGGGCCTCGCGCCGCGGGTCGGCCAGGAAGCGATCCAGATGCAAACGATCGTGAGTCTCGTGTCGGCCGGCATGGGTGTCGCACTGGTGCCGCAATCGTTACGTAATCTGCGCCGCACCGGCGTCGTGTACCGTCCGCTTTCCGAGTCGGTGCCCGCGATCGAGACAGGCCTCGTCTGGCGGACCGCCGAGGTGAGCCCGGTGCTGGCGGGCTTCATCGACATCGTGCGGGCGCATGCGGCGACCGTCGAGGCGCAATAATCCGCCGCGCCGCGCACATGTAGACGCGTCTTCGCGAACGCATTGCCGGCCGGACCGTCCAATGCATGCACCGCAAGCTGCGGGCAGCGCCGCCCGTTACTCGATATTTCGCTTTTGAACCTGAACTGCCCATAACAACACGATGCTCATTCACCCCAATTTCGACCCCATTGCCATTCATCTGGGGCCGCTCGCCGTGCGCTGGTATGGACTGATGTACCTCGTTGCGTTCATCGCGGCGATCGTGGTCGGCCGGTTGCGGCTGCGTTTGCCGTATGTCGCCGCGCAAGGATGGACCGTCAAGGATATCGACGACATGCTGTTTTACGGCGTGTTGGGCACGATTCTCGGAGGCCGGCTCGGCTACGTGCTGTTCTATAAAGCGAGCTTTTATTTCGCGCATCCGCTCGACATCTTCAAGGTGTGGGAAGGCGGCATGTCGTTTCACGGCGGCTTTCTCGGCGTGACGCTGGCCATGGTGCTGTTCGCGTATCAGCGCAAACGCTCATGGTTGCAGGTCACCGACTTCGTCGCGCCAATGGTGCCGACCGGCCTCGCGGCGGGGCGTCTCGGCAATTTCATCAACGGCGAGTTGTGGGGCCGCGTGACCGATCCGTCCGCGCCGTGGGCCATGCTGTTTCCGGGCGCCGCGCCCGACGACGCCGCGTGGCTCACCGCGCATCCGCAACTGGCCGCGCAATGGCACCTGAACGAAGTATTCGCGCAATATCACATGCTGCCGCGCCATCCGTCGGAGCTGTATGAAATCGCGCTGGAAGGCGTCGCGCTGTTCTTCGTGCTGTTCTTCTTCTCGCGCAAGCCAAAGCCAATGGGCGCGATTTCGGCCGTGTTTCTGATCGGCTACGGCCTCGCGCGCTTCACGGTCGAATTCGCGCGCGAGCCGGACGACTTCCTTGGCTTGCTGGCCATGGGCCTGTCCATGGGCCAGTGGCTGTCGCTTCCGATGATCCTCGTCGGTATCGGGCTGCTCGTGTGGTCCTATCGCCGTGCTCGCCATGAACCGGCTCAAGCGGTCGGCGTCAACTGATTGCCACGGTTTATCGGAGCGAGTGCTCTAATGAGAAAAGCCACGGCATGCCGTGGCTTTTCTTTGACTGCTTCGGCGCAGTCCTTCTCACGCAAGAACGCGTTACTTCATCTGCACCGAGCCCGACACGTTGACGGTCACCGTCGACGTGCCGCCTTCGATCGGTACCGGCGCCGAGGACTTTGCGTCGGCGCCCATGGCGCGCGCGCTCATCATCATCACCGGGCGCGGCATCACGCCGTTGTGGCCGACGTTGACCTCGCGAATCGAATAACCGCTGTAGCCGAACGCCTGCGCGGACGAAGCGGCCTGCTCGCGGAACGACCTGATCGCTTCGCCGGTGAGCTTCTGCTCGGCCGCGCGCTGCGCTTCTGGCGAGAGCGAGAACTGCACGTTGCCGACCTGCATGATCGATGCCATTTGACCCGCGAGCTTCGACACCGCGGCGAAGTCGTGCGATTCGAGCACGATCTCCGTGCGGCCGCGCCATGCGGAAATACGCCCGTCACGATCGGTGGACGGATAGATCGAGAACGAGCCCGTGCGCGCCGTCACGCCGTTCACACCCTTGGCTTTTTGCAGCGCCGAATCGGCGCGCTGGTTCAGCGTTGACGTGAGCGCCGACGGATCGCTCGCTTCCTGCTCGTAGAACAGCGTGATATCGACGACGTCTTGCGGCACTTCCGCGCTGGCCTGCGCGTTCAGCGACAGCACGCCGGCCGGCTGATATTGGCCGGTGCTTTGCGCGCGTGCCATAGCCGGCGTGAGTGCGAGCGCGGCGGGCGCGGCGCAGACGAGAGCGAAAGCGAGTGCACGTGCGGTGTTTTTCGTCATTGTTGTACTCCTTGCTTGAACAGGTTGTGCACGATTGAGGCAAACGCCGCGCCGTGGCATGACGTTTGCGAGATCGTTAGGCGCTTGTAACCTGAGCTTGGTTCCCCGGTTTGATGTCGCTTTAACGTTTGCGCGTGTATGAATGCACGCCGCGCATCCATAAGGCAAGCACGATCAAGCGAGCCGCCTGGTGATGAAGCGCCATTCGGCTTCGGTCACCGGTGTGATCGACAGGCGGTTGCCCTTGGCGAGCACGCGCATGTCAGCGAGTTCGTCATGCTCGCGTAACGCGGCGAGCGGAATCAGCGGGATCTTCTTCTTGAACACCACGTCGACGAGCACCCAGCGCGGTGTTTCCTGCGACGACTTCGCGTCGTAGTAGGGGCTCTTCTTGTCGAACTGCGTGGGATCCGGATACGCGGTGGACGATACCTCCGCAATACCCGCGATGCCGGGCTCAGGACAGCTCGAGTGATAGAACAGCACACCGTCGCCGACCTGCATCATGTCGCGCATGAAGTTGCGCGCCTGATAGTTGCGCACGCCGGTCCACGGCAACGTGCGATGCGGTGCATTGGCGAGATGGTCGATGCTTGCTTCGTCCGGTTCGGACTTCATTAGCCAGTAGCGCATGAATCGAATTGAACGTTAAGGGGTTGAAGATGCGGGAGAAATCGGCGAACAAAAAACAGCGCCCAAAGAAAAACGGCACCGAACCGAAGTCCGATGCCGTTCTAAATAAGGTCCCCGCCTTAGCCGCTAGGCCGGCATCCTGAACCGGGGGTTCAGAATTGGTCGCAGTTAGCAACACTTCGGGTACATCAGACAGAGTGACGCGCACACCCGTGCTACAAATTTCCGCAACCGTGCACATGGCATTGGTTCAAGGAATATATGACCTTGGCGAACCAGGCAGGGAAGCTAAACCGATGAAGCTGAAACCAACTACCGATTGAACTCAAACGTTTGCTGAATCTTGCACACCTTGTGCTCACACATTCCGTTTGAATCCGCCGCCGATCTCAGGACCGGCAGCACGATAACACACGAAGCTTATTGCATGCTGTACTGCTCAATCACAGTACCTAGTTGTTCGTTCATTTGATGCATTGTACGCCGGATTTCCTCAGCGGGAAATGCTTCTCCGTGTCTCACGCTCGATTGCAATCGAAGCAGTTCCGATGCCAGCGACAGCGCAGCCATGACAGCAATGCGATCCGTGCCGCGCACGTTGCTGTTATTGCGGATCTTCGACATTTCGGCGTCGACGCGTGCGACCGCTTCGAGCAGCGCCGCTTCCGTTTCCGGTGAGCAGGCGAGGCGATAGGGCACGCCGAGAATCGATACTTCGATCTGCTTGGTGGTCATGCATTTTCTCCGTGGCGGGTCACGTCGCTCTCGGCTTCGGCTACTTGCTGAGCGGGCTCGAGCAGATCGAGCTGGTTGTCCGGCTCACTATGCGCGCGGGCACGTGGCAGCTTCTCGAGGATCGCATTCAGGCGCACTTGTGCGTCGTCGATCTTTGCCGAAAGCGCGTCGCGTTCCGCCTGCAGCGCGTTACGTTCCTCGCGCAGCATTGCAAGTTCCGTGCGCGTGGCTTCGGCATCGGCGCGCGATTGCGCGAGTTGCTCTTCGAGCGCGAGTCGCGCTTCATTGTGGCGCTGGCTGATCGCGATCAGCTTGCCGATATTTTGTGAAAGTGTTTCGAGTTCGGTGAGCATCTGCTGCGTCCTCTAAAGACATCGCATTTTAGCGCGGAATGTCGCAGGTTCCGACAATTGTCTCGTTTCGAGACGTAACAACATCGCTTTGTGCAGGCTTTTTATCGACCATATGATGAAAAAGTACCCACGCGTCGGACAATAGCCTGCACTTAACAGAACACATGGCCTGCGGTTTCACCATTCTTGACGGACTCCGAGGCCGCTCCTAAACTGCCCGCACTCTGGTGCCCGCGTGCGCTTTTCAACGGCGCACGCAGTTAAACGGGAAGCAGGGCGCGCGATTCAACCGAACGGGCCAACCTGCGCTGCCCCCGCAACGGTAAGCGACCGCATTCGTCATGCAAGTCGATCCTGATCGCGTGTTGGAAGTTCAACTCGCGAGTGTGCCACTGCGCGTCTCGCGTGGGAAGGCGGGATCGATGTGTCGCCAGCCCGGATACCGGCCAGAGGGAGAGGCACGTCACGCGTGAAAATGTTAAATACGCGGACGCCTCGTTACGCATCGGCCTGCGGGGAAGCGGGCCGCGCACGCTATCCACAGGACTTTCATCCCATGCTGTCCCCCATCGCCCGCGCGGCGCTGCTCGCCTTTGCGAGCCTGCCGACCGTCGTGCATGCGCAAGCTGCGTCTTCAACTTCATCTTCTTCCGCGCTCGATTCATCGCGTGCGGAGCCGTCTGCGGCGGTGCTGTCGCCCGTGGTGGTGACCGCGGATCGCGCGCCGCAAGCACTTGCCGACACGATCCCGCAGACGTCCCTGTTCGATCAGCAGGATATCGCCGACACCACCGCGACCGATTTGCCCGGCCTCCTGCAACTCGCACCCGGCGCGCAGATCTCGCGCACAGGCGGTCCTGGTTCGACAGCCAGTCTCTCTTTGCGCGGCGCGTCGTCGACGCAATCGCTGCTGCTGATCGACGGCGTGCGCGTCGACTCGGTGAGCCTGGGTGCCCCGCAACTCGCGCAGATCCCGCTCGACCAGATCGATCACGTCGAGGTGGTGAACGGCAACGTGTCGGCGTTATACGGCTCGGCCGCGATCGGCGGCGTGGTGCAGGTGTTCACGAAAGACGGCGGCGACCATCCGCCGCGTTTCAATTTTTCGCTCGGCTACGGCAGCTATCACACGCACACGCAGCAGGCGGGCGCGAACGGCGCATTGGATAAAGACGGCAACACGACCTTCAGCATTTCGCTCGCGCGTTCGAAGGACGACGGCTTTTCGTCGCTGAACACGAAGGAGGCCCCCAACGCCAATCCGAATGCGAACGGCTATCTGAACGAGAGCATCTCGGCCTCGCTGCGTCACAAGTTCAGCGACAGATGGGACGCAGGCGTCAGCTACTTCCAGTCGAACGGCAACAACAGCTACGACAATGCGTACGGCCTGCCGACCGATCTGAACAACCTGTATAGCAAGGTGCGCCAGGTCTCCGTGTTCGCGAACGGCAAGCTGACGGACTGGTGGACCACGCACTTTATCGTCGCCGAGGGCGACGACCGCAGCGTGTCGAACACCAACGGCACGTACAACGGGCGCTTCGATACCGACAATCGCCAGTACACATGGCAGAACGATTTCGCGCTGGCCGCGCAGCAGAAACTGCAGATCGGCTATGAGCATCTCGACCAGAGCCTCGACTCGGACACGTTCGCGGCGCCGGATCGTCATGTGGATTCGGGCTTCGTCGGCTATACGGGGCGCTTTGGACGCAACCAGATTCAGGCCAACGTGCGGCGCGACCAGTATTCCGATTTCGGCGGAGCGAACAGTTACTATCTCGGCTACGGCTTCGACATCACCGGCCATTGGAAGGTGAGCGCAAGCTATTCGGATTCGTTTCGCGCGCCGAGCTTCGACGATCTGTACTATCCGTTCAGCGGCAATCCGTCTATCCAGCCGGAGCGCAGCCATTCGATCGAAGCCGCGCTGCAGTACGCATCGAATGCGCTCGGCGTGATGCGTCTGACTGCATTCCAGACGCGCTATTCGAATCTGATCGACTATGAGCAGGTGACGCCCGGCATCTATCTGGCCGAGAACGTCGGGCATGCGAAGGTGCAAGGACTCGAAGGATCGTGGAGCGGCCATGTCGGCAAGACGGACGTGCGCGTTTCCGTGACGCTGCAGAATCCCGTCGATCTCGACAACGATGCCGACCTCGTGCGGCGCGCCCGGCGCTTCGGCGCGCTGACGGTGAACCGCAGCATCGCCGGGTGGCGGGTGGGCGGCGAGTGGATCGTGAGCGGCCCGAGCAATGACAGCAGCGGCAAACTGGGCGGCTATGGCGTGGTGAATCTGTCGGCGCGCTACAACATCACGAAAGCATGGTACGTGGCCGCGCAAATCCAGAATCTGTTGGACAAGGACTATGAAACGGCCTACTCGTATAACTCGCCACGGCGCGGTGCGTATCTCACGGTCGGTTGGCAGCAGCAATGATGGTTACACCTCCTCGTTGAGTTCGCGCGGATGAATCGCCCTTCGAGTTCGATGCCCGCCACTCTGCGCGTGATGAGCGCGAAGCGCGCGGCCGCGATCTGGCTGGCGCTCGCGGGAATCGCGCTGGCGGTGTTGATGGCGTCGCTCGCGCTCGGCAGCGTAACGCTCGCGCCGATGCGCGTGCTGGCGGCGCTGATGCCGTCGCATGCGCCGGCTTCAAGTTCGTCCGACCTGGCCGCCGAGATCGTCCGCACGCTGCGTTTGCCGCGAGCGGCGGCGGGCTTCGCCTGCGGCGCGTTGCTCGCGTTGGCCGGCGCGTTACTGCAAGTGCTGCTGCGCAATCCGCTGGCCGAGCCCTACGTATTGGGCGTATCGGGCGGTGCGGCGAGCTTCGCGCTGGTCGCGATGATCGCCGGCTGCGCATGGTGGATCGTCGACGCGAGCGCATTCGCCGGCGCGTTCGTGTCGATCCTGCTGGTACTAGGCCTCGCGCGCCGCGAGTTGTGGCGCGGCGAGCCGCAGGACACCTCGCCGCGTTTGCTGCTGACCGGCGCGGTGATCGCGGCGGGCTGGGGCGCGCTCATTACTTTGCTGCTCAACCTCGCGCCGGACAACCGCTTGCGCGGCATGCTGTTCTGGCTGACCGGCGACCTCAACGGCGGCGCGATGCCGTGGACGGCGCTCGCCGCGCTCGTCATCGTGCTGGTGGCGATCGTGCCCGCCGCGCCGCGTCTGAATGTGCTGCTGCGTGGCGACGCCGCCGCGCAGGCGTTAGGCGTCGCGGTGATGCCGCTGCGTCTGCGGGTGTATCTGGTGGCCTCGCTCGCGGCGGCCGCGGCGGTGACGACGGCGGGCACCATCGGCTTTGTCGGACTGGTCGTGCCGCACATGCTGCGGCTCGCGTTCGGCAACGATCAGCGCATGCTGCTGCCGGCCGCCGCGCTCGGCGGCGGCGTCGCGGTGATGGGCGCGGACCTGGTCGCGCGCACGGTGATCGCGCCGGCGCAGTTGCCGGTCGGCGTGATCACGTCGATCATCGGCGTACCGGTGTTTCTGTGGATGTTGCTGCACAGGCGCCGATAATGCAAACCCGTCACACTCCTTCTCATGAAGCTACCCTCAGCGCGCAACGTCTGACCTTGCGTGCCGGCGCGCGCACCTTGCTCGATGCCTTCACGCACACCTTCCACGCCGGCGAGATCTGGTGCATTGCCGGCCCGAACGGCGCGGGCAAGACGACTTTGCTCTCCACGCTCGCGGGTTTGCTGCAACCGTCGGCGGGACATGTCGAACTCGACGGCGCGCGCCTCGCCGACTGGCCGCCGCTGTCGCTCGCACAACGCCGCGCGCTGATGCCGCAAAGCGCGCCCGACGCATTCAGCGCGAGCGTGCTCGATATCGTGATGCTGAACCGTTTCCCGCATCTCACCGGCTGGGGCTGGGAGCGCGAAGCCGATCGCGAAGCGGCGCACGCGGCGCTGGATCTCCTGGGACTCGCCACATTCGCCGCTCGCGATGTGCTGTCGCTCTCGGGCGGCGAGCGGCAACGCGTGGCGCTGGCGGCGGTGCTGTGCCAGGACGCGCCGTTGCTGCTGCTCGACGAACCGTTGTCGCATCTCGATCTGCATCATCAGATCGACTGCCTCGAAGCGCTGGCCGCGTGGACGCGCGAGCCTCGGCGTACAGTCATGTTTTCGTGCCACGACTTGAACCTCGCGCGCCGTTTCGCGACCCATGCGCTGCTGCTCGACGGCGCGGGCGGCGCGTATGCCGGACCGGTGCATGACGTGTTGACGCCCGCGCTCGCGAGCCGCGCATTCGGCTATCCGTTGCTTCTGCTTCGCGACGGCGAACACGAGGCGCTGATTCCCGCGCCGCGCGCGCGTCACGAATCGCCTGCTGGCCATGACACACCGGCAAGCTGATCGCTTTATTCCAGCTTGATTCCAACATCCTCTTTCAGACACGCTCATGACTTCATTGCCACGCTTGCCCGGATTGCCCGAAGTCGAACCGCTCGATCAAACGCTGCGTGACGAGTTGCAGCACATCATCGATACCAAGACGAAGCCGCCCGGCAGTCTCGGCCGGCTCGAAACGCTCGCGCGCCAGATGGGCCTGATTCAGCGCACCACGCATCCCACCGTGACGCGCCCGGCGATGATCGTGTTCGCCGGCGACCACGGCGTCGCCGAGGAGGGCGTGAGCCCTTATCCGCAAGCGGTGACCGCGCAGATGGTCGCCAACTTTCTGGCGGGCGGCGCGGCGATCAATGCGTTGAGCCGCGTCTCGGGCATCGAGCTCGAAGTCGTCAATGCGGGCATTGCGACGCCGTTGCCATCCACTGCGGGCCTTATCGACATTCCGATTGCGGCCGGCACCCGCAACTTCGCGCGCGAACCGGCCATGAGCCGCGACCAGGCAATCGCCGCGATGCAGGCGGGCGCGGCGCGCGTGCGGCATCACGCGGCGCTCGGCACCAATGTGATCGGCTTCGGCGAGATGGGCATTGCGAACACCTCGGCGGCCGCGTGTCTGATGAGCCGCTTGTGCGGCGTGCCGATCGACGAATGCGTCGGCCGCGGCACGGGTCTCGACAACGCTGGGCTCGCGCGAAAGCGCAACGTGCTGGCGTCGGCGCTCGCGCGTCACCCGGTATCCAGCGATCCGCTCGACGTGCTCGCCTCCTTCGGCGGCTTCGAGATCGCAATGATGGCGGGCGCGTATCTCGCGGCCGCCGAGGCGCGCATGACGATTCTGGTCGACGGCTTCATCGGCACCTCGGCCTTGCTGATTGCCGACGCCTTTGCGCCGAGCATGCGCGAGTACTGCGTGTTCGCGCATGCGTCGAACGAAGCGGGGCATCGGCGCATGCTCGATCATTTCGGCGCGCTGCCATTGCTGTCGCTCGACATGCGTCTCGGCGAAGGCACCGGCGCGGCGCTCGCGGTGCCGCTGTTGCGCGCGGCAACGGCGTTCATCAACGAAATGGCGAGCTTCGAATCGGCCGGCGTCGCGAATCGCGATGCGTGATCCGCTCGATCCTTCAGACAGAAACGGTCGCCTCGCACACTCATGAATCCGCTCGCTGAACTGCGGTACTTCTTCACTGCGCTCGGCTATTTCACGCGTGTGCCCGTGCCGCGTTGGGTCGGCTATGAGCCGCATTATCTGAACGCGGCGGCGCGTTATTTCCCGCTCGTTGGCGTATTGATCGGCGGATTGAGCGCACTCGTCTATCTCGCCGCGCTGCGCGTATTCCCGGCGGGCGTGGCGGTGCTGTTGTCGATGGCCGCGTCGCTGCTCGTGACCGGCGCGTTTCACGAAGACGGTCTCGCCGATTGCATCGATGCGTTCGGTGGCGCCTATACGCGCGACGACGTATTGCGAATCATGCATGACTCACGCATCGGTGCTTTCGGCGCCACCGCGCTCGTCATCGCGCTTGTATTGAAGTGGCAAACGCTCGCCGCATTGCCGCCGATACGCGCCGCAAGTCTGATGATTGCCGCGCACGCGGCGAGCCGTACCTGTGCGATCAGCTACCTGGCCACGCTCGACTACGTGCGTGCCGAAGGCAAGGCCAAACCGGTTGCGCAGCGCCTGAGCGTGGGGGCGTCCATTTGCGCCGCGATGTTCGGTTTGCCGTGGTTGCTGTGGCCGAATGGGCTCGCCGCGCCGGACTGGCACTTCGCGGGTTCAGCGGTTGTGGTTCTGGTCGTACTTCGTGTGGCAATAGGCCGTTATTTCGTCAGACGCATTGGCGGCTATACCGGCGACTGCCTCGGCTTCGCGCAGCAAGTTTTTGAATTGAGCATCTATCTGGTGGGGCTCGCATGGATATCGTCCTGATTCGTCATCCCGCGGTCGCGCTCGACGCGGGCGTGTGTTACGGCCACAGCGACGTGGCGCTCGCCGAAGATGCCGAAGTGTCGTCGACGACCCTTGCCCTGAAGCTCGCGACCTTGCAGGTGCCCGCGCCACGCGTGCTGATGTCGAGCCCACTGAAGCGCTGCTCGGCGCTCGCCGCCGAGTTGGCGAACGACTTCGGCAGCGTAGTCAGTCACGACGACCGGCTGATGGAAATGAACTTCGGCAATTGGGAAGCGCGACGCTGGGACGCGATCGATCGCGAATTGCTCGACGACTGGGCGGCCAACTTCGAACATGCGCGGGCGCATGGCGGCGAAAGCGTCGCGCAGTTCGTCGCGCGGGTGCGTGCATGGCTCGATGCATTCGCGCTCACGCGCGAGTTGTCGCCGGCTTATGTGGTCACGCATGCGGGGGTGATGCGGGCGATCGCGTCGATCGTGCTGGACGTGCCGCTGGAGCGCTGTTTGCGATGGTCGCTCGATACGACCGGGATCGTCTGGTTGCGTAGAAACGATGAAACGCAGCAGTGGGTGTTGGTGCGGTGGAACGCGTAAGGCGTGGCTTGTAGTTCATCTTGCGTGACTTACTGCGCGCTAGGCTTTCTGCGTGAGCGCGCTACTTCGAGGTCCTCGCACATTTGCTTCGCGCCTTGCGCGATGCGAGGCGCCGGGCGGTTGATCAGATCGCCGTCGATAGCAAAGAGATTGTTGTTTGCCACGGCGGCCAGAGCCGGCCATGCGCGCCATGTGCCGAGTTGCGGCAAGATGGTGTCCGGTTTGGTCGCGCCCGGCGCTGCGGTGACGATCGCTTCCGGATTCGCGGCGAGCACCGCTTCGGTCGAAACTGTCGGCACCAGCGGCTCGAGTCTGGCGAAGACGTTGCGGCCACCGCACAGCGCGATCACGTCGCTGACCATGTGCTCGCCGTTGAGCGTCATCAACGGTTGATCCCACACCTGATAGAACACGCTGACGGGCGGCCGGCTCGCATACTGGTTGCGCAGCTTCGCGACGTCCTGACGATAGGCGGCCGCCGCTGCATCTGCCGTCGATGACGTGCCGAGCAATTGTCCCAGCTTCGTCAGCGACACGGCGACGTCGTCGAGATGATGCGGCTCGCTGAAGAACAACGGAATGTGCATCTCGCGCAGGCGATCGAGTTGACGCTGCGCATTGCCATGCCGCCACACCACGATCAGATCGGGTTTGAGCGCGACGATGCGCTCGAGATCGAGCGCCTTGTTATCGCCGACGCGTGGCAACTGTTTCGCTTCGGGCGGATAGTCGCTGTACGAAACGGCGCCGACCACTTTCGCGCCGCCGCCCGCGGCATACAGCAATTCGGTGACGTGCGGCGCGAGGCTGATGACACGTTGCGCGGGGCCGGGCAGGGTGACGGTTGCGCCGGTGTCGTCGGTCACGGAGATGGCGGCGTGGGCGTGACGTACGGTGATGAAGAGTGCGAAGGCGAGGGCGAGTCGGTTCATCGTGTGAGGCCGCGGGGTGCGTAGTTATTGTGGGAGCGAGTTCGTCTTTCTTGGATCAGCCCGCTCGTGTGGGATCGATTTCTTGTACGGCTTCGCGCAAGCTTTCTTCGAAGCGTGCCCATTCGAGCTCGTTGGCGGGCAAGCCGAATCGAACGCTCCCCGACGATGTGAATAGACGTGTCCACACGCCACGTCGTGCGAGGGCTTGGTGCAGAGCGGCGGCGCGGGCATCGTTGGACCACGCGAAGAGCGGCGTGCTGCGTGTGTCGAAGCCTTGCGCATGCAGCAGACCGACTAGTCGCGCGCTCTCGGCATCGAGCCGGGCGCGCATATCGCGTTGCCAGGCTTCGTCGGCGAATGCGGCTTTGACGGCGTGACGGGCTGGACCACTGACCGTCCAGGCGCCGAGCGTGACGCGCAAACTGTGGAGCAAAGCAGGCACGCCGAGTACGAACCCTGCGCGCACACCCGCGAGGCCGAAGAATTTTCCCGGCGAGCGCAACACGATCAAGCCCCCGCGATCCGTGCTCGCCGCGAGCGAGGCAGACGGCATCGTATCGGCGAAGGCCTCATCGACCAGCAGCGTGCCGCCGCGCGCGCTCAACTGCGCATGCCAGTGCAGTAGCCTTGCGGCGCTCAGATGTGCGCCGGTCGGATTGTTCGGATTCACGACGATCACATGCATCAGCGCTTCGGGCAACGTTTCCCAAGCGACATCGAGTGGCGTCACTTCATGGCCGCTGCGCTCGAATGCAGGCGCATATTCGCTGTACGTAAGCGGCGCGACGCCGACGCATGCGCGCGGCAGCAGCGCGGGCAGCGCGCGAATCGCCGCCTGACTGCCCGCGACGGGCAGCACGTGCGCCGCATCGGGAGCGCCGTAATAGCGCGCGGCGCAAGCGGCAAAATCATCACCGTCGTCGGGCAGACGGCGCCAGGCGTCGGCGGGAACCGGCGGGACCGGATAGCCGTGCGGATTGATACCCGTCGACAGATCGAGCCACTGCGCGTACGGAATGTCGTAGCGCCTCGCCGCTTCGTGCAGATTGCCGCCGTGCACGACCGGATCTATCGCGGCGTGGGTTTCGTCCACGTGGCCGTTCACCGAATCAGCCATGAGAATCAACCATGAAAAGGCACGCTCAACAACGCCAGCACGATCAGCACCGCGAGCCACAGAATGACCGTGCGCTCGACCAGCATCAATGCGGCGGTCACGTGGCTGGCTTTCGCGGTATGTCCGAAGCCGAGTGTCGGCCGGTGTTCCAGCGCGCCGTGATACACCGCCGGGCCGCCGATCAGCACGTTCAGACTGCCTGCGCCGGAAGCCATCACCGGCCCGGCGTTCGGGCTGTCCCACCGTGGCGCCTGCTCGCGCCAGCAGCGCCACGCGGTGCGCGTGTCGCCGAGCAGCGCGTAGCTGGCGGCGGTCAGGCGCGCGGGAATCCAGTTGAGCACGTCGTCGATGCGCGCGGCGGCCCAGCCGTAGCGCAAATAGCGCGGCGTGCGATAACCCCACATCGCGTCCAGTGTGTTGGCGAGGCGGAAGGCGAGCGCGCCCGGACCGCCCGCGATGGCGAACCAGAACAGCGCGCCGAAGATTGCGTCGTTGCCGTTTTCGAGCGCCGATTCGACGGCGGCGCGCGATAACGCGCCTTCGTCGGCATCCGCGGTTTCGCGTGAGACGATGCGTGCGGTCAGCAAACGCGCCTGTGCGAGATCACGTTGCACCAAAGCCTGCGCGATCGGCGCGATGTGCTCGTGCAGACTGCGCGCGCCGAGCGCGAACCACAGCAACAGCACATGCACCACGCAGGCCGCGTAAAACGGCAGCACGGCAACCAGACACCACGCGATCAGCACCGGCGGCATGACCGCTAGTGACCACGCCAGCAGACCTTTGAGCCGCAAGCGCCGGCCGGCGTTGTAGCGTGTTTCGAGACGCTTCGCCCAGTTGCCGAAGCCCACCAGCGGATGCGCCGCGCGCGGCTCGCCGAACCAGCGGTCGACGGCGACGCCCGCAGTGGCCAGCGTCACGAGAAGCGGGAGCGAGAGCATCACACGTGGCTCGCGGTTTTCAGCGCGAGCGGCAAACCGGCGACCATCATCGTTGCCTGGGTGCTCAACGCGGCGATGCGCTGGTTGAGTCGCCCGAGTTCATCGACGTAGAGACGCGTGGCAGCGCCGAGCGGCACCACGCCCAGGCCGATTTCGTTGCTGACTACGATGAGCTTGCCTTTGGCGTTGACGAGCGCCGCTTCGAGCGCGGCGACGTGCGCCTGATAGCGGTCGAGCGGCAACGTGTCGCCTTCTGGCGGACACAGCAGATTGGCGAGCCACAGCGTTAGGCAATCGATCAGGATGCAGTGGCCGGACGCGTCGTTTTGCGTCACGGCGCCGGCTAGATCGACGCCCGCTTCGAACGACTGCCAATGCGCCGGACGCCGTTCGCGATGATGCGCGATGCGCGCGCGGAATTCGACGTCGTCCGTCACGCGCGCGGTGGCGATGTAGGTGACGGGGAGGGCGCTGCCTGCGGCGAGCTGTTCGGCGTGTACGCTCTTGCCGGAGCGGGCGCCGCCGAGTACGAAGGTGAGATCGCGGGGAGTCATCGCGTGATTGTACCGGCGTGCAGCGCGGGCCGGCGCGATGGGATAATGCCGCGTTTGGTGCGTTCGTCGCGACGATGCGAACGATGCGAACGACGCGAACGACGCGAACGACGCGAACGACGCAAAGCGAGTTGCATGCAAGCGTTAGCCGCGTTCCGCACCCTGCACACACCGTCGCTGCGTCAACGCGGCATTGCCGCTTGCTTCACTGATTGACCCAATTGACTCACCGTTCACCGCCGAGCCCGAGATTCCGTGACCACCACTTCGACCCCGCCTGACGCCGTACCCGTGCCGCGCGGCACGCTGATGATTCAGGGCACCACCTCCGATGCCGGCAAGAGCACGCTCGTCGCCGGTCTGTGCCGGCTCGCGCGCCGCGCCGGACTGCGGGTCGCGCCATTCAAGCCGCAGAACATGGCGCTCAACAGCGCGGTGACCGTGGATGGCGGCGAGATCGGCCGAGCTCAGGCTTTGCAGGCGATCGCCGCAGGCATTGCCGCGCACACGGATCTGAACCCCGTGCTGCTCAAACCGACCAGCGACCGCGGCGCGCAAGTGATCATCCACGGCAAGGCGCGCATGAATCTCGACGCGCGGGCGTATCACGACTACAAACCCGTCGCGTTCGAAGCGGTGCTGGAATCGTATGCGCGACTGCAGGCGGCGTACGAGACGATATTCGTCGAAGGCGCGGGCAGTCCGGCGGAAATCAATCTGCGTGACCGCGACATCGCCAACATGGGTTTCGCGGAAGCAGTCGATTGCCCGGTCGTGCTGGTCGCCGATATCGACCGCGGCGGCGTGTTCGCCCATCTCACGGGCACGCTCGCGTGCCTGTCGGAGAGCGAGCAGGCGCGGGTGCGCGGGTTCATCATCAACCGTTTTCGCGGCGACGTCGGTTTGCTGAAGCCCGGCTTGGATTGGCTCGAAGCGAAAACCGGCAAGCCGGTGGTCGGCGTCGTGCCCTATCTGCACGGCCTGACGCTCGACGCCGAAGACATGCTGCCGCCCGAGTTGCGCGCGGCGCACAGCGGCGGCGCGGGACGCATGCTGCGAGTGGTCGTGCCGGTGCTGCCGCACATCAGCAATCACACGGATTTCGATGCGCTGCGCGCGCATCCGCAAGTCGATTTTCATTACGTGCGTGGCGGTACGCCGGTGCCGCCGGCTGATCTGATCATTCTGCCAGGCTCGAAAAACGTGCCCGGCGACCTGGCGTTTTTGCGCGCGCAAGGTTGGGACGCGGTGCTGCAGAAGCATTTGCGTTACGGCGGCCGCGTGATCGGCATTTGCGGCGGCATGCAGATGCTTGGGCGTGAAGTGGCCGATCCGCATGGTGTCGAGGGTGCGCCCGGGACGTCGGCGGGACTCGGCTGGCTCGACTACTCGACGGTGCTCACGCGCGACAAGACGCTCAAGAATGTCACCGGACACCTCGTATTGCCAGGCTCGCCCGAAGTGGCCGGCTACGAAATCCATATGGGCGAGACGCGCGGCCCGGCGCTCGACACGCCCGCGTTGCGCTTGGGCGACGCGCAGGCGGCGCACCCCGACGGCGCGATTTCCGCCGACGGCCAGATTCTCGCGACTTATGTCCACGGGTTGTTCGACACGCCGGCTGCATGCGGCGCGCTGCTCGCATGGGCGGGTTTGAGCGATGCCGAGGAAATCGACTATCCGGCGTTGCGCGAGGCGTCGCTGGAGCGGCTCGCGGATACGCTTGCGGAGCATCTCGATCTGCCGAAATTGTTTGCGGCGATTGGGTGAATGGGTCCGGCGCGTCGGCGCGGGGTGATTAACTCTCATTGAGAAATAATCAAAGCCAGCAGGGCGGTTTTTCCCTCTATATGGTTCGAATAGAGTTCCGACATCGACGGCCGCTTCCGGGCTGTCCCTCTCTCAAGGATCTCGTCATGAACTCGAACCGCTCCGCCGACCTGGCCGCTCTACTTCTTCGCGTCGCCTTGGGCGTTCTGTATCTCGCTCACAGTCTGCAGAAGATTTTCGTCTTTACGCTGCCCGGCACGGCGCAGTTCTTCGTTTCGCTCGGCTTGCCGGGTTGGCTCGGCTATGTGACGGCGTTCGTCGAGCTGTTTGGCGGCATCGCACTGCTGCTTGGCGTGCAGGTCCGCTGGGTCGCGCTGGTGCTGTTGCCGTTCATGCTCGGCGCGATGTCGCAGCATCTGCACAACGGCTGGGGTTTTGCGTCGCCGCACGGCGGCTGGGAATATCCGGCGTTCTGGGCGGTGACGTTGGCGGTGCAGTCGCTGCTCGGCGGCGGGGCGCTGGCGTTCGGTGGGGCGAGGGCGCCGCGGGTGGCGGCTGCCTGATTGGGCAGGGCCGCACGGGCAAGCCCCGCGAGGTCTAGTTCAGCGGGACCAAAGTCCAGCAGGGCCAAGTTCAGTAAGGTCAAGTCCAGCACGACCAAGTCAGGCACGACCAAGTCCAGCGCGGCTAGACCCAGCAAGGCCAAGCCCACCAGCAAAAAAGCACGCGCCCGAAAGGCCGCGTGCTTTTTTCATGAACGCGGCGCTCCGTTGCGCCACCTTCACGCGGTCAATACAACACCATCTGCGTACACCGAAACAGCGCCATCGTCTTGCCGTTCGGATCGGTGACGGTGGCGTCCCACACCTGCGTGCTGCGCCCAAGATGCACGCCCGTCGCGACCGCGCGGATCGTTCCTTCGGTCGCCGTGCCGAGAAAATTGCTTTTCAGTTCGATGGTCGTGAAATTGCGCGCCGTCTCCGGCAAGTGAGCGAGGCAGGCGTAGCCGCAGGCCGTATCGGCAAGACCGATCACGGTGGCGGCATGCAAAAAGCCGTTCGGCGCGAGCAATTCCTTGCGCACGGTCAATTCCGCGGTCAGGACGCCTTCTTCCAGCGACAGCACATGCACGCCGAGCAAGCCGGGCAGCGAGCCTTTCTGCCGTTCGTGGAGACGGTCGACGGTGTATTCCGGACGGAGCTTGCTCATGAGATTCGGGTCCTCGATGGAAAAATCGGCGAGGCACGGTGGTCGATTAGCTGTTTGGGGGCTTCGGCCAAAGTGCATTTGTCGATATTATCAACGGCTGGATCAGCAGGTGGCGTTGAACCCGGCACGAATGCGGGCACACTTGCGCATGTCAAAGCAACTGCGCGGCAAACCGGCTGGCGGCGCCCAGCCTTCTTTCCGGGAGAATTCATGACGGTGATCGTGGTGGCGAATCCGAAGGGCGGCGTGGGTAAAAGCACGCTGTCGACCAATCTGGCCGGCTATTTCGCCGCAGCCGGCGAATGGGTCGCACTGGCGGACCTGGACAAACAGCAGTCCGCGCACGCGTGGCTGTCGTTGCGGCCCGACACGCTGCCGGCCATCGAAACCTGGGAAGTCAATCAGGACGCGCCGGCCAAACCGCCCAAAGGGCTGGAGCACGCGGTCATCGACACGCCGGCCGGGCTGCACGGCAATCGTCTGGGAATCGCCCTGGATCTGGCCGATAAGGTGATCGTGCCGCTCCAGCCGTCCATGTTCGATATTCTCGCCACCCAGGAATTTCTCGAACGACTGGCCAAGGAGAAGGCCGTCAGGAAAGGCGCGATCGAAATCGGGGTGGTCGGCATGCGCGTCGATGCGCGCACCCGCTCGGCGGAGCAACTGCATCGTTTTGTCGAGGGTTTGAAGCTGCCGGTGCTAGGCTTTTTGCGCGACACGCAGAATTACGTGCAACTGGCGGCCCACGGGCTGACCTTGTGGGACGTCGCGAAAAGCCGTGTGGAGAAGGATCTGGAGCAGTGGCAGCCGATTGTCGAATGGACTAACGGGAGCGGCAAGAAAGGATGAAGCGGTAGAGCAGGCGGCCGTGCCGCCCGCTACGCGGAGATGCAGCCCACGTCGTATGTCCTTGGGCGCTGCGCGCGCCAGTGGTCTACGAAGAGCCAGAGTTTAAGTCAACGTCCCCACGCCGTAGCGCGCCCAAAGGGGACGTTCGGCGCCGCCAGTAGCGCAGCGCTCAAGCGAACTACAGGGCGCTCAGGTCCAGTTCTGCGTCGGCACGTGATCGCGGCTGCCCTTGATCTTGTTGTTGTCGTCCACGAAGACCAGGTCCGGCTTCCAGCCGGCCTTCAATTCCGCTTCATCGACCACCGCGAACGCCGCGATGATCACCAGATCGCCCAGCTGTGCGCGCCGCGCGGCCGAACCGTTCAGGGAAATCATGCCGCTGCCGCGTTCGCCCTTGATCGCGTAGGTCGAGAAACGCTCGCCGTTGTCGATGTTCCAGATGTCGATCCGCTCGTTTTCGACGATATTCGCCGCTTCCAGCAAATCTTCGTCGATCGCGCACGAGCCTTCGTAGTGCAGCTCGCAGTGCGTGACCGCGACGCGGTGGATCTTCGACTTCAGCATGTTGCGTTGCATGACCAATCCTGTGTGATTTCTTACGCGTTTCTACGCTGTCTAAGACGGCTTCAGATTTCGAGGTTGTCGATAAGACGAGTGGCGCCGAGCTTGGCGGCGGCCAGCACGACCAGTTCCGCGTTCGCGTCTTGCGGACCCGGCGGCAGCAGATCCGAGCGCTTGCGCACCGCGACGTAATCCGGCTGCCAGCCGCGCGCGGCCAAGGCCGCCATCGCCGCCTGTTCGACTTTCGCGAAGTCGCGCTCGCCGGAAAGCACGGCGTCGCGCACGCGATTCAGTTCGGCGGCCAGCTTCGGTGCTTCGGCCCGCTCGGCGGCCTGCAGATAGCGATTGCGCGAGCTGAGCGCGAGCCCGTCGGTGTCACGCACGGTTTCGGCGGCAATGATGTCCGTGGGCAGCGCGAACTGGTTGCACATGCGGCGCACGATCATCAACTGCTGGTAATCCTTCTTGCCGAACACGGCGACGCGCGGCTGCACGCACGACATCAGCTTCATCACGACCGTACATACGCCCTGGAAGAAGCCGGGCCGGAATTCGCCTTCGAGGATATCGCCCAGATCGTGCGGCGGATGCACGCGGTACTCCTGCGGTTCCGGATACAGATCCTTTTCCGTCGGCGCGAACAGCACGTAGACGTTTTCCTTCTGGAGCTTTTCGATGTCCGCTTCCATCGTGCGCGGGTATTTGTCGAAATCCTCGTTCGGACCGAACTGCAGCCGGTTGACGAAAATGCTCGCCACCACCGGATCGCCGTGCTGGCGGGCGAGACGCATCAGTGACAGATGGCCCTCGTGCAAATTGCCCATGGTCGGCACAAAGGCCGTGCGATTCTGGCCGCGCAACTGGTCGCGCAATTCATGGATCGAGCTGATGACTTTCATGATCGGACAGGGATTTCCTCGCGCGGCGCGAGACTGGCTGGACGCAAAACCCTACGGAATCGCGCGGCCCGCCGCCTCACTGGTAATGACAGGTTCGGAGCGCCGGATTGTAGTGGATTTGCGCGGCCGCCGCACCGAAAAGAGGCAGCTTCTCCCGCCGGTTGAAATCCTGATATGCGGGATTTCGCCCCGTTCAAGGCTCTCAGGCGGGCAGATAGGCGAGGCGCACATAGATCGGCGCGAACGGCTCCGCCTGGGTAATTTCGACGAGCGTTTCGCGGCACAGCTCGAGCACGGCGATGAAATTCACCACCACCACCGGCACGCCCTTGCTCGTATCGAACAGGTCGGAGAATTCGACGAAGCGCGCGTTCTGCAGTTGCCGCAGGATCGAGCTCATATGCTCGCGCACCGACAGCTCTTCGCGCGAAATCTTGTGATGCTGGACCAGCTTGGCGCGCTTGATCACGTCGGCCCACGCGGCGCGCAGGTCTTCGCTGTTCACGTCGGGAAAACGCGGCGTGATGCTTTGCTCGATGTAGACCTCGGCGCGCAGAAAATCGCGCCCGAGTTGCGGCAACTGGTCGATGCGCTGCGCGGCAAGCTTCATCTGCTCGTATTCGAGCAGGCGCCGCACGAGTTCCGCGCGCGGATCTTCGGCTTCCTCGCCACTATCGGCCTTCTTGACCGGCAGCAACATGCGCGACTTGATCTCGATCAGCATCGCGGCCATCAGCAGATACTCGGACGCGAGTTCGAGATTGGTCTGGCGCAACTGGTCGACATAGCCGAGGTATTGCACCGTGACGTCCGCCATCGGGATGTCGAGCACATTGAAGTTCTGCTTGCGGATCAGGTACAGCAACAGATCCAGCGGTCCTTCGAACGTTTCGAGAAACACCTCGAGCGCGTCCGGCGGAATGTACAGGTCCGTCGGCAGCTTGAAGAGCGGCTCGCCGTACAGGCGCGCGAAAGCAATGCCGTCGACGATGTCCGGTGTCGAATCGGTGGCGGGCGCGGCGAGCGCGGCGTCGGCGGGGGCCGGCGGCGCGCCGTGTGCCTCGTCGGCGTGACTCACGCGCTTAGAAGTTTTGATAGTACGAGTAAGGCGTCTGTTCGACGCGGGAGGCTTTCTGCTCGGCGCGTTCTTCCAGATCGATCGGCTGTTTGTCCCACAGCAGCGCGCGGCCGCGGCGTTGTTCGGCTTCCAGATTGGGTTTCTGTTGCTTGAGCTGGTTCAGGAACTGGGTGATGTCCGATTGATACATGGCTCGACGTCCGTGGTATGGGAATTGGCGGCTGCCCGGCGCGCATTTGCGTTGTTCGCATTTGTGTTGCTTCGCACGGTGCCGCTGCTATTCCATTATTTTACCGCATGCGCGGCGCGGGGTCGAAAAACGGCGGCGTAGCTGGATGGCCGGCGCATGAAAATAGCTGGAACCCGCGTGGCGCGGCGTGCGTCCAAGGCGGGCGCGCTGGCGGCTGGCGTGCCGCGGACGCCCATTTCGAGATCTCGCGGCATCACGCCGATGTGGTCAAATAGCGTGCTTCGGCCGCCGCGGCGCGCCTGAGCGACAAAATTCATCAACCACGGCCGGAGGTCCTGTTTGGCGGGGTGTGCGATCGACAAGCCGCGGCTGCGGCGCGGCAGGGCCGGTTCCGGGCGTGGGCATCGCACGCCCATGGGGCACTGGCTACGCACGTGGCTGGCATTCGGCCTCGTCATGTTGACGCTGGCAACCGGCAACGCCCATGCCGCGAAAGCGGCGGCCAGCTACAAGGTCGACATCGAAGCCACGCCGCGCTCGCTGCGCAAGCTGCTGGAAGCGCATCTGGATATCGCGCGTTTCGCCAAACGCCCCGATATCAGCGACGACCAGTTCGAGTTTCTGATCACCGCCACGCCCCAGCAAGTGCGAGATCTGGCCTCCACGCAGGGCTATTTCACGCCGGTCGTGCGCACCGACGTGCGTACCGTCGACAATGCGAAGCGCGTCACGGTGAGCGTCGATCCCGGTCCGCAGACCGTTATTTCATCGGTTTCGCTGTCGTTTCGCGGGCCGGTGCTGACCGAAGATCCAGAGCAGGAAAACACCGCGCGCTTCGCATTTTCGCTGCACGAAGGCGAACCGTTCTCGCAGGGCGGTTGGGACGATGCGAAAAACGCGTCGCTCAAGGCCTTGCAGGCGCGCCGTTATCTGGGCGCGAAGATCTACCACTCGGAGGCGCGAGTCGATCCGCGCACGCACGAGGCGAAATTGTCGGTCACGTACGACAGCGGGCCGACCTTTACGATGGGCAAGCTCGACGTATCGGGCACGCGGCGCTATCCGGAACAGATCGTCGACAACGTGAACCCGATTTCGGTGGGCGAGATCTACGACGTTCAGCGCATCACGGAATTACAGCGGCAATTGCAGAACACGCCGTACTACGCGAGCGTCGCGATCGACGTGGACAACGATCCGGCCAAGCCGGTCGACACGCCGGTCCACGTGAAGGTGTCGGAATATCCGTACAACAGCATTCGAGGCGGGGTGGGCTACTCGACGGACAATGGTCCGCTGGTCCAGGGTTCCTATTCGTATCTCGACACGTTCGGCAAAGCGTGGCCGTTCACCATTCAGGGGCGCGTCGACCAGATTCAGCAATACGGGCAAATTCAGCTCGCCATGCCGCCGGGGCCGCGTGCGTGGACCAATAGCGTGCTGGCGTCCTACACCACCACCGACGTATCCGACACGCGTATTTACAGTATCCGCGGGGGTGTGCAACGGGCTCGGACCTCGCAATTCATCGACTACAACTACGCGCTCCTGTACTACCAGGACCGGCTCGATCAGAACGCGGCGGCGCCGACCACGAGCCGCGCGCTGGTGCCGTCCTGGTCGTGGACCCGGCGCAATACCGACGACCCGTTGTTTCCGCGCAGCGGCAACCTGATTCACGTCGAGGCCGGTTTTGCGGTCAAGGGCGTGCTGACCGACCAGACCTTCATTCGCGGCTACGCGCGCGGTCAGCAGTATCTGCCGATCGGCAAGGAAGACCTCGTGCTGATTCGCGCCGAACTCGGCGGCGTGTTTACGAGCGGCCCTTCTAGCGGCATTCCGGCGTCGCTGCTGTTTCGCGCGGGCGGCTCGAATTCGGTGCGCGGCTATGGCTATCAGAGTATCGGTAACAGTGTCGATGGTTCGGTGCTGCCCGCCAAGTATCTCGTCACGGGCTCTGCCGAGTACCAGCATTGGTTCAGTCACGACTGGGGCGCGGCCGCGTTCTTCGACGTCGGCACCGCCACGGACACCTGGGGCGAAAAAGTGTTTTATCCCGGCGTCGGCGTCGGGGCGCGCTGGCGCAGCCCGGTCGGCCCGGTCAACGTCGATGTCGCCTACGGCATCCGCAACAAGAGCGTGCGGCCGTATCTGACGCTGGGCATCGCCTTCTGATGAAAACCTGCTTCCACATGATCCACGCATGACCACGGACGTTTCCACTCAACCTCCCGTGCAGCCTCCCGGCGCTAATCCGCCAGGACAGCCGCCGCCGCCCAGGCGCCGCCTCGGCTGGTTGCTGCTGAAAACGGTCGCGTGGATGTTGGCCGTGCTGGTGTTGTTGCTCGCGTTGGGGGTGGGTTTGCTGTACGGCGCGCTGACGACCGAGCGCGGCACCGCCTACGCGTGGCAAGCGGCGGTGAAGCTGCTGGGCGGCAAGCTGAGCGGCACGCTGGAGCGAGGTGCGCTCGCCCATGGCGTGGAATTGCGGCAAGTACGCTGGCGCAGCCTCGACGGCAGCGGCACCGATATCCAGATCGACCGCGTGGCGGGCCGTTGGGCGCTCACGCGCGAGCCGTGGCGTTTCACTATCGACTATCTGCATATCGGCATGGTGGACGCGCGCATCGGTTCTTCGTCGTCGAGCAGCAGCGGACCGGTGAAACTGCCGCAGGATTTGCGTTTGCCGATGCAGCTCGACATCCGCGACGTCCAGGTCGACAAGCTGCTGCTGCATCAGGGCGCGTCGACGACCGAATTTTCGCGCTTCGTCTTTCATGGTCGCAGCGACGGGCGCCATCACGAAGCCGCGATCGAGCGGCTGGATACGCCGTTCGGCGCGGTGACGGCGGCCGCCAAACTCGACGGTGTGCGGCCGTTTCCGTTGAGCGGGGACGTCGGCTATTCGGGGAAGGTGAACGACGAAGCGGTGCAGGTGGGCGGCCATCTGAGCGGTTCGTTGGAAAATCTCATCGCGGAACTCGATGCTAGCGGCATGAAGCTCACCGGTCACGCGCGGGTCGAGGCTACGCCGTTCGGCGACGTGCCGCTGCAGCGCGCCACGCTGACTTTCGATCACATCAATCCGCAGGCTTTCGCGCCCGGTGCACCGCTGGCCGATCTGGCCGTGCGGGCGGAATTGCAGCCGGCGGGGCGGGGTGCCGCAGGGGAGGTTGTGTTGGGCGCGAGTGGGGCAGCCGGGGCGAGTGCCGCGACTGCGACTGCCGCTGCGCCCGGGACAGGTGCGGCAAGTGGGGCGAAGGCAGTGAGAAAGGCCGCGAGTTCGGCGAGTGCTGGTAATGCCACGAGCGCCACAAGCGCGACGAACACCGCGGACGCCGCGAACCCCACAAGCGCGACGAAGACCGCGAACACGGCCAACACGGCCAACACGGCCAACACGGCCGACGCCGCCCGCGGCCGCGGCGCCAGCCAAAGCGCCCTCGCAAGCGCAAGCAAACCCGCCAGCACGACACAACCGCCCGCCGCCACAAACGGAAAAAGCACCACCCAACCTCCGTCAACTTTCGCGGTCACCGGCCACATCTCAATCGTCAACGCCAAACCCGGCGCGATCGACCAAAACCTGCTGCCGCTAATCGACGCCAACGCGGACGTGCGTCTCGACGCCCAAGCGCAGCGCATCTCGAACCTTGCCGTGCGGCTTGTCAAAAACGCCACGCTCACCGGCGGCGGTACGCTATCCGGCAAGCGCGGTCAGTTCGATCTCCAGGTCGCCAACCTCGACCTGAACGCGCTGCAAGCGACGGTGCGGCCCACGCAACTGTCCGGCCCCATCGGCGTTCGTCTGAACGACGACGTGCAGAGCCTCACGCTCGACCTCGCCGACCCGAAAGCGGCGCTGCGCGCTCAAGGCAAAGTGACGTTCGATCCCGCCCGCATGAGCTTCAATGACGTGCGCATCACGTCGGGCAAAGGCCGCATCGATCTGTCCGGCGTGCTCAAGCACGACGCGAATTCCACCTATAACCTGAAAGCGCAACTGACCGATTTCGACCCGTTGACGCTGACTTCGCAGCTGCCGTCGCGCAAGCCGGTAGCCGAAGCGGCGCCGGCGGCAAGTCGCGAAAAAAACAGCAAGACCGCACAGGCTGCGGCCGCGCAAGCAGGTAGCACGGCCGGCGCAAAGTCCGCTGCGCCTGCGGAAAAGGCTGCCGCCGCCGTGAAAAACACCGCCAAAGCTGCTGTCAAAACCGAAGTGGTCGAACGCAAAACGCCGCCGAAGAAGCGCGGTGCCGCGCCCGCCCGCAAAATCGAGGCGCGCGTGACCGGCACGCTCACCGCCGCCGGCATGCTCGGCCCGGTCTTCACGACCAAGGCCGAATTCAAGCTCGGGCCGAGCGTTTATGACGGCCTGCCGTTGACCGGCGGCGGCACCATCCAACTGGCGGGCTCGCGGATTCTGCCGAGCCGCGCGAACCTCTCGGTCGCGGGCAATCAGGTGGATCTGCAAGGCAGCTTCGGCGCACGGGGCGACCGGCTGAAGTTTCGCGTCGACGCCCCAGCGCTGGAGCGCCTCGGTTTCGGTCTCGCAGGACTCGTCGCGGCTGATGGCGACGTCACCGGCTCGTTCGCGCACCCGAACGTCGTGCTGAACTATAAGGCCGACAGCGTAGTGTTCAGCAGCAACCGTATCGGCCATGCGGAAGGGCACGCCGAATTGCGCGACGGCGCGAACGGCGCGCTCGTCTTCACCACCGACGCGCGCAATCTGAGCGCGGGCGGCGTCGATCTGACCACGCTCACGGCGCGTCTGTCCGGCACGCGCGCCAACCACACGCTCGAGGCCGCGGCCACTGGCAAGCTGCAGGACCGTCCGCTCGATCTCACGCTCGCCGCGAACGGCAAGCTGACCGAAGCGCGCGACGGCACGCACTGGGACGGCACCGTCACGCGGCTGCAGAACCGCGGCACGCCGGCGTTGAATCTCGAGTCGCCGCTCGCCGTCAGCGCCGGGCCGGACCGCCTGACGCTCGGCACGACCCGGCTCACGCTCGAAGGCGCGGTGTTGAGCCTGAAAACTTTTGCCTTCGATCACGGCAAGGTTCAGTCGGCAGGCAGTCTGACCGGCATCTCAGTCGCGCGTCTGCAGGACCTGCGGCGCGAGATCACGGGCGAGCCGCCGCACGTCAAAACCGATCTGGTGTTCGACGGCGACTGGGACTTCGCACTCGGCAGCACGGCGACCGGCCACATCCAGTTGCAGCGCCGCAGCGGTGACGTCACGGTTGAAATCGGCCGGGGGCTCGCGTCGCTCGGTATTTCGAGCATCGCGGCGCGCGCTGAATTCAGCGGCGGCAACCGGCTCAATGCCACCTTGCACGCGCAGGCGAGCCGCATCGGCGTGATCGACGCCGATGCGCACACCACGCTGGTGATGCGCGACGGCTTCCTGACCGTCAGCGAAGACGGCGCGCTCACCGGCAATGTGAACGCCAACGTGCCGTCGCTGAAAACGACCGGTGGCCTGTTCGGCCCGAGCTATCTGCTCGACGGCCACCTCGCGCTCAAGCTCGCGCTCGGCGGCACCGTCGCCAAGCCGAACCTGACCGGCTCGCTGCTCGGCGACGGCTTGTCGGCGACCCTGGTCGATCAGGGCGTGCAGTTGAAGGACGGCGTGGTGCGTATCGCGCTTTCACACAATCTGGTGGACTTCCAGCAGGTCGAATTTCACGGCGCAAGCGGCACCTTGCGCGCCACCGGCCGCGTGCGTCTGGACGGCGATCAACCGGATCTGACCGCGAGCATCGTCGCGGACAAGCTCGAACTGTTCGCGGCGCCGGATCGCAACCTGTCGCTGTCGGGCAGCGCGAGCGTCGCGAATGCCGGCGCGCAGGGCGGCATGGCGATCAACGGCAAATTCGTGGTCGATCACGCGTTGTTCGACATGCCGGAGCAGGCCGCGCCGAAGCTCGGCGACGACGTCGTGGTGGTGCGCCCGGACGGTTCGGTGGCGGGCGAGCGTCCGCGGCCCGTGCCGGGCACCAACAAGCCGATCGGTCCGTTCGCGCCGCGCGCCAATATCGACATCAGCCTCGGCAACAACTTCCGTTTCCGCGGCCAGGGCGCCGACCTCGGCCTGACCGGCACGATCACCGCGATGAGCGCGCCGAATTTGCCGCTGCGCGCGGTGGGGAACGTGCGTGTCACGCAGGGTTCGACCTACACGGCGTTCGGCCGCAAGCTCAACATCGAGAACGGTTTCTTCACGTTCAACGGGCCGGTGGCCAATCCGGGGATCAATATCCTGGCCATGCGTCGCAATCAGCAGGTCGAGGCGGGCGTGCAGGTCACGGGCACGGTTCAATTCCCGACGGCGAAGCTGGTGTCCGAGCCGAACGTGCCGGACAACGAAAAGCTCTCGTGGCTGCTGTTCGGCCACGGCACGGATCAGGGTAACAACCTCGGTCAGCAAAGCACCATGACGACGGCGCTCGCGCTGCTCGGCAGCGCGAGCGGCAAGCGGATCGCGCAGACGTTCGGGCTCGACGAGTTTTCGGTCGGACAAAGCGAAGTCGGCTTGACCGATCCGCAAGTGGTGATGGTGTCGAAGGCGATCAACGAGTGGCTCGTGATCGGCTACGAACAGGGGCTGCAGTCGGCGAGCAATGCGATCAAGGCGACGGTCAACCTGACGCGGTACTGGTCGGTCGGGGCTTACGGCGGCACGTTCACCGGTGTCGAACTGTTTTACACGCGGCGCTTCGACCGGATTCGCTGGTGATGGGGTGATTGGCTGCGCTTGAATCTTCGCGTTTGGGTCAAAAAAACGGCACGCCTTTTTAGGACGTGCCGTTTTTTCATGCTTGCTTGCAGCGTGGGACGCCGCGGGCTTTTTACTTCACCCGCATGCCCGGCTTCGCGCCGCTGTGCGGCTCCAGGATATACAGGCCCGGTTCCGCATTCTCGTCGGTGGCGGAGGCGGCCAGCACCATGCCTTCGGACAGGCCGAATTTCATCTTGCGCGGCGCGAGGTTCGCGACCATCACCGTCAGCTTGCCGACCAGTTGCTCCGGCTGATACGCCGACTTGATGCCCGAAAACACGTTGCGAGTTTTCTCTTCGCCGACGTCGAGCGTAAGTTGCAACAGCTTGTCCGATCCTTCCACCGCCTTGCAGTCGACGATCTTCGCAATGCGCAAATCGATCTTCGCGAAGTCGTCGATCGAGATGACGCCGGGCGTTTCGTCTTCTTTTGCCGCTGCGGTTTTTGCTGCCTTTGACTTGCCCTTGGCGTCGGCCGGTGCGGCTGCTTCCGGCGTGGCTTGCAACGAGTCGCGATTGGCGGCGATCAGCGCTTCGATCTGCTTCGGATCGACGCGCGTCATCAGATGCTTGTACGCATTGATCGGGCGCGTGGAACTGAGCGGCACGTTGGCGTCGGCCCATACCAGCGGTTCGATGCCGAGGAAGCCTTCGACCGCTTCGGCGAGCTTCGGCAGCACCGGCTTGAGCGCCAGCGACAGCAGGCGGAAAGCCTCGATGCTCACGCTGCAGGTTTCATGCAGCGCAACCCCGTTCGCCGGGTCTTTGGCCTGATCCCACGGCTTGGCGGTGTCGACGTATGCGTTCACGGCGTCGGCCAGTTCCATGGTCTGACGCAGCGCGCGGTTGTACTCGCGCGCTTCATAGTTCGCGGCGATTTGCGGCACGGCGGCGCGCAGCGAGGCGAGCAGCGGATGCTGCATCGCGCTGTCCTGCACGCGGCCGTCGAAGCGCTTGATCAGGAAGCCAGCGGCGCGGCTCGCGATGTTCACGTACTTGCCGACCAGATCGCTGTTCACGCGCGCCTGGAAGTCGTCGAGGTTCAGGTCGAGGTCTTCCATCGTGCTGTTCAGCTTGGCCGCGAAGTAGTAGCGCAGCCATTCCGGATTCAGGCCCGTGTCGATCACGCTCTGCGCGGTGATGAAGGTGCCGCGCGACTTCGACATCTTCGCGCCGTCCACGGTCAGGAAGCCGTGCGCGAACACGTTGGTCGGCGTGCGGTGGCCCGAAAACTCAAGCATGGCCGGCCAGAACAGCGTGTGGAAATACAGAATGTCTTTGCCGATGAAGTGATACTGCTCGGCCGTCGAACCCTTGCGAATCCAGGCGTCGAAGTCGAGGCCGCGTTTTTCGGCGAGATTCTTGAAGCTCGCGTAATAGCCGACCGGTGCGTCCAGCCACACGTAGAAATACTTGCCCGGCGCGCCCGGAATCTCAAAGCCGAAATACGGCGCGTCGCGCGAGATGTCCCAGTCGGCGAGCTTGGCTTCGCCGGCGTCGCCGAGCCATTCGCGCATCTTGTTCGTCGCTTCCGGCTGCGCAAGGCCGCCGACCCACGCGCGCAGGAAATTCTCGCAACGCGGATCGGACAGACGGAAGAAATAGTGCGTCGACGTTTTGCGAATCGGCGTGGCGCCCGAGACGACCGAATACGGATTGATCAGCTCGGTGGGCAGATAAGTCGAACCGCATACTTCGCAGCTGTCGCCGTACTGGTCTTTGGCGCCGCATTTCGGGCATTCGCCCTTGATGAAGCGATCCGGCAGGAACATTTCCTTGACCGGGTCATACGCCTGTTCGATGTCGCGCGCGTCGATCAGGCCCGCTTCCTTGAGCGCCAGATAGACGTTTTCGCTGAGAATGCGGTTCTCTTCGGAGTCGGTCGAGTAGTAATTGTCGAACGAAATTCCGAAGCTGTCGAAGTCGCGCTTGTGTTCCTGCCAGACGCGGTCGATCAGTTGCTTCGGCGTGAGACCTTCTTTCTCCGCGCGCAACATGACGGGCGTGCCGTGCGTGTCGTCGGCGCCCACGTAATAGACCTCGTGCCCGTGCATTCGCAACGTCCGGACCCAGATGTCCGTCTGGATATATTCGACCAGATGGCCAATATGGATTTGCCCGTTCGCATACGGAAGGGCCGATGTGACGAGAATCTGGCGACGGCCTGACGGCGCGCCTGCGGAGAGATCGGTTACGGGTGCTGACATAAGGATGGTGGGAGCCTGCGGTGGGACGAAAGGTTGATTCTAGCAGGGCAGGCGCCCGGCGCGGGGCGGGCCGCCTGGGGCGCGGCGTGAGCCGTTGTTGCGGGCCGGACGGTGTGTAAACCGAGCGCCCAAAAAAAACCGGGGCTATTAACCCCGGAGCAACAACGACAAGAGGAGAATGGTGACGCGGCGGCTTCGCCAGCCACGTACCGTAAAGACAGACAGCGGATTTTCAGCAGAGTTCGAAATTTTTTTCGTTCCCGTGAGAGATTCCCTGTTTCCGCCTTTTCACGGCTTTCCGAAGCGTAACGATCGCCGGTGATACTGCCCCGGCGACCGGCTTTCTCAGTCTCCCGAGCCCTCGTCCTTATTGCGTGGCGTGCTGCGCCGTCGCGCGCAGATAGATTTCCACGCGACGGTTGGCGGCACGGCCGGCTTCGGTGTTGTTGTCGGCGATCGGCTGGGTTTGGCCCAAGCCTTGTGCCGACAGGCGCTGCGGCGCGACGCCGCGTTGGCCCAGATAACCCGTCACGCTTTCCGCGCGGTTGACCGACAGCGTCTGGTTGTACGCCGGCTGGCCCGTGCTATCCGTGTGGCCGACCACTTGCGCGACCAGTTCCGGATTCTGCTGCATGGTCTGCGCCAGTTGGTCCAGCACCGGCGCGAACGACGGCTTGACCGCGTAGCTGTTGCTGTCGAACGTGACCGAGCTCGGGATGTTCAGCTTGAGCGAGCCGTCCGGCTGCTCGGTGATCTGCGTGCCGGTGCCCTTGGTGGCGCCCGACAGCTTGTTGTGGATGGCTTGCCAGTTGTAGCCTGTGATGCCGCCCACCGCCGCGCCGACGCCCGCGCCGATCGCCGCGCCCTTACCGCCGCCGAAGATGGCGCCGAGCGCCGCGCCGGTGCCGGCGCCCACGCCCGTACCGACGGCGGTGTTGGTGCCCTGTTGGCTGGCGCAACCCGCCAGCAATGAACCGGCAACGGCGAAGACTGCCAGGCGAGTCATGATTTTTGCATTCATTTTTGATTCCTCTTGAGTGAAGCGAGTCAGGCAAGCAAAGCGGCGACAGGAATAAATCTATGCGGCGAACGTGACGGCAGTAAAGCCGCCGGCTCGCCAGCACGAAAAGTCTTACGCCCTGCTCAGCCTCGGTCCGACAGTAAAAAAGGGTCTTCCGGCACGCCTTGGCGCCAGCCACTACAATAATGACTGAAGCACGCAGCGATGCGGCCCCATGGCGTTCCGCCTGCCCGAAGGGTGCCCGGCACGCCTGGTTTTCGCAATGCTGACTAACAATTTCTTTCAAATTCCGGCGCGTGGCCGAGATTCGATTCCGCTGCGCCGCAGGTGTTCCCCACGGAGTGTCAATGAGTATCGATCGGGCTTTGGTCGACGCTGCCCTCGCGGCCGTCGCTGACCCCAACACCGGCCGGCCGTACGCAGCCGCCAAGAACATCAAGAACGTCGCCATGCAGGGTGACACGGTTAGCGTCGACGTGGTACTCGGCTATCCGGCCATGCGCCAATTCGACGCTATCCGCGCGCAATTCTCGGACGCGCTGCGCGCCGTGCCGGGCGTGGCCGACGCGCGTGTCCAGGTGTCGCAGCAGATCGCCGCGCATACCGTGCAGCGTGGCGTGAAACTGTTGCCGAACGTCAAAAACATCGTCGCGGTGGCGTCGGGCAAGGGCGGCGTCGGCAAGAGCACGACCGCCGTGAATCTCGCCCTGGCGCTGGCGAGCGAAGGCGCATCGGTCGGTATCCTCGACGCGGACATCTACGGCCCGTCGCTGCCGATGATGCTCGGCATCGTCGGGCGCCCCGAGTCGCCGGACGAGAAGTCGATGAACCCGATGACCGGTCACGGCTTGCAGGCCAACTCGATCGGCTTCCTGATCGAGCAGGACAACCCGATGGTGTGGCGTGGACCGATGGCCACTTCCGCCTTGGAACAACTGCTGCGGCAGACGAACTGGAACGATCTCGACTACCTGATCGTCGACATGCCGCCGGGCACCGGCGACATTCAGCTCACGCTGTCGCAACGCGTGCCGGTGACGGGCGCCGTGATCGTCACCACGCCGCAAGACATCGCGCTGCTCGACGCAAAGAAGGGCCTCAAGATGTTCGAGAAGGTCGGCATTCCGATCCTCGGCATCGTCGAGAACATGGGCATGCATATCTGCTCGAATTGCGGCCACGAAGAGCATATTTTCGGCGCCGGCGGCGGCGAGCGGATGGGCAAGGAATATGGCGTCGACGTGCTCGGCAGCCTGCCGCTCGACATTGCGATCCGCGAGCAGGCCGACTCGGGCAAACCGACCGTGGTGGCCGACCCGCAGGGGCGCATCGCGGAGATCTACCGGTCGATCGCGCGCAAGGTGGCGATCCATATCGCCGAACGCGCTCGCGACATGACCTCGAAGTTCCCCAATATCGTGGTCCAGAACACCTGAGAAAACGCGGGCTACTTCAGGTTTCTGGCCTCGCGGGAAGTCTCCTGGAGGATCGCGCCCGCGGGCGGGCTGGCGCGACACGCCACGTTCGACGGGCCACGCTTGACCAGCCGTTCGGACAAGGGGCCAAGGCGTCTGTTTTCGCCTGGTCTCGCGGTATCATGTCGACTTCACAAGTTCGGCTCGGCGGCCGCAGGGGCGGCCACCAGGCCGGCAAGAGGATCGCATGGGAAAACGAATCGACGGGCAGGCGGTGCATGCGTTCATCGTCCTGACTGCCAGCAGTGTGCTGTTATGCGGCTGCAGCGCGTTCCTGAGACCACAGGAAAAACGTGCGGACGCGCAGTTGCTGCCCACCGTGGGCAATCAGGCGCGCGGTCTCGTCACGTTCATCGAGCGCTCGGACGGCGTACAGGTCACCTACAATCTCGCGGGCATGCCGCCCAATAGCGACCACGCGTTGCAAGTGCACGAGCGTGGCGACTGCAATGCCGCCGACGGTTCCAGCGCCGGCCAGGTGTTCTCGCCGGCCGCCGAGCGTCTGAAATCGGGCGCGCGGGTCGAGGGCGACCTCGGCAATATTCACGCGGACGCGAACGGCGTGGCCACGGGCTTCATCGTCGCGCCAGACGTGTCGCTCGACGGTATCCGTTCGGTGTTGCAGCGCGCGGTTCTGCTGCATCACGACGCGACCGATCCATACGCGTATCCGCAACATGGTGCGGGCCCCGCGCTCGCTTGTGGGTTGATTCGCCAATGAGCGGTGAGCGGGCCTCGTATTCGAGGTCCAGGCGCGCGCTGCCGGCATTCATCTAAAGCGGCTTCGGAGCAGGCACCGGACCGCTCCTAAGCCTAATCGCGGCACCATGCTCACGATCGCGTAAAATAAGCGCCTTTCGTTCGGCTGCCTCGCCGGAGCGCCTGTCCTGCCGCATAGGCGGGACATTCGGCAAAGCGAGCGTAGGGCGCCGAACGGCACGCCGCCTGGCCCGCCCGCGAAGTCAGCGCAAAGCAGGCGCGCAGTAAGCCAAAAGTGACCCGGCACCAACCGGGTCGTTATCCGTCATACCTCTGTCATTCACGTCGAGCAGCGTTCACCTATGACTATCAAATCCGACAAGTGGATCCGGCGCATGGCCGCGTCGCACAACATGATCGAGCCGTTCGCGCCCGATCAGGTCCGCGTCTCCGAAGACGGCCGGAAGATTGTCAGCTACGGCACGTCGAGCTACGGCTACGACATCCGCTGCGCCGACGAATTCAAGATCTTCACGAACATCAACTCGACCATCGTCGATCCGAAGAATTTCGACGAGAAGTCGTTTGTCGACTTCAAGGGCGATGTCTGCATCATCCCGCCCAATTCGTTCGCGCTCGCGCGCACGGTGGAGTATTTCCGTATTCCGCGCAGCGTCCTGACCGTGTGTCTGGGCAAGTCCACGTATGCGCGTTGCGGGATCATCGTCAACGTGACGCCGTTCGAGCCGGAATGGGAAGGGCACGTCACGCTCGAATTCTCGAATACGACACCTTTGCCTGCGAAAATCTACGCGAACGAAGGCGTCGCTCAAGTGCTGTTTTTCGAAAGCGACGAGATTTGTGAAACGTCGTACGCGGATCGCGGCGGCAAATATCAAGGTCAGCACGGCGTCACGTTGCCTAAGACGTGACGTCGGCAGCGCATTGACCCACTAGCTATTCGGGTGACCGCTGCAATTTACAGAATGCAGCGGTCGTTCTTTTTGGAGAATCGCCCATGAAGTTTCGTTTTCCCGTCGTCATCATCGACGAAGATTTCCGCTCCGAGAACATCTCGGGTTCCGGCATTCGCGCTCTGGCCGAAGCCATCGAGAAAGAAGGCGCGGAAGTGCTCGGGTTGACGAGCTACGGCGATCTGACCTCGTTCGCGCAACAGTCGAGCCGCGCCTCGTGCTTCATCCTCTCGATCGACGACGACGAGTTGCTGCCCTACGTCGATAACGTGGTGGTGGAAGGCGAAACGCCGGAACTCGCGGCCGCGATCGTCGCGCTGCGCGCGTTCGTGACGGAAGTGCGCCGCCGCAATGCCGACATTCCGATCTTCCTGTATGGCGAAACGCGTACGTCGCGCCACTTGCCGAACGACATCCTGCGCGAACTGCACGGCTTCATCCACATGTTCGAGGACACGCCGGAGTTCGTGGCGCGCCATATCATCCGCGAGACCAAGGTGTATCTGGATTCGCTCGCGCCGCCGTTCTTCAAGGAACTGGTGCAGTACGCGGATGAAGGCTCGTACTCGTGGCACTGCCCAGGACACTCGGGCGGCGTGGCGTTTTTGAAGAGCCCGCTTGGCCAGATGTTCCATCAGTTCTTCGGCGAGAACATGCTGCGCGCGGACGTGTGCAATGCCGTCGACGAGCTCGGCCAATTGCTCGATCACACGGGTCCGGTGGCGGCTTCGGAACGCAACGCCGCGCGCATCTTTAGCGCCGACCACGTGTTCTTCGTGACCAACGGCACTTCCACGTCGAACAAGATCGTCTGGCACGGCACAGTGGCGCCGGGCGACATCGTGCTGGTGGACCGCAACTGCCACAAGTCGATTCTGCACGCGATCACTATGACCGGCGCGATTCCGGTGTTCCTCACGCCCACGCGCAACAACTTCGGCATCATCGGTCCGATTCCGCGCAGCGAATTCGAACCCGAGAACATCAAGAAGAAGATCCTGGCGAACCCGTTTGCCCGCGAAGCGCTTGCGAAGAATCCGAACCTCAAGCCGCGCATTCTGACCATCACGCAGAGCACGTACGACGGCGTGATCTACAACGTCGAGATGATCAAGGAGATGCTGGGCGACTGGCTCGACACGCTGCACTTCGACGAAGCCTGGCTGCCGCACGCCGAGTTCCACGAGTTCTATCAGGACATGCACGCGATCGGCGCGGGCCGTCCGCGGATCGGCGCGATGGTGTTCGCCACGCACTCCACGCACAAACTGCTGGCCGGCATTTCGCAGGCTTCGCAGATCGTCGTGCAGGATTCGAAGAACAGCCGCTTCGACAAGCATCGCTTCAATGAGGCGTATCTGATGCACACGTCGACCAGCCCGCAGTACGCGATCATTGCCTCGTGCGATGTGGCCGCGGCCATGATGGAAGCGCCGGGCGGCCCCGCGCTGGTGGAAGAATCGATTGCCGAAGCGCTCGATTTCCGCCGCGCCATGATCAAGGTCGATGCCGAATACGGCGACGACTGGTTCTTCAAGGTGTGGGGCCCGGACCAGTTCGCCGAAGAGGGTATCGGCTCGCGCGAAGACTGGATGCTGCGCCCGAACGACAAGTGGCACGGCTTCGGCCCGCTCGCCGAAAACTTCAACATGCTCGACCCGATCAAGGCGACCATCGTCACGCCGGGCCTGGACATGGACGGCGGCTTCGGCGAGACCGGCATTCCGGCTGCGATCGTCACGAAGTATCTGGCGGAACACGGCATCATCGTCGAGAAGACCGGGCTGTATTCGTTCTTCATCATGTTCACGATCGGCATCACCAAGGGCCGCTGGAATTCGATGGTCACCGAACTCCAGCAGTTCAAGGACGATTACGATAACAACCAGCCGTTGTGGCGCGTGTTGCCCGAGTTCGTCTCGCATCATCCGATGTATGAGCGCGTCGGCCTGCGCGACCTGTGTCAGCAGATTCATAGCGTCTACCGTGCGAACGACATCGCGCGTTTGACCACCGAGATGTATCTGTCGAGCATGGAACCGGCCATGAAGCCGTCGGATGCGTTCGCCAAGCTCGCGCACCGCGAGATCGACCGCGTGCCTATCGACGAGCTCGAAGGCCGTGTCACGTCGATCCTGTTGACGCCGTATCCGCCGGGCATTCCGCTGCTGATTCCGGGCGAGCGCTTCAACAAGACCATCGTCAACTATCTGCGTTTCGCGCGCGAATTCAACGAGCGCTTCCCGGGTTTCCACACGGATATCCATGGGCTCGTCGGCGAAACGATCAATGGGCGCATCGAGTACTTCGTCGATTGCGTTCGCGGCTGATGATGTTGCGCGTGACGTCCCTGTTGGCGGCCGGCGCCAGCGGTCGCGGCGCGCGGCGCGCGTTCGGCGCGTTGGCGCTGGCTTCGGCGGCGTTCGGCGCGGTGTCGTTGCCGGCGCATGCCGAAGTCGCCGCCGCCGATCCGATCGATGCATCGATGCGTACGTGCCTGGCGCGCAGCGACATGTCGTCGACGACGGGGCAAGTGCAATGCATGGACAACGCGCGGATCGGCTGGAAGACCGCGCTCGATAACGCGTGGCAGCAGCTTCAGCAGAAATTGCCGCCCGCGCAGCGCAAGCAGTGGGACAAGAGCCAGGCGAGCTGGCAGGCGTCACGCGACGCCGAGAAGCAGTTGCTCGCGGCGGTGTTCGCCACGACACACGGTTCGATGTACGTGCTCGCCGAAGCCGATATGCAATTGCAACCGGTGCGGGACCGCGCGCTCGCGTTGCGCAGCGCGGTGGCGAAGGCGGCCGCCGGTGGCGATCCACCGCGCCGGGTGCGGGCATGCAGTGCGGACGCACAGTGCGAACATGCGATGTTCGATCTGAATCGCTACTACCGACGTCTGCAGTCGAAGATGCCGGTGCGCGCGCGTCCGACATTGACGCGCGCACAGAAAGCGTGGACCGCGTATCTGAACGCTACGACGCCGGTGGTCGATGAGCGCGGCCGTATCGATATCATCGGCGCGCGGGTGGCGACGCTCAAGCGTTTGTCGGAAACGGTTGGCAATAGCTGAGCGTTGAGCGGCCGGCGATGCGCTTTAGTCGAAGCGGGCTCAATCGAGCATGTAGCCTTCGGCTTCCGGGCTTGGCAACTTGATGGCGGGTTCGCCGAGCAGGTCGCGCATGGCGTCTTCGATTGCCAGGGACATCGTGTTGAGCGCGAGGTCGTTGTCGTCGATGCCGAAAGGCTCTTCGATTTGCGATGCAATGGCTTCGTGCGCCATGAACGTGTACGCCACGAAGACCGCGAAGACGGGCGTGAAAATGCCAATGCTGTCCACCAGTCCGAATGGCAGCGACGCGCAGAAGAAATACACCGTGCGGTGAATCATCACCGAATAGGCAAACGGCAGCGGCGTCGAAACGATGCGCTCGCATCCGCCGATTACATCCGAGATTCCATTCAGATTTCTATCGAAGGCGATGACGGCCATTGGGTCGATTGCGCCTGTTTTGGCCTGGCGTTGTACCCATTCGCCGAGGGAAAGCAGCAGGGTTGCCGGTTTGTACCGCGACGCTATGACGCGGGCGAAGAGGGCGGGCGGCAGGCGTTCGGCGAGGTCTTCGGTTGGATCGCTCTTGCGGAGTTGGTGGCGCAGTGCGTGCGGGAGGGCGCTGAGTGCTGCTGTGAATTCTTTCAGGTCTTCTTTTTGCAGCTGTTTTGTTGGGAGGGTGAGCGCCTGGCGGATGAGGGAGCGTGATTCGTTCAGCAGTTGACCCCATAGCTTGCGGGCTTCCCACCAGCGGTCGTAGCTGGCGTTGTTTCTGAAACCCAGGAATACCGCTAGCGCTATGCCTATCAGCGAGAAGGGCGCTGTCGTGTTCAGGTTTAGCGAGATCGGGAGGAGGTGGTCGTGCGCCGCCACTGCGACTATCGAAATGCAGAAGATCAGCGCAAGGCGCGGTAGCAATTGCGGGAGGACGGAGCCCCGCCAGGCTAGCAGCATGCGGAACCAGTGGACGTGGGGGCGGATGATCATCGGGGTTTGCTTTTGCCTGCGGCGCTTCGGGGGTTCTATTATCGCTTTTTTGGGTGTGGGCTTTTTGGTGTTGGCCTTTCCTTGAATTGTTTGTGGTCTATTAGCGTTGCCCCTGTGCGGGGCGGCACTTACTTCTCTTTGCCGCCGCAAAGAGAAGTAAGCAAGAGAAAACGGCTCACACCGCTAATTTTTAAGCGGGTCCCCCGCGCAGCCACGGTAGTGGCGCATCTGGAATCTGTGTTCTCGCACATTCCGCTTTCGTGACAAGGCGCTCATTCTTCCGGCGGCGCTGCGCGCGCCGTCGCGGTTGTTCTTCAAACAATTGCTTCGTTTTCTCCCGGCGTTTCTGCTGCGTCGTAGTACTTCGTTCGTGAGCGTGGTTGGGAAATTTCAGAAATCTTGCGGGTGCGCGGCTTTTTGCTCGTGCGGGTGATCACTCGTGAAGCAAGACGTTTAAACTCAATTCGCCGTCGTTCAAGGACGGTCAGGTTTGACAGCCTGCACCCAAACCCGCACGCTTGCCCGGGCAAGTCTGTGCGTCTGTTTCTGCGCGTCCATTTGCAATGGGCGGGCCGTGATGGGGAGACCTTTTGGGTCTGCTGGTTTGGTTTGGGCCAGTCTGTCAACCTTGTCACTGTGCCCGCTCACCACCGCGTAAGCGCGTGTGTGGGCGATCGAATACGTTTCAGGGAGATCGCGCCATGAATAAATCCACCAAGCATTCACGCATCACGTCGCGCCCACCCGTTGACGCGCTTCAATACGAAAAGCTCGCCTTATCGGCCTTTGGACTGCTTGAACGGCAGCTAAGCCAACTGGACAAGTTGCTCACACTCGCGGCTTCAATAGTTAGGAGTCCAGCTGTGACGCGAGAGGAAAGACACCGGCAGAGGAAATTGCTGGAACTGCTGTTTGACACCGTCGAGGACTACCAACGCGAAGTCGAGATTGACCGTGACTTATACCAGGTCATCGCACTCGATGCGAAGGGAATTCCACAGAGCCGCATCACGGCGCGCCACGCCGCGGACCTTCTGGCAAAGGCCGCGCGGACAGCGGCGGATAGCCGCGAAAGTGTCGGCCCTGCAGGGATGACGCAGGATAAGCGAACGCGGTTCAACATAAAGGCGCGCCGCACCGCGACGGCACACTAACCAAGGCTCTTGGCTCGAATGCGGACTTGCGTCAGGCAGAGACCAGGCGATAACTCATCGCGCACCTTTCCTGATTTCTCCGCCGTCCGCGATTGCTCTGTGCCGCCGGCTGTCGCCGGACTATGCCGGCGACGCAACCGTCCGTTCATCGATGTCAGAACGGCTGCGTCGCGCAAGTGAGCATGCTTGGGCTGCCGCGGTGGACGTTCCCGCGAGTCTAGAAGCGGTCGCGCTCGAAGCCGGGCAGCGCACGGGTTCCTTCGATGGCAACCGAATGCAGCAGTTCAGGTCTGAGATCGAGCAGGCGCAGGATAGTCGGCGCGACCTGAGTGGTCAGCACCGGTTCGTCGACGGTTTGTCCCGTTCGACGAGCACCCGGCACGGAGACCACGAGACCCAGATGGCTGTCGTCCGGCGCGTTGCCGCCATGCTCTTCGTCTTTCGACGTGCTCGACGTATAGATGACCCCCGGATTCGGCTGCACGATGATATCGGGCGTGCGGCCGCGCGCCGGATCGCCGAAGCGCGCGGCAAGTTGCGGTCCGTACAGAATGTACGCCTGCGGACCGTCGGCGCAGATGCCCGGCGCGTTGCAACTGAGGTTCCCCTTCAGCGTCTTGACGACTGCGGGCAACTGACTTTGGTCACGCAGCCAGATTAGCCCGACGTCGTCCGTTTGAACCATGCCGGTATCCACGAGGCCAGTGCCGTCGTTCAGATTGCCGCTCTTGGTCGCGTTCTGGCCGAAGTTGCCATTCGGGTCCAGATAGTTGTTGGCTTCCAGCAGTTTCGTGAGCGTGTCGCCGTTCTTCACCAGCTTCGAGTGGTCGGTCGGCGACTGGCCATGCTTGGCCGTGACAATGATCGCGGTGGACGAATAAAGCCCGCGCTGCTTGAGTTCAGCAACGATACGGCCTAACGCGTCATCCAGATAGGCAATCGCGGCGGCGACCTGCGGGCCCGGCGTGAAACTCGCATCCAGATAGCCGCCGCCCGTCGCGACCGTGGCCTTCTGGGCTACGCTCAGCGTCTGGAAGTTGGTGCCGAACAGCGTGGGGACATCGGCGCGCGACTGTCCGGTGGAGTCCCTGCCGTCGATCTCGGCGATCAGCGACTGGACATGCAAGTTGTCGAATTTTTCCGTGTGCGTGTAGATGTCGGTGTAATTGGTGTTAGTCGCAGGATCGATCGAATTGATTTCCGTGCGCGATAGATCGTCTACACCAATACCGGATGGCCCGTTCAGCCAATCGTAGCCCCACGCATGCTTGTCGGCCCAGGCGGTGCGCGCGTCCCGTTTGTTCTCTTTGATGACTTCGAAGACGGTGTTGGTCTTGATGTAGTTGTGCGGATAGACCGGCTGGCACACGCCGTTGACCAGTGCGTGAGGGATAGCCTGCGGGTTAAAAGCGCCGCCGCCGTTGAGATGCGTCAGCGCGCCGCCATTTTCCCCATCGACGCCGGTTGTTTCGTCGAATATGACGTTCCAGCCTTGTTTGCCCGTGCAGCCCGTATCGGAAGGGGCGTAGAGCGTTCGATCATAAGATACGTCGTAGAACAGACCGGCCGACTTCGGCGAGCCGCCCGTCACCAATGCAGCCAAACCAGGAAATGAATCGGACAGGCCTGGCGTATGCGCATTCGTGTAGTTCGTACCCGACTTCGCCAGCAATGCCAGATTCGGACATGAATTCGAACCGATGCAGCGCGCGACGTCCTGCTCATGCAACCCGTCGAAGCTGATCAACAGCACATGCTTGACTGCTTCGTGCTCGCGCGAGTGGTCGTCGGCGTCACCCGCCAGCGCCGTTGCCGCATGCAGCGCGGCGAGCATTGCGACACCACCTGCGATAACGCTCTGCGCACGCTGCCATCTCCTGATCGTCTTCACGTCCTTCTCCTTTAAAAGTGATGGGGAAACTTTTAGTAATAGTCCGTGAATGTGAAGTTAAATTAAGTCGTCCAGATGAATCATTGCCTTCGATTGGCTGACGGCCGGTGAGCCTTATGTCTGCCTCAAAAGATTCATTGAAGATCGTGGGAGTGCTTAAGTTTTCCTTAAGCTTTGAGTGGTCTATTTCGACGCTATTGCGCTTTCAAAACAGCCTTTGCAAGTCATCCAGGGCTCAAGATGAAAACGACTTTTGTTCGCACAATGGTTCGTCGATTGCATTCACGCTGGGCACGACGCAAACCATCGTGTCGTACCCAAGAATCAATGACAACGGGAAGAAGGACCGCAACGGCGCGCGCAGCGCCGCCGGAAGAATGACTGCTGTGTCACTTACGCGGAATGTGCGAGAACACGGATTCCAGATGCGCCACTACCGTGGCTGCGCGGGGGACCCGCTTAAGAATTAGCGGTGTGAGCCGCTTTCTCTTGCCTACTTCTCTTTGCGGCGGCAAAGAGAAGTAGGTGCCGCCCCGCACAGGGGCAACGCTAATAGACCACAAAGAAAGGAAAGGCCAACACCACAAAACCAACCACTGCGGCGCAGCCAACAACCTCAAACCTCAAACCTCAATCCCGAGCCGAAGAAGCCGCCCCATGACTCAACCAATCGAGCACAGCGCTAGCATCATCATCAGCCCCTTGCCTGGCCTTGGCAACAGTCTCCGCCACATCAGCACTAGGCACAGCGCGCCGAATAGCGACCCCCACAGCCAGAATATCAATCATAACCAGATGCAGAATCCGCGAAATCATAGACAACTGCGACTCACGAATTTCAATATGATCAGTCTCAAGCGCCACAGTAGCCCGCTTAGCCAACGGCGTATTGCTAGAAGTAATAGCAATCACCTTAGCCCCAGCCTGCATAGCCACATCAAGCACCCGCAGCAACTCAGGCGCACGCCCTGACTTCGACACAGCGACGATCACATCCCCTTTCCCAAGCAAAGCAGCAGACGCCGCCTGCATATACAAATCGCCGTAGGCAATCGTAGGAATCCCAAACCGGAAGAACTTGTAATGCGCATCCTGCGCGACGATATTCGAATTCCCGAGCCCATAAAACTCGATCCGCCGCGCGCCGTTCAAAAGATCGATAGCCCGTTCGACCTGTTCGAAATTCAGATGCTCGCGCAACTGCAAAATCGCCGACACGGTGTTATCGAGCACTTTCGCGCCGAAGTCCGTCGCCGTATCGCCAAGATGCACCTGGCTATGGCTAACAGGAATAGTGCCCGTCAAACCAGTCGCCAGCTTCAGCTTGAAATCCGACAACCCCTGGCAACCGAGCGAACGACAAAACCGGATCACCGTCGGCTGACTCACATCGGCTTTGCGTGCGATATCGACAATCGGATCATTGATAATGGACCGCGGATGATTCAGCGCAAGATCGGCAACACGTCGCTCGGCGGGCGTCAACGCATCGCGCATCTGCCGAATCCGCTCGAACACCGCCGATGAACTGCCACCCGCGCGATTCGACAATTGCTCGGCAAGAATCGCCGACACACCGAGAAACGCTGGATATTCAGCGGTAATCACATACGTCGGCACATTCTGCAGATAAGCCTCGAACCGGCCTTTAGCCTCGAAGCGCTTACGAAACGACGAACGTGAAAAGAACTCGCCAAGCCGCGGCACGACACCACCGCCGATATAGATCCCGCCCAACGCCCCAAGCGTCACCGCAATATTGCCCGCGAACGTGCCGAGAATGCCGCAGAACACATCGACGGATTCGGCCGCCAGCGGCTCGCCTTCCAGCGCGCGCTTGACGATCTCGATCGTGTCGACATTCGCCGCCACACGCTTCTTGTCGCGACCCGCAAGCGCGCGATAGATCACTTCGATACCCGGCCCCGCCGCCACGCGCTCAAACGACACATGCGACCACTTCTTGCGCGCGTACTGCAACACGATATCTTCGCGTTCGTCGGCCGGCGCAAAAGTGGCATGACCCCCTTCGCTACCGAGCGCGATCCAACGATCATCAGCGGGAATCAAACCGGACACGCCCATGCCGGTGCCCGGACCGAGCAAACCAATCACACTATTCGGCCGGCGTGCGCCGGCACCCACCTGCACGCGCTGCGCATCGGTCAAGCCGGGCAGCGCCATCGCCAGCGCGGTAAAGTCATTCACCACCAGCAGCGTGTCGAAACCCAGCGCGCGCCGCGTGGCCTCGATCGAAAAGCTCCAGTCGTGATTCGTCATGCTCACCTGATCGCCATCGACCGGGTTTGCAATCGCAATCGCCGCATGATTCACGCGGCCGATCTTCGTGTCCTTCAGATACTTCTTGATGACTTCGGCAACGCCCGGATAGTCCGCGCACGGATAGACCTTCACCGAGCCGATTTCGCCCGGGCTCGTCTCCAGCGCGAAGCGCGCATTGGTGCCGCCGATGTCGGCCAGCAGCCTCGGTCCATCGGCGTGCTGGCCCGCGCCCGGAACAGCCTTAGTTTGCACACCAGTAGACATCGAGTCTCACTCCCTTGTCGTTTGCCAACTGCGAGATGGCATTTTTTTGTAGCGAAGCGGACGCGGCATTGAGCACGTCCATCTTGCGCGGTCCTGCGATCAGCAAGAACAGATGCTTGACTTCTTTCAACGCGGACATCGACCAGCTCACGCGCGCGTGCGGCGCGCTGCCGGGATGCACGGCGACGAAGCGTTCGGTGGTGGTGATCGCATGATCCCATTCGGGCGAGTCGGCGAAGATCGACGCGGTGTGGCCGTCTTCACCCATGCCGAGAATCGCGACGTCGGGCACGTTGCTAAAACGCGCGTCGGCGTTCAGCGCGGCGACATGCGCGTTGAGATCTTGCGTGGTGTCCACGAGCGGCCAGAAGGTCGCATCCTTCGCGGCGTTCTGCAACAGCGTGGCGTGCACCAGCTGCGAGTTGCTCGCGCTATCCGTCTCCGGCACCCAGCGGTCGTCGACCAGCGTCACGGCAATGCGCGCCCAGTCGAAGGTCTGCGTGGACAACGTCTGCAGGAACGGGCGCGGACTGCTGCCGCCGGACACTGCAAGCATTGCGGGGCGCGCGGCGGTGGAACCGGCGGCCTGTGCGGCGAGCGACGCATGTAACGCGTCGCCGACCGCTTTCGCCAACGCGTCGGATTGGGCGCGTTGATCGTCGAAAGCGTGAAGCTCGATCACTTCTCCTCCGTGCTGCTTTTTTGTGTGATCTGCGGAATCTGCCGTACTGCTCTTACGCGATGCCTGCAAGATGGATGACCTGCAGGCGCCCTCGTGATACCGGCGCCATTCCGTTCAGTTCGTCGGTGGGTCTTACGGGCGCCACGTCATATTCCATTCAATACGACGTGCCGCCGTGATTCAATTCTCTTCTTCGAGCCAGCAGGTGCCGTGCTGCGCGAGCATCGCGCTCGATGCAGCCGGTCCCCACGTGCCCGATGCGTACGGTTTGGGCGGCTTGTTCGACGCCTTCCATTCGTTCAGGATCGGTTCGACCCAGCGCCATGCGGCTTCCTGCTCGTCGCGCCGCACAAACAGCGCGAGCCGGCCGTTGATGACGTCGAGCAGCAACCGCTGATACGCCTCCATCTGTCCTTCGCGGAAGAACTGGTCGAACGCGAGGTCGAGGTGGACGCTCGCGAGGTTCATGCCTTCGCCGGGTTGCTTCGCGAGACAGTAGAGGCGAATGGTTTCATTCGGCTGCAGGCGGATCACCAGACGATTCGCGCCGGCGCGCAAGGCGGAAGCGCCGAGCGCCGAATGCGGCACCGCACGAAAGTTCACCACGATCTCGGCGACGCGATCCGCGAGACGCTTACCGGTGCGCAGGAAAAACGGCACGCCGGCCCAACGCCAGTTTTCGATCTCGACCTTCAGCGCAACGAAGGTTTCGGTCGCGCTATCAGGCTTCACGCCTGGCTCCGTTGCGTACGCCGGCACCGCAGTGCCGCGGATCACGCCCGCATGATACTGCCCGCGCACGGCAACCTTGCCGATATCGCGCGGATCGATGGGCTTCAAAGCACGCAGCACGCGCAGCTTTTCGTCACGCACCGAATCCGAATCCATGGAGTGCGGCGGTTCCATCGCAACGATGGAAAGCAGTTGCAGCAAATGGTTCTGCACCATGTCGCGCAATGCGCCGGTATTGTCGTAGAAGTCGCCGCGCGCTTCCACGCCGAGTTCCTCGGCAATCGTGATCTGAATGCTCTCGACCCACTCGCGCCGCCACAGCGGTTCGAACAGGGCATTGCCGAAGCGCAGCGCCAGCAGGTTCTGCACCGGCTCTTTACCGAGGTAGTGGTCGATCCGATAGATCTGTTCCTCAGCGAAGATTTCGCCGACCGCATCGTTAATTGCATTCGACGACTTGAGGTCGTAGCCGAGCGGCTTTTCCAGCACGATGCGCGAATTCGCGTTCAGCCCGACCGATGCCAGCGCATGGCAGATCGGCACGAAAAGCGACGGGCCCGTTGCCAGATAGAACACGCGGATACCAGGCAAGTCCTGGATGGCGTCGCGCAAATGCACGAAGTCTTCCGCTTTGCCGAGGTCGATGTTCACGAACTCGATGCGCTCCAGAAAGCTCGCCCATGCCGCTTCATCCACACCGTTCTTCGACACATGCGGTTTGACGTGCTCATTTACCCACTGGATGTACTCGCCGCGATCAGTTGCATGCCGCGCCACCGCGACGATCTTGCCGCTGTCGGCCAGCATGCCGCCTGCACGGTGCGCTTCAAACAGTGCGGGCAGGATCTTGCGCATCGACAGATCGCCGGTGCCGCCGAAGAGAACGAAGGTGAAGCTTGAATCGGTTTGCATGAGTCTCCGTCGATGTCCTGGGGCCGCGGAAGGTGAGCGAAAGCGCGACCGTAGTCCGATAAAATATTTTTTGACACTGAATTGTAGTTTAACTACAATCCAAATCAAGAGGTAGCGCTAATTCGATGAAAAAAGCGTGCGCTAAGCGTCAAGATGCGCGTTTTCCCGAATCGGCAGGCGTCCCCTGCATGTTAACGGACATTGCGTGTCGGCACGTGCCAGCATGCCCCGGCGGCCTTTACGGAAAGCCGGGGAGTTGAGCGGCTTTCCGTAATGGTCGGCACCAGGTTGACGTGCAAGGCACCTCGAGTCTGCCGCGCGAAACGCGGGCAGGCAAAAATCAAAAGAGGAGACAGTCAGTTGCATCCCGAACCACTCATCTCTTGAGCTTCCAGCGGCCGGACATTGGTCCGCCGGCACATGCCTCGCGCATGCGCCCGACCGTGCTCGATCGCCCAGTGTTTTGCCTGTTTGAACCAACCACAGCACCCTGGCGACATCAGGGGCCATTTGTTTTTTGTTCAGGTGTCTGGAGGAGATAAGCAATGAAATTTCGCGCGATCATGGGCGCTTTGTGCGCCGCAGGTCTGATGTGTGGCGTCTCGGCCGTGCAAGCCGCCGAGTCGATCGAAGTGTTGCACTGGTGGACCTCGGGCGGCGAATCGAAAGCCGTCGGCGTCCTCAAGGACGACATGACGAAGCAGGGTTACACGTGGAAGGACTTCGCGGTTGCGGGTGGCGCCGGCGCGGCTGCCATGACGGCACTCAAGACGCAGGTCATCTCGGGCAACGCACCGAGCGCTGCGCAGATCAAAGGTCCGCTGATCCAGGACTGGGCGTCGCAAGGCGTGCTGGTGCCGATCGACGCGGCCGCTGGCGACTGGAAGAAGAACCTGCCGCCGGAAATCGACAAGATCATGCACGCGGACGGTCACTACGTTGCCGCGCCGTTCTCGGTGCACCGCGTGAACTGGCTGTACATCAACAAGGCCGCGTTGGACAAGGCGGGCGGCAAGGCGCCGACCACGTGGCCTGAGTTCTTCGCGGTGGCCGACAAGATGAAGGCCGCGGGCATCCAGCCGATCGCGATGGGCGGCCAGCCGTGGCAAGACCTGACGCTGTGGGAAGACGTCGTGCTGTCGCAAGGCGCGGACTTCTACAAGAAGGCGCTGGTCGACCTCGACGAGAAGACGCTGACTTCGGACAAGATGGTCGGCGTGTTCGACACGGTCCGCAAGATCCAGGGTTACTTCGACGCGGGCCGCACGGGTCGTGACTGGAACCTGGCAACGGCCATGGTCATCAACGGCAAGGCCGGCATGCAGTTCATGGGCGACTGGGCGAAGGGCGAATTCGCCAACGCCGGCAAGAAGTCGGGCTCGGACTACATCTGCGCCGCTGTGCCGGGCACCGAAAAGTCCTACACGTTCAACGTCGACTCGTTCGTGTTCTTCCAGCAGAAAGGCCAGAAGGCGGCCACGCCGGGTCAGCTCGCGCTGGCGAAGACGATCATGTCGCCGGAGTTCCAGGAACAGTTCAGCCTGAACAAGGGGTCCATCCCGGTTCGTCTGGGCGTGTCGATGGCCAAGTTCGACGACTGCGCGAAGAAGTCGTACGCGGATGAACAAGTGGCGATCAAGTCGGGCGGCTATGTGCCTTCGCTGGCACACGGCATGGCGCAACCGGATGCAGCAGCCGGCGCGATCTCGGACGTGGTCACGAAGTTCATGAACTCGCAGCAGGATTCGAAGAGCGCAGTTGCCGCGCTCGCGAAGGCAGCGAAGACCAAGTAAGTTGCGTCAAACGAAGCGGCGCGCCCGGCGGTTCAGCAACGGGCGTGGGGCGCGCCCTTCGTGTCGCTGATTGCCGGGGTTTTACTCGTTGCATGGCAGGCGGCTTCACCCTGGTTTCATAGAGTCACACCTATGTCGTTACGGCCTCGCGTTTTTTCAGCGTGAAGGTTCCGGCGGCACAGTTTCAGCAGGAGTCGAGTAGTGACTGCTTCTATCAGCGGAAACGGGAAAACGGCCACCGTGACCCGCCGCACGTCGCCGATGGCGGCCCTTGCCGATCGCTGGATTCCGAAGCTGGTGCTCGCACCCAGCGTCGTGATCAGCCTGATCTTCGTGTATGGTTTTATCGCCATTACCGGCTATCTGTCGCTGTCCAATTCGCGATTGATGCCACGTTATGAATTTGTCGGTCTCGATCGTTATCGCGAGCTGTTCGATAACGATGTGTTCTGGACGTCGGCTGCCAACCTCGGCTGGTTCGGCATCCCGTTCATCGGTATCTGTATCGGTCTCGGTTTGTTCCTCGCGATCCTGCTCGATCAGCAGATCCGCAACGAAGGCGCGCTGCGCGCCGTGTTCCTGTACCCGATGGCGCTCTCGTTCATCGTGACTGGTACGGCGTGGCAATGGATCATGACGCCGAGCATCGGCCTTGAGAAAGTGTTCCACGACTGGGGCTGGACGAGCTTCTCGTTCAGTTGGCTGGGCGACCCGGACAAGGCGATTTTCTGCGTGGTGATCGCGGCCGTCTGGCAATCCACCGGCTTCGTGATGGCGCTGTTCCTCGCGGGCTTGCGCGGCGTGGACGGTGAAATCTTCAAGGCCGCGCAGATGGACGGCGCGGGCTTGCCCACCATCTATCGCAAGATCGTGATTCCGAGCATGCGCCCGGTGTTCTTCTCGGTGCTGCTGATTCTCTGCCACATCACGATCAAGACCTTCGACCTGGTCGTTGCGTTGACCGCGGGTGGTCCGGGCACGTCTTCGTCGCTGCCGGCTATTTTCATGTACACGTTTTCGTTCAATCGCGGGCAGCTGGGCGTCGGCGCGGCATCGTCGATGATGATGCTCGCCACCGTCGTGGCCGTGCTCGTGCCGCTGATGTATCTGGAATCGAGGAGCACCCGCAATGCAGCCTAAGATGACGATCAGCCGTGCCGTCATTTATGCGGCCTTGTTTCTGTTCGCCCTGTATTTCCTGTTCCCGCTGTACGTGATGCTGTCCACGTCGTTCAAGGACATCGATCAACTGCGCACGGGCAACCTGCTCACGCCGCCTACCCACTGGACCATCGACCCGTGGATCAAGGCATGGAGCGGCGCCTGCACGGGCGTGCGTTGCGACGGTATGCAGCCGTTCTTCATGAACTCGGTGCGGATGGTGATTCCCGCCGTGCTGATTTCGTCGATCATCGGCGCGTTCAACGGCTATGTGCTCACGCACTGGCGTTTCCGTGGCGCGGATCCGATCTTCACGATGATCCTGGTCGGCTGCTTCATTCCGTTCCAGGCGATCCTGCTGCCGATGGCGCGCTTTGAAGGCTTCCTCGGCCTGTCGAACACGACCACCGGCCTGGTGGTGGTGCACGTGATCTACGGTATTGCTTTCACCACGATGTTCTTCCGCAACTTCTACGTGAGCATTCCGGCTGAACTCGTGAAGGCGGCGCGTATCGACGGCGCGGGTTTCTTCACGATCTTCACGAAGATTCTGCTGCCGGTCTCGCTGCCGATTTTCATGGTGTGCCTGATCTGGCAATTCACGCAGATCTGGAATGACTTCCTGTTCGGTATCGTGTTCTCCGGCGTCGATTCGATGCCGATCACGGTGGCGCTGAACAACCTCGTGAACACCTCGACCGGCGTGAAGGAATACAACGTGGATATGGCCGGCGCGATCATCGCCGCGTTGCCCACGCTGCTGGTGTACATCATCGCCGGACGCTATTTCGTGCGCGGTCTGACGGCCGGCGCGGTGAAGGGCTAAACGCCACGCTAAACCATCCGAGCGCGGCGGCGCTTCATGAAGCGCCGCCGTCACCCGAAGACGTTTTCAAGCAGTACCAGAGACAAAGAGGATTCACAGCATGGCAAGCCTTTCCATCCGTGACGTGTACAAGACTTACCCGAACGGGGTGCCGGTCCTGAAGGGTGTCAACATCGACATCGAAGACGGCCAGTTCCTGATTCTGGTCGGCGGTTCGGGCTGCGGCAAGTCGACGCTGCTCAACATGATTGCCGGCCTCGAAACCGTGACCAAGGGCGAGATCCAGATCGACGGCAAGACGGTGAACAACCTGTCGCCGAAAGATCGCGATATCGCGATGGTGTTCCAGTCGTATGCGCTGTATCCGTCCATGACGGTGCGCGAGAACATCTCGTTCGGCCTGAACATCCGCAAGGTGCCGAAGAACGAGCAGACACAGATCGTCGACCGCGTGTCGAACACGCTGCAGATCACGCACCTGCTCGACCGCAAGCCCGGTCAGCTGTCCGGCGGCCAGCGTCAGCGTGTGGCCATGGGCCGTGCTCTGGCGCGCGATCCGGTCATGTTTCTGTTCGACGAACCGCTGTCGAACCTCGACGCGAAGCTGCGTATCGAGATGCGTTCGGAAATCAAGCTGCTGCATCAACGCCTCGGCACGACGATCGTCTACGTGACGCACGATCAGATCGAAGCGATGACGCTCGGCGACCGCATCGCGGTCATGAAAGACGGCATCGTGCAGCAGTTCGGCGCGCCGCAGGAAATCTACGACTCGCCGTCGAACCTGTTCGTGGCCGGCTTCATCGGCGCGCCGCCGATGAACTTCATCCAGGGCAAGCTGGTCGAGCAGGGCGCGGGCGTCGCGCTCGAACTGGATACGGGTGTCGCACGCACGGCGGTGAATTTGCCGTTCGACTCGGCGAAGGTGAAATCGCATGTCGGCCGTGAAGTGATTCTCGGCCTGCGTCCGGAGCGCATCACCGACGCGCGCGGCGCGCATGGCGACAACGCGAAACTGCAGCCGATCGAAGTGAAAGTCGACGTGATCGAGCCGACCGGTCCGGACACGCTGGTATTCGCGCAGGTCAACGGCAAGCGCATCGTGAGCCGTGTGCACCCGGCGTCGAATCCGCAGCCGCTGGCGAACACGACGCTGTTGTTCGATACGTCGAAGGCGGTGCTGTTCGATCCGTCGAATGAAGAGCGGATTGCCTGATCGCGAAGTTTTGCTGCAATAGAAAAGAAAACCCCATGCGTTTCACAACGCATGGGGTTTTTTAGTTTTGCGCGCTTCGTTTTACTGCTCGGCAATGCGCAGATCCGGATTGTTGCGCGCCAGTTCGGTCACCCACTCAATGAAAGCACGCAGCCGCGAACTCAGATTGCGGCGATGCGCGTAGAGCACCGAGAGCGGCGTGCCGGGGCTCGTGTAGCCGGTGAGGATTTCCTTCAGCGCGCCTTGCGCGATCAGGTCGGCGACCATGAAGCGCGACGGCTGAATGATGCCGTGCCCGAGCGCGGCCGCACCGATATAGACCGAGCCGTCGTTCACCGCGAGTACGCTCTTCAGCGATACTTTGGCGATCTCGCCATCCACTTGGTATTCGAACGGGAACGTCCGACCGGTGCGCGCCGACACGTAGTTGACCGCGCGGTGCTCGCTCAATTCTTCGAGCGTGGTCGGCTCGCCGTATTTCTCCAGATATGCCGGCGACGCGCACGTGACGATCCGCGCCTGGCCGATCCGCCGCGCGACGAGACTCGACTCTTCCGGCGTGCCCATGCGGATCACGCAATCCACGCCGTCCTGAATCAAGTCGATGTTGCGGTCGGCGAGGCCGAGCCGTACGTCGATCTCGGGGTATTGCCGGTAGAAATCGTCGAGCGCGGGCAGCAGCAGCGCGCGCGCCAACGTGCCGGACGTATCCACGCGGATCGTGCCGGCCGGATTTTCGCGCTTGTTCGACAGCGACGATTCGGCGTCGGTGACTTCTGCGAGGATGCGCACGCAGCGCTCGTAGAACAGCGCGCCGTCTTCGGTGACGCTGACCTGGCGCGTCGAACGATTCAGCAGACGCACGCCGACGTGTTCCTCCAGCGCCTGGATGGTACGGCTGACTTTGGCGCGGGGCAGGTCGAGCGACTCGGATACTTTGGTGAAGCTGTTCGCCTCGACCACACGCGTAAATATCTCCATGGCTTCGAAACGGTCCATGTTTTGCCTTAAGGTTGATTGGCGGAAGTAGGTTTCGAAGTGAAGTGTATAGGTTGGGAAATTTGTTGTCGCAAACCGTTAGGGTCGACGTGGCGCGGGCGCTCGTCTTTTTACGTGACATGAGCGCGCAGCCGTTCGTTAATCGCGGTCCGGCGCGCCAAGTGGGAAGTACGCGCGATACGGGCGCGCTTCGTCCACCGCGCGGGCAAACGACGGCCGCGCCAGCAGGCGCTTGCGGTAGGCGCGCACGTGCGGGAACGCCGGGCCGATGGCGTGCGTCCAGTCGGCGTAAAACAGGAACGGCGCGGCGCCGCAATCGGCGAGACTGAAGGCGTCGCCGGCGGCCCATTCGCGTTCGGCCATCACCTTGTCCAGCCAGCCGTACGCGGTGTCGAGCATGGCGCGCGCATCGGCGACGGCGTGCGGGTCGCGCTCCGCCTCGGGACGCATGCTGTCGTAGACGATCTTTTGCTGCGGCGTCGAAATGTAGTTGTCGAAGAAGCGATCCATGCTGCGCACTTCCAGCGCGGCGCGGGCGTCGGCCGGCAGCAGCGACACCGGGCCGGGGTGGTACAGGCCCAGATATTCGATGATGATGCTCGCCTCCATCACGGTCCGGCCGCCGTCGACCAGCACCGGAAAGCGCTTGATCGGCCACAGCGCGGCGAATTCGGCCATGACTTGCGGGTCGTCGTGCGCCAGCAGGCGCAGTTCGAACGGCGTGCCGTTTTCGTAGAGCGCGGTCAACGCTTTCTGGCAGTAGGACGAGAAGGGATGGGCGTAGAGCTTCAGGGGCATCGCGGTCACCTTGGAGGGTTGGTGATTGCTGTGGCACGAGAACGGCCGGAGCGACCGTCTTATCCCACGACGAGCAGGAGCCGCGCAAATCGACAGCCACGACGCATGCTCTACCAACATTCGCTACGTTAAAACGTCACAAAACTATGAAGAAAGATGGTGTAACATTTGAAAACTTTGTAAGAGACGCCGACGTGACCGGATCAATGGCGCAACAGAAGCAGCCCGGGACGTCGCTCAACGAATAACGAAAAATTCGACGTACGGGGAGCTTCACATGTCTACCATCACGTCCTCGGTGAATAGCGCGACGGCCAACGCGCAAAGCCAGGTCCAGCAAGCAGCGCAATCCATTATCAGCGGTTCGACCGGCAATTCGTCGATGGATGTGTCGAGTTTGGTCTCGGCGCTCGTCAACGCGAAAACGGCGGGTCAGGCGGCGTCGTTGCAGGCCAGGCAGACCAGCGACAACACGACATTGTCCGCGTACGGCGCGCTCACTTCGGCGCTGTCCGCCTTGCAGGCGGCGATCAAGAATCTGTCGGACGGGACCACGTTGTCCACCTTCGCGGCCACCGCGAGCGGCAAGGGCCTCGATCCGAAAGCGGGCCCCGGCGCGGTGGCCGGCAGCTATGCGATCGACGTGACGCAGATCGCCTCGTCGCAGAGCCTGGCGTCGGCGGCGTTCGGCGCGACGACGCAACTCGGCACCGGCACGTTGACGATCTCGGTCGGCGGCAAGTCGATGGACGTCTCCATCGACAGCACCAACAACACGTTGAGCGGCATCGCCAGCGCGATCAACAAGGCGTCCAGCAATCCGGGCGTCACGGCGACGATCGTGACCGGCACCGGCGGCGCGCACCTCGTGCTGCGCTCGGCCACCACCGGCTCGGCCAACACGATCAACGTGACCACCAGCAACGTGCAGAACGACGCGGGCCTGTCGAGCCTCGGCGTGACCTCGACACCCGGCGCGAACGGCGGAGCGTCCACGATCGTGTCGTCGGATGCCGGCAATGCGTGGCGTCAGAGCGAAGTGGCGCAGGACGCGTTGCTGACCATTGGCGGAATCGCGGCGCGCAGTGCCAACAACGCGGTCACGGATGCGATTGCCGGGGTCACGCTGAATCTGTCGGCCGCGTCGGTCGGCAATCCGCAAACGCTGACGATCGCGCCCGATACCACCGCGCAGAACACGGCCATCACGAACTTCGCCAACCTGTACAACACGGTGGTCACCACGATCAGCAAGCTGTCCTCGTACGACAAATCGTCGAAGACGGGCGGTGCATTGCTTGGCGACTCGACGCTGCTGACGGTGAAGAATGCGCTGGCGTCGATCGTCGCCGGCGGCGTGGGTAAGGGCACATCTGTAGTGAGCCTCGGGCACATCGGCATCACGTTGAAGGGCGATCCCGCGGACGGCACGCTGGTCGTCGATAACGCCAAACTGACGACCGCGCTCAACACCAGCCCGGCGCAAGTTGCCGCACTGTTCAACTCGACCGACGGCGTCGGCGCCAAATTGAACAAGAGCATCGACGAGTTCACGCGGACGGGCGGCATCATCGACACGCGCAACAACGCGCTCAACGCCGACCTGAAGAGCGTCACTGCACAGCAGACCAAACTGAGCGACTACGCCACGCAATTGACGAAGCAGTATCAGAGCCAATTCACCGCGCTGAACACGTTGATGGCGACCATGAACAACAACTCGGCCTACCTGACCGCGCTATTCGGCGGCTCGAAGAGCGCGGGCGCGCTGGCGACCAACAAGTAGTTCGAATGAGCCGGCGGCGCGTTGTCTGTCAGAGGGCGATGCGCCGCCGTTTGGCGATTCATGTGGTCAATGCGGCAAGCGCACATTGAACCGGAATGTCGCGAGCCGTGCGAGCAGGATGAAGGCGGTGGCGATCAGCACGCTATAGACCGTGTCGAAATCGATGTAATCCAGCAGCACATACAGCCAGCAGCCAACGAACGCACACGTGGCGTACGGCCGCGAGTCGCGCAGGATCAGCGGCACTTCGTTGCACAACACGTCGCGGATCACGCCGCCGAAAACACCCGTCAGCACGCCCATCATGACCGAGGTGAACCACGGCATTTGCGCATCGTGTGCGATCGACGTGCCTCCTATGCTGAACAGCCCCAGCCCGATCGCGTCCGCCACCAGCAGAACCCGCTCGGAAAAGAGCCGCGAGGTCATTTTCAGGAGCGTCGGCGCGAACAGCGACATCACGAAGATCGCGATCAGATAATCCTGATGCTCGACCCAGTAGAAGGGCCGCCGCTCCAGCAGCACGTCGCGCAACGTGCCGCCGCCGAAGGCCGTGGCGATCGCCACCAGAAACGTGCCCACGGCGTCGAGCCGGCGGGTTTTGGCTTCGATGAAACCGGAAATGGCGTACGCGAAAATCGCCAGCGCCTCCATGATGGTCAGCGCGAGCGTCAGCCTCGGATGGATCACCGTGGCTCCGTCAGGCTTTGGGGTGAGCCGGCAGTGCGCCCGGCTGCAACAGCACGACCACCGCGCCGGCGCCGCCGTCATGCGGACGCGCCTGACAGAACGCGATGACCTCGGACTTCTGCACGAGCCACGCGCGAACTTTGCCCTTCAGTACGGGTTCCTTGCCGATCGATCCCAGGCCCTTGCCGTGAATCACGCGCAAACACCGCAAGCCGCGCTTCACCGACTCGCGGATGAACTCCGCCAGCGCCTCGCGCGCTTCATCGCGCCGCATGCCGTGCAGGTCGATTTGCGCCTGCACGATCCAGTCGCCGCGCCGCAGTTTGCGCACGACTTCCTGACTCACGCCGGGGCGGCAGTAGGACAGCGTCTCGTCGGTTTCGAGGAGGATTTCCGGGTCGAACTCGTCGGAGATCGCTTCGTGCAGCACGGCTTCTTCGTCGAGTTTGGTTTGCACCGGCAGCGGCGGCGGAGGATTGCGCGGCAGCGTGGCGCGCGGCGGCACGGCTAGCGGTGCAACGGCGCCGATCTCGCGGCGAAACAGATCGGCGTCCGCCGAGGCTTCGCGCTGCGCGGCCGCGGCGGCTACCCGTTCGCGTTCGCGCCGTTGCGTGTCGACTTTGAGCGCGTCACGCAATGCGCCGAGGCCGGCGAGGCCGGCCGCCGGATCGAGCTTCGGCTTGGCGGCGGGAGCAGCCGGTTCGGGCGCGGGCCGCGCGACGGCACGCGCGCGCTTTGGTTCGCTCGGATGGGGCTGGTTCTTCGGCATATGGGGTGAGACACGCAGAAAAAGTAGATCGGTCGCGCGACGGTTTTCTTGCGACCGGAAGACCTGAATGCAAAAAGGCCGCCGGCTTGGCAGCCGCGGCCTTCTTTCAAGCAGGCGGCCGGGCCATGCCCTGCCGCCATTTTACCGTCGCGCTTTGGATCGCAGACTGGCGCGGGCGATTAACGCTCGGCTTCCTGGCTCATTGCGTGCTCGCCGGCCATCTCGTCGATGGTTTCCAGATAGCGTTGCGCGTCGAGCGCGGCCATACAACCCGTGCCGGCGCTGGTGATTGCCTGACGGTACACGTGGTCCTGCACGTCGCCCGCAGCGAACACGCCCGGCACGCTGGTAGCGGTCGCGAGCCCGTTCAGGCCGCCCTTGGTGATGATGTAGCCGTTCTTCATCTCCAGCTGGCCCGCGAAAATGTCCGTGTTCGGCTTATGGCCGATCGCGACGAAAATGCCTTGCAGCGCGATGTCCTCGGTGGCACCCGTTTTCGTGTTCTTGATACGCAGACCGGTCACGCCGGACTGGTCGCCGGTGACTTCGTCGAGCGTGCTGTCCCACTTGATCTCGACCAGGCCTTCCTTTTCCTTCGCCAGCAAACGGTCGATCAGGATCGGCTCGGCGCGGAACTTGTCGCGGCGATGGATCACGGTCACCTTTTTGGCGATGCCGGACAGATAGAGGGCTTCCTCGACCGCGGTATTGCCGCCACCGATCACGGCCACGTGTTGTTGCTTGTAGAAGAAGCCGTCGCAGGTGGCGCAAGCCGACACGCCCTTGCCCATGAACGCTTCTTCCGACGGCAGGCCAAGATACTGCGCCGATGCGCCGGTCGAGATGATCAGCGAGTCGCAGGTGTATTCGCCCGAGTCGCCGATCAGGCGGATCGGCTTCTCATCCAGCTTGGCCGTATGGATGTGGTCGAAAATGATTTCGGTGTTGAAGCGCTCGGCATGCTCCAGGAAGCGCGTCATCAGTTCCGGGCCTTGCACGCCGTTGGGGTCCGCCGGCCAGTTTTCGACGTCGGTCGTGGTCATGAGCTGGCCGCCTTGAGCCAGACCCGTGACGAGCACCGGCGCGAGGTTGGCGCGCGCCGCGTACACCGCGGCCGTGTAGCCGGCGGGACCGGAACCGAGAATCAGAACCTTGGCGTGTTTCGTGGAAGTTGCGGGCATGATCGAATCCTTTTACGGCGCCCGGCTCGCCCATGCGAGGCCGCGCGACTTGAGCTGAAACTGTAGATGGGTATCAGCGCGACATTATAAAGGGCGAGGCGCCGGCCTGCTCCATGAAGCTTTCCGATCACGCCGATAGCGTCGGCGGCGGGCCGCGCAACGCCTTTCTGTGGCCAAACGGCCAAGTTACCGTCATTTACAGCCTCGCGCGGGACACTGCGTTTACAATAGGCCGGATCGAAGTTCCCGGAAGCCGGGATCGGGCCCGAAGCCGCGCTGGGCGAGGCTAACCACGACTCAGGCCGGGAGCCGGGCACACACCGGGCACACACGCAACAGGATCAATGGCAAAAGCTCCCTATTCCGCGAGCGCGCAGGCATTGCCGCACCGCATGTCGCGCCTTTTCACCGAAATCCGCTGGATCCTGCAGGTGGCGCTCGGCGTTTTCCTGCTCATGGCGCTCGTCAGCTACAGCCGGCGCGATCCGAGCTGGACCCATGCCGCGCAGGTCGACCATATCGCCAACTGGGCGGGCCGCGTCGGCGCGTGGACGTCCGACATTCTGCTGCTGCTGTTCGGCCTGTCCGCCTACTGGTGGATCGTGCTGCTCGGCCGCCATATCTCCGCGAACTACAAGCGCATCACCCGTCACGAGGAAGAGCAGGAAGACGTGCCGCGCGAGAGTTGGCTCGCAGACGCGTTCGCTTTCATGCTGGTCCTGCTGGCCTGCGACGGCATTGAAGCACTGCGCATGTGGTCGCTGAAAGTGCAGTTGCCGCGCGCGCCGGGCGGTGTGATCGGCGAGGCGGTTGCGCGCGGCGTGTCGCATGCGCTGGGCTTCACGGGCGGCACGCTGGCGCTTTTGATCGTGCTCGGCATCGGTTTGTCGCTGTATTTCCGTTTTTCATGGCTGTCGGTGTCGGAAAAGGTCGGCGAATCGATCATTTCCGCGGTGACGTTTGCCAAGCTGCGCCGTGAGGCCGGCCGCGACCGCAAGCTGGGCGAAGCGGCTGCGGTCAAGCGCGAGGGCAAGGTCGAGAAGGGCCGCGTGCGGATCGAGGAACACGAGCCGGTCATGATCGTGCCGCCGGTCGTCACGCCGGCCAAGTCGGAGCGCGTCGAAAAGGAGCGGCAAGTGCCGCTGTTCACGGACCTGCCGGGCGATTCGACCTTGCCGCCCATTTCGCTGCTCGATGCCGCGCCCGTCGCGCAGGAAACCATCTCGGCGGATACGCTGGAATTCACCTCGCGGCTGATCGAGAAAAAGCTCAAGGACTTCGGCGTCGAAGTGAGCGTGGTCGCGGCGTATCCCGGCCCAGTGGTCACGCGTTACGAGATTGAGCCGGCCACCGGCGTGAAGGGCAGCCAGATTGTGGGTCTTGCCAAAGACCTCGCGCGTTCGCTGTCGCTCGTGTCGATTCGTGTGGTCGAAACCATTCCGGGCAAGAATTTCATGGCGCTGGAGTTGCCGAATCAGCGTCGTCAGACGGTGAGTCTCTCCGAGATTCTCGGCTCGGCGGTTTATGCCGACGCCGCGTCGCCGCTCACCATGGGCCTCGGTAAAGACATCGGCGGCAAGCCGGTGTGCGCCGACCTCGCGAAGATGCCGCACTTGCTGGTGGCGGGCACAACGGGTTCGGGCAAGTCGGTCGGTATCAACGCGATGATCCTGTCGCTGCTCTACAAGGCGAGCGCCGAGCAGGTCCGCATGATCCTGATCGATCCGAAGATGCTCGAAATGAGCGTGTACGAAGGCATTCCGCATCTGCTGTGTCCGGTGGTGACGGACATGCGCCAGGCCGGTCACGCGCTCAACTGGGCAGTGGCCGAGATGGAGCGCCGCTACAAACTCATGAGCAAGCTCGGCGTGCGTAACCTCGCCGGCTACAACAACAAGATCGACGAAGCCGCCAAACGCGAAGAAAAACTGCCGAATCCGTTCAGCCTCACGCCGGACGATCCGGAGCCGCTCACGCGTCTGCCGAACATCGTCGTGGTGATCGACGAACTGGCCGACCTGATGATGGTGGTCGGCAAGAAGGTCGAAGAGTTGATCGCGCGAATCGCGCAGAAAGCGCGTGCGGCCGGCATTCACCTGATTCTCGCGACGCAGCGTCCGTCTGTGGATGTGATTACCGGTCTCATCAAGGCCAACGTGCCGACGCGGATGGCTTTCCAGGTGTCGTCCAAGATCGACTCGCGCACGATTCTCGACCAGCAGGGCGCGGAATCGCTGCTCGGCATGGGTGACATGCTGTATCTGCCGCCGGGCAGCGGCTTGCCGGTGCGCGTGCACGGCGCGTTCGTGTCGGACGAGGAAGTGCACCGCGTCGTCGACAAGCTCAAGGAACAGGGCGAGCCAAACTATATCGAGGGCATTCTCGAAGGCGGCGTGACGGGCGAGGGTGACGAAGGCTCCGCGGGCGCCGGAGGAAGCGGATCGGGCGACGGCGAGTCGGACCCGTTATACGACCAGGCGGTCGATGTGGTGCTGAAGAACCGCCGTGCGTCGATCTCGCTGGTGCAGCGGCATTTACGCATCGGCTATAACCGCGCGGCCCGGCTGCTCGAGCAGATGGAAAACTCGGGCGTGGTGTCGGCGATGTCGTCGAACGGCAATCGCGAGATTCTGGCGCCGGCGCGGGAGGCGGAATAGAACGAAGGGCAGCGAATTCGCAGCGCGGCGGTGAGTGCGCTGTCCGCCGCGAGACGCGGCCCCTTCTTTACCGCAACCGATAGCAAGGCAAGCCACGCTTTGCTGTGTCGAGGCGTTGCCACCACCGTCGAAGGCTCATTTGGCGAGCCATGCTTTGCGGCGTTAAAGGGCCGGTCGCTACCCTAAGGCTCGTTTAAGGCGGGGTGGCTAAGCTTGGCATGACACGTCTGGGTCCGGCGCCGATGGGAAGCGGGCTCGCTGGGATCGCGGCGAGCCCTCGCCAATATGGGCACGCAGGCATTGCCCAATGCACGAGCAAGCGGTCACGACCGCTCAACGAATTCAATCAAGGGAGAAAACTACATGCAGCTATTCGCGCAGCAGCACGCTCGAAAGAATGCTCAATCCAGCCGAATCGGCCAGCTCGCCCGCACCTTTGTGCGCGGGGTAGGCAGCGTGGCGATCGGCGCGTCAGTGCTGTTCGCGTCGCAGGCGTTCGCGAGCGGCACCGAGCAACTGAAGGCGTTCGTCGCGCAAGTGCATTCGGCGCGCGGGACCTTCGTTCAGCAGGAAGTGCGGGCGCCGAGCAAGGCGCAAGGCGCGAGCGGCACGTTGTCGACCCAGGGGGCGGGCAAAACCGGCACGTCGAGCGGCACCTTCACGTTCGCGCGTCCCGGCAAGTTCATCTGGCAATACGAGAAACCGTATGCCCAGTTGCTGCAAGCAGACGGCGACAAGCTCTACGTCTACGACAAGGATCTGAATCAGGTGACGGTGCGCAGCCTCGGCGGCGCGCTCGGCGCGAGCCCGGCCGCGATCCTGTTCGGCAGCAACGATCTCGACAAGAATTTCACGCTGCGCGACGCCGGTGTGAAGGCCGGCATCGACTGGCTCGAACTCACGCCGAAGGCGAAAGACACGCAGTTCCAGCGAGTCGGCATCGGCTTCAAGGACGGCAATCTCGAAGCGATGGAATTGCACGACGTGTTCGGCAACGTGACGCTGCTGACCTTCTCGAACATTCAGAAGAATCCGCCGCTGCCGGCCGATGCGTTCAAGTTCACGGTGCCGAAGGGCGCGGACCTGATCAACGGATAAACCGTTACGCAGATAGCGTGTGATTGGCACAGAAGCCGCGCTCTGAGCGCGGCTTTTTCATTGCGCGCGTGAGTTGTCCACTATTCGTCCACTTTCAGCACCTGCACCGGATGTGCAGCCTTCATATCGTCGATAAACGCTTCGACGATATCCGTTCGATGCTGCCGCGCCCGCGTGACCATATGAAACGCGACGCGGTAACGCATCTGCGCGGGATTCAGCGCGGCGAGCAGCCCTTGCTTGACGAACGGCGCCGCGAAATGTCCCGGCAGATAGCCGAGGTGATGCCCGGAAAGCACTAGCATCGCGACCGCTTCCATGTTGTCCGCGACGGCGGTGACGTTCTGCGGCGTGGTCGAACTTTCGGCTTCGGGTAGCGGATAGCTGCGCCACGCCCATTCGTGCTGCGCGGCTTCGGCGGGCGGGACATCGCCCGCTTGTGCGAACAGCGGGTGACCTTTCGCGCAATACGCGAACTGGTCTTCCGCGAACACCTCGGTGTATTCGAGCGACGGCACGCGATGCCAGAAATAGCCGATGCCGATCTGAATCCGCCCGTTCAGCAGCAACTCCTCCAGTTCGCCCGGCGAGCGCACCAGAATCGAAAACCGCACCGACTGATCGCGCGCCCGGAACCGGCCGATCGCGTCGCTGATGCGCGCGCTCGCCGACACCGGTGTGTGGCCTATCATTCCGATATCGAGCGTGCCGACCAGCTTGCGGCCGACGTTGCGCGCCTGCATGCCGAAGGTATCGACGGCCGACAGCAGGGCGCGCGCCGCGTCGATGAACTGCTCGCCGCGCGCAGTCAGGCTGAAGCCGCCGCGGCCACGCTCGCACAGCCGGTAGCCAAGGCGGGTTTCCAGCGTGGCGAGTTGCGTGCTGATGGTCGACTGGCCGACGTTGAGCGTCGCCTGGGCCGGCGAGACGCCGCCCGCATCGACAATGGCGAGAAATACGCGGATCAGCCGCAGGTCGAGATCGGTGAGTTGGGAGAACATACGTCAGGATACATCGCTGAAGATCAATGTGAAGTTTATTCCGTCGGTATTTTAACTTCCAGGAAACTGCTCAAGAATCGAGATTCGCCCGGCAAGGTGCGCTTCTGATGCTTCTCCTCGGCCGGTCTGCACGTTTTTGCTTGCTGCCCCTCTTTTCATTGCCGAGACACGATGAATACTTCTTCCTTCATTTCCCCTGAAGCCGGCGAACGGCCTCAACCGCTGTCCGGCAACGCCATGCCCCGCTGCGGCGGCATCGCGACGATGATGCGGCTGCCGAACGTCGGCTCGGCCGAAGGCTTCGACGCCTGTTTCGTCGGCGTGCCGTTCGACCTTGGCACTTCGAACCGCACCGGCGCGCGCTTCGGCCCGCGCCAGATCCGCAGCGAATCCGTGCTGCTGCGCCCGTACAACATGGCGACGCGCGCCGCGCCGTTCGATTCGCTGCGCGTGGCCGATCTCGGCGACGTCGCGATCAATCCGTATAACCTGCACGATTCGATCAAGCGCATCGAAACCGCGTACGACGAAATTCTTCAGCACGATTGCAAGCCGATCACGCTGGGCGGCGATCACACCATCGCGCTGCCGATCCTGCGCGCGATTCATCGCAAGCACGGCAAGGTCGGTCTGATTCACGTCGACGCGCACGCCGACGTCAACGACACCATGATGGGCGAGAAGATCGCGCACGGCACGCCGTTCCGCCGCGCGGTGGAAGAGGGCTTGCTCGATTGCGATCGTGTCGTGCAGATCGGTTTGCGCGGCACGGGCTACGCAGCCGAAGACTTCGATTGGTGCCGCGATCAGGGTTTTGAAGTCGTGCAGGCCGAGGCATGCTGGAACCAGTCGCTCGTGCCGTTGATGGCGCGTATTCGCGAGCGCATGGGCGACGGCCCGGTGTACATCACGTTCGACATCGACGGGATCGATCCGGCTTTTGCGCCGGGCACAGGCACGCCGGAAATCGCCGGCTTGACGGTGCCGCAGGCGTTGGAAATCATTCGCGGCTCGCGTGGGCTGAATATCGTCGGCTGCGATCTGGTCGAGGTCGCGCCGCCTTACGATCCGTTCGGCACGACCGCGCTGCTCGGCGCGAATCTCGCGTTCGAATTGCTGTGCGTGCTGCCGGGTGTCGAGTATCGGGCGTCCACGCGCTAAAACGATTTGAGCGATAAGAAAAGGCCTGCATTTGCAGGCCTTTTTGCGTTTATGTGACGCTGACGCCAGGCTGCCTTAGTCAAGCCTCAGGCATACGCCGTCTTGCGCGCCGACACGAACACCAGATAACACACCGCGCCGATCACCAGCGCAGGCAAGGTCGCGCCGAGATTCGGCAGCCATTGATTGATCACCTGATACGCGACGATACCGATCGCCCACGCAAGGAACGCGCTCAGATGCCAGCCGCCTGAGAAGCCATAACGGCCGCGCACGTCGGCGAGCGCGGCGGCTTCGATACGGCGTTTGCGCACGATGAAGTGGTCCACCAGCACCACGCCGAACAGCGGCGCGAACACCGAGCCGATCAGCAGCAGGAAGTTCTGATACTTCGCCATCGGCACGGCAAGGGCGATCAGCGTGCACAGCGCGCCGAACGCCGCCGACAAAATGGGCACGCTGCCGCGCGTCCAGAACGTGCCGGTCGACACCGCGGCCGAGTGAATGTCCGCGAAGGCGTTGTCGACTTCATCGATCAGGATCAGCAGCAACGCGAGGCCGCCGCCGGCTTGCGCCAGTGCGCCGGTCAACAGCGCGTCGCCGCCGCCCGCGGCGAGGCCGTAGACCGCGCCGAGCGCGTAAAACCAGATGTTCGCGATGCCGTAGCCGAGCAGCGTGCCGCGGAAGGTTTCGCCGGGCTTGCGGCCGAAACGCGTGTAGTCGGCGATCAGCGGCAGCCACGACAGCGGCATGGCCACCACCAGATCGATCGCGCCGCCGAACGACATCTCGCCCGTGCCCGGACGCTGCATCAACGCGTTCAGATCGTGCTTGGCGAGCAGATTCCAGGTGAGCCACGCCGCGCCCGCGAGCAGCAGCCAGATGCCCCACGTACGCAGAAAGCGCCGCACGAACGAGAGCGGGCCGCTGATCGCGAGCAGCGTCGCGAGTAAGCCGAAAATCACCGTCCAGATGAGCGGCATGGAGAGGCCGAAGGCCTGCTTCGTAAGGGCGTCGGCGGAATCGCGCATCACGATCACTTCGAACGAGCCCCAGCCGACCAGTTGCACCGCGTTCAGCACGGCGGGCACCGACGCGCCGCGCACGCCGAGCGTCGGCCGCAGCGATGACATCGCCGCGAGCCCTGTATCCGTGCCGATCACGCCAGCCAGCGCCAGCAGCACGACGCCGATCACGCTGCCGATCACGATGGCCAGCAGCGCATGCGGTAGCGACAATCCCGGCACCAGCAGCGCGCCCGCTTGCGCGACCAGCAGGCCGATGCCGAGCGAGAACCAGAGCGCGAACGCGTCGCCGGTGCGGAACGCGCGACGCCCGTCGGGCACCGGCGTGAGCGGTGCGTAGGTGGAACCGGCGTCGCCGGTGAGTGGATCTTGTGCCATCTGGTCTTGTCCCTGTTGATAGTGCTTGCCGACTCAGTTGCCAATCTGGCTGCGAAGCCGCGCCGACGGTTGTGTCTGCTGTTATGTCCGCGGTCAGGTCATGTTTTGCCTGCCCCGTCCGCTCAATCGTCCGTTTGCTTCACCCGTTGCCGGATTCCGGCTGCCTGTGTCGTTCCCGGCGCGCCGCGCGTCCCTCGTCCCGAAGCCGGGCGATTCTTGCCCGGGCGCGGTCGCTGTCATAATGCAGGACGTTGCCCGCACCTTTACGTGCTGGCGTGGCTCACCGGCAGTACGCCGCCTTCACACGGACCGCGTCCGGAAAAGCCGAGATTATCCCCAAAACGTCATGTTTGAAGAAACCCGTGCCAATGTTCCGCTCGCCGAACGCCTGCGGCCCCGCAATATCGACGAAGTGATCGGCCAGAAGCACCTGCTCGGCCCGAACAAGCCGTTGCGGGTCGCGTTCGAATCCGGCGAAGCCCATTCGATGATCCTCTGGGGCCCGCCCGGCGTCGGTAAGACCACGCTCGCCCGGCTCATGGCCGATGCGTTTCACGCGGAGTTTATCGCGCTCTCCGCGGTGCTCTCGGGCGTGAAGGATATCCGCGAGGCGGTCGAGACCGCGCAGATTCATCGTGCGAACGGGCATCAGACGCTCGTGTTCGTCGACGAAGTGCATCGCTTCAACAAGAGCCAGCAAGACGCGTTCTTGCCGCACGTCGAGTCGGGGCTGTTCGTGTTCGTCGGCGCGACGACCGAAAATCCGTCGTTCGAGGTGAACAGCGCATTGCTCTCGCGTGCCGCCGTCTACGTGCTGAAAAGCCTTACCGACGAAGAGCAGCGCGAGTTGCTCGAGCGCGCGCAGCAGGAACTCGGCGGCCTCACGTTCACCGACGAAGCCCGCGACGCGCTGATCGGCTCCGCCGACGGCGACGGCCGCAAGCTGTTGAACAACCTCGAAATTGTCGCGCGGGCGGCTTCGCAGCAAAAGACCACCGAGATCGACGGCGCCTTGCTCGGCAGCGCGCTGGCGGAAAATCTGCGTCGCTTCGATAAAGGCGGCGACGCATTTTACGACCAGATCAGCGCGCTGCATAAATCGGTGCGCGGCAGCAGCCCGGACGGGGCGCTGTACTGGTTTTGCCGCATGCTCGACGGCGGCGCGGACCCGCGTTATCTGGCGCGCCGCATCGTGCGCATGGCGTGGGAAGACATTGGCCTCGCCGATCCGCGCGCCGCGCGCATCGCGCTGGATGCCGCCGAAACCTATGAGCGCCTGGGCACGCCCGAGGGCGAACTGGCGCTGGCGCAGGCGATCATTTATCTGGCGGTCGCGCCGAAGTCGAACGCGGGATACAACGCGTATAACGAGGCGCGGCGCTTCGTGAGCAAGGACCAATCGCGCGGCGTGCCGGTGCATTTGCGCAACGCGCCGACCAAGCTGATGAAGGAACTCGGCTACGGTCACGAGTATCGCTACGCACACGACGAACCCGATGCCTACGCGGCCGGCGAAACGTATCTGCCGGACAACATGCGCGATCCGCATTGGTACGAGCCGACGCCGCGTGGTCTCGAAGGCAAGATCGGCGACAAGATGGCGCGTCTGGCGGAGCTGGATGCGCAGTGGCGCAGCGAGCACAAGCCGAAGAAGGGCTAGGCTTGCTGGCGCCTCTTGCGCTGCGGCTTGCTTCGCGCGTGGTGTCGCGCCTCGCTGCGAGCACTGTTTCGCACGTGGCTGTGCGCCTCGTTTAGCGCTTCGCTATGTGCTTCGATGTACGCCTTGTTTCATGTCTCGCCGTGCGCCTCGTTCCACGCCTTAGCGCGCGCCATGTCGGCATTCCGCACACGCCGGCCATCTAACGCACCGGCCGCCCACGCCGGTGCGCTAAAATCCCATCTTCATACAACGAATACCCGCCCCATCCCATGCTCGACATTCAGCTGCTGCGCAAAGACCTCGACGGCGTCGCCAAACGCCTCGCCGACCGCGGCTATACCCTCGACGTGGCGGCCTTCGCCGCGCTCGAAGCGGAACGCCGCGAGACCCAGACCCGTACCGAAGAGATGCAGGCGCGCCGCAACAGCCTGTCGAAGCAGATCGGCGCGATGAAAGGCAAGGGCGAGGACACCTCGGCGGTAATGGCCGAAGTGGGCGGTATCGGCGACGAGATGAAGGCGTCGGCGGCCAGGCTCGACGATATTCAGAAGCGTTTGTCGGAACTGCTGCAAGGCGTGCCGAATCTGCCGCATGAAAGCGTGCCGATGGGCGAGGACGAAACCGGCAACGTCGAAGTGCGGCGCTGGGGCACGCCGCGCCAGTTCGATTTCGAGGTGAAGGATCACGTCGATGTCGGCACGCCGCTCGGCCTCGACTTCGAGACCGGCGCGAAGCTCTCGGGCGCGCGTTTCACCATGTTGCGCGGCCAGATTGCGCGGCTGCATCGCGCGCTCGCGCAGTTCATGATCGACACGCATACGCAGCAGCACGGCTATACGGAGGTCTACACGCCGTACATCGTGAATCCGGAAATTCTGTACGGCACCGGCCAGCTGCCCAAGTTCGCCGACGACATGTTCCGAGTCGAGAAGGGCGGCGACGAAAACACGGTCACGCAGTATCTGATCTCCACGTCGGAGATTTCGCTGACGAACACGGTGCGCGACAGCATTCTCGAAGCGGACGCGCTGCCCATCAAGCTGACCGCGCATTCGCCGTGCTTCCGCTCGGAAGCGGGCTCGTATGGCCGCGACACGCGCGGTCTGATCCGCCAGCATCAATTCGACAAGGTCGAGATGGTGCAGATCGTCGCGCCGGAAACATCGTACGCCGCGCTGGAAGAGATGGTCGGCCACGCTGAGGCGATTCTGCAGAAGCTGGAATTGCCGTACCGCGTGATCACGCTGTGTACGGGCGACATGGGCTTCTCGGCGGCCAAGACGTACGACCTGGAAGTGTGGGTGCCGGCGCAGAACACGTATCGCGAAATTTCGAGCTGCTCGAACACGGAGTCGTTCCAGGCTCGCCGCATGCAGGCGCGTTATCGCAATGCGCAGGGCAAGCCGGAACTGGTGCACACGCTGAACGGCTCGGGTCTGGCCGTGGGCCGTACGCTCGTGGCGGTGCTCGAGAACTTCCAGAATGCCGATGGTTCGGTCACCGTGCCGGCGGCGTTGCGTCCGTATCTGGGCGGCATTGAACGACTGGAAGTGTCGGCTGGATGAGCGGCTCCATCAGCGATGGGACCGTAATCGCGTCGATACTGGGCTGATGCTGCATCAAGACAGGTACGGCGTGCCAAGCGCTTGTGAAGTTTTTTGGGTCGAGGGGCTTGGCAAATCGAAAGAGGCTGTTTTATAATCTTTTTCTCCCAAGCAATCGACCCGCTTGGTACTGATGAGGCGGTAGTCACGGCGATTCAGTAGACCCGGAAAGGTGGCAGAGTGGTCGAATGTACCTGACTCGAAATCAGGCGTACGGTTTTCCCGTACCGTGGGTTCGAATCCCACCCTTTCCGCCAAAATTGTTCAAAGAACCCCGTAAAGTCTATGGCTTGCGGGGTTTTTTGTTATGCGACTCACTATCTGGCTATCAAATCATATCGGCCCTGTAGCCGGTACTCGCGATTGTCGCCCGTGGCAAGCAGCAGGACGAGCCTAGGGGGTGCTTGCCATCTCTGTGAGTCGATACCCGTCCGATGAACCTTCTCGACATGCGTGATGCCATGCCGAGTGGCTACGCTGATTGTGCCGGTATTACGCGGCTCGGAAGTTCATTTTGGTTCCAAGCCAGAGATTTACAATCGGATCGACGACTGCAGCGGCGATGGAAATGAACTTCGTTGGATGAACTGCGCAGTTTCGTGTCCAGCCGAATAGAGGTAATAAACGAGCGTTTGTCCAGGTCGGTGACGGGGCGTCCGGACATCTCTGCGCATATCGTAAGATCAGGCACTATGCGAAACAGTCCGTGGCTACTACCATGCACTCGACATGATTGATTTCAACCTGCTGGGATTCGTAAATAACGAACGGGGATAGCATATGAGTGAGGAAGGTAAGGACGTTTCCGACGACATCGTGTCGGCAGCAAAGAAAACGGTCGCGGGCGTTGCGTCCCAGAAGCCAAAGGATAGTAGCCCTGATTCCGCTGTGAATATTAAGCCTACGCCTAAGAAACCCGCTGCTGCGAAAAAAGTTGCGGGCAAAAAAGCTGTAGCAAAGCGCGCAACAGCGAATAAGACGGCGAAGGGAAAAAAGCGAACGACAACCGGTGGACGAGCTGGCGGTGCAGCGCCGAAACGCACCTTCCCTGTATATAGTCTCGAAGACTGCTATAACTTGGCCTCGGTCATCCGCGAGTACAACGCAGGTAACCCGTGGTCACCCAAAGAGATCGCCACTGCGCTCAAGATGGGTACTAGTAGCAACTATTTCTATCTAACAGCCGCTTCGCGTGATTACGGAATCACAATCGGCACGCGTGACACTCCAAAGATTGAACTGACCGAGTTGGGTCGCAAGGTCGTTTACCCGAAAAGCCCCACGGAATTCGCCGAGGCGATGACAGCGGCGTTCCGCAATGTTGCGCTGTTCTCCAAGGTATATGACTACTATCAAGGAAAGAATCTTCCGGATATTCAGTATCTGAAAAATACGCTGAAGACGGAGTTTGGTGTCGAAGAACGCTTTCAGGACGACTTTTACGAGTTATTCCAAAAAAACCTTGCGTACCTAAAAGAAAAAACGGGCGAGCTGCCGACCGCTGTACAAGGTACCGGCAAAACGTCCTCCTCTGCTGGGCAGAGTGATTCGATTATTCTTGGGGAATCTTCGGACTCAGGCACGTTAGTGGCGTTCGTCGCGATGCCATTTTCTGAAAAAACATCAAGCTACCCGAAGGGCTATTTTGACGAAGTGCTCAAGCACCTAATCACACCTGCGGCCGTAAAAGCGAATTTCAATGCCCGCACGGCAAAGAAGGCTGGCAGCGAAGTTATCCAGTCAACGATTGTTAATGACCTAGACTCCGCCGATCTGGTGATTGTTGATTTGACGGAACATAACCCGAACGTGCTCTTTGAGCTTGGTATGCGCATTGCGTTTGACAAGCCCGTATGCCTCATTCGGGCGAAAGGAACTGCACCGATCTTCGACATCGATCACATGCTGCGTGTATATGACTACAACCCTTCTATGTGGCCGTCCACCCTCGAAACGGATATCCCGGCTCTGAGCCATCACATTGCAGAGACGTGGAAGAAACGGGATGCCGATCGGTCTTACCTCAAAATTCTTAGAGACAATAAAGACGCATAAGGCGTGGCGGGCCAGCATGATAGGTTCGCCACGCGATATGGCAAGCGATCGGCGGGTCCAGCAACGCGAAACGCTTGGTGTGGGACGCTAAGCAATAAAAATTGATGCTCGGAGAGACCAGCGACGGTATCGCGATGCAACATGAATCAGAATTTCAGCCGCGCGTTGAGCTTTCTTGAACGTCGTAGCTAAGGAAAGGGTCGTGTTTTGCGACCCTTTTGTTCATCCCCGCGCCTCTCTTCCGGGCTCGTCTTCGGCAACGCGCCAACGCCAGTACCGATCCGGCTTTACCCAAACGACTGTGGCTTCCGTTAGCTTTCTGAACGCGGTCAGTGCCTCGCGACCGACAACTTGGTTTCCGTAGTTGTTCTCCATCAGAAGAAGCTCGGCGTTCGCTCTCACCAAGTGATCAACAACGTCGTCCTGATAGATGCAGCCCTCTCGTTCTATGATGGCAAGCATCCACTCTGCAATTGTGGCGGCATTCATCACTTCGATGACCACGGACCAGGCAATGTGTCTGGATTGTTTTCAGAACTGCCCGCTGAGCTGGAAACCGAGCGTGACACTGGGCGCTGGAAATCCATGCGGCGCGTAAATCGGCGTTCCAGCGAACACATCATAGCCATACGTACCGAGGCGCGTCGACACCGAACCCTTCAGGCCGATAGCCGCGCCTGCGAGTTGTGTACCAGCGAGGTACGCGGTGGACGACCCCCAAAGATGCCCATAGTCGATACCCGCGTAGAGCACCTGTCGTGCCTGACCGAGCGGGTACTGGAGTTCGTTGCGCCAGTAGAATCCCTTTTCTGCTGCGAGCATCGTTTCACCACTGAACCCGCGCACCGTGTAGCGACTGCCGATCGTCAGGTCGTCAATGTAGTTCAGCTCGTCGTTGGTGAACTGCCCATGCACGGTGCCGACGTAGCGAAGCGTCTGACCGGCGACCGCGAACGGTACGGACAGATTTGCGTCGAGCGTCGCCATGTGGAAACGGTAGGTTGGTCCGCTCGTCGAATCCGACATCGCCCCCAGCGCGCCGATACCCTGACGGTAGGCAAGCGTGCCATCGAACTGTGCCGTGCCGAAGTAATGCCGGTTCGTCAGGCCCGCCTCGATAAACGTGTTATCGCGATGCTGCTGCGGGATTTCGGTGTCTTCAATGAAGCTCGCACCAAAGCGCCTGATAAGCTGGAATTCGACGCCCGAAACATCATTCTGGCTGCGATGAAACACGCGCTCCAGTTTCAATCCGACCGTTTGCGCGTTGCCACTCGACACGAAGGTCTGATTAACCCCAGCGATCTGCTGGTAATGAGTGTTCGTATAGCCGAACAGCGTGCCGGTCCAGTAGCCCCACGGCACTGAATATGACGCGTTCCATCCGTGCGTGCCAAGGTCGTGATTGCCGAATTGCAAATCCTGATTGTAGCCAGCCGAAAGAACGTCATTCACACCAAGGATGTTGTAGAGGCCGAGCGTCACGCTACCGAGATACCGGCCCGTCGCGTCGGTACCTGAGTTGTCGGTAGAGACGACGAGCGACCATGGCTTCGTGCGCTTTGTGGTGATGACAACATCGCTCTCTCCCGGCGCCGTACCCGGCACGATCTGCATCGTCGCGTCCTGATTGGGTACGCGCTTCATCTGCTCAAGACCTTGTTCTATGTCGCGCAACTGGAGCACGTCGCCATCGCGCGCGGGGAACGCAGTTTTCCATGTACCACGCGTGGCCTCGTCGGCGAATTTCAGATGACGGATCACGCCGGGAATCAGCTCGAATTTCAATGTACCCTTCGAGAGGTCCTGCGTCGGCAGCAGAACGCGTGTCGTGATGTAGCCTCGGCTCAAAATTACGCCTTGCAGCCCCTTGGCCAGCACGTCGAGCCCCTGTTTGCCGATGCACTGGCCTGCGTAATGCTGCAACCAGTCATGCAGGAACGCAAACCGGTCCATCGGAAGCGTGGATGCGCCTTTCGCACGATCAGGCTCAGGCAATGTATCGGGCACCTCGACCGAGAATGCTTCGATACGGAAGCATGGCGTCTCGCTGGGTAGCACGGGCCATTCGCCCGTCGCGGGGGCTGCCGAGCGTACGGCAGGCGCAGCGACGGTTGCCGCACGCTGCTGTGCGTCGCGCTGCTGCTGGACCTGCTGTTGCTGTTCAGCGTTCGTGCGGGCCGCCGCCGCCACATTGGGTGAGGTCTGTGCGTGGAGAACTAGGGGAACGAGAGCCGCGAGCGGCAACACCACAAATTTTTTTTTGTTATCCATTGCCGACCGGATGCCTTCAACTTGACGATTGCTAATGCTTGAGACTGGACGCCCTTGGGCGCAAGGGGCTCACCGCCGACGTTCAGGGACTACGCTTTACCGGTGCTGCCGAGTATTCGGGTATCGCACATCTAGGCGCGTAGCTGGTCGCAACCGGCTCATCGAGCCCACGCTCACCAATGCGACGGACTTCAATAGAACAACCGCGCGAAATATGACCTTCCTGTTGAAACGACAGGTACACGTCGTAATCCTGACCGGCAGCGGGCGTGAAAGTCGAATCCGACGCACTGCAGGACCAGTGATAGCCGCCTGACTGACTACTCCCAACATCGGACGCTGTACTCATTGATAGTGCGACCGGATGTCCGGCTTGAACAATGTATTCGCGGATCATGTCCTTGAACCGAAGACCTTCCACACGCATCCATGGACGAGGGCTCGGTGGCATACCGATCGTGATGCTCCGAGACGAGTATTTGTATCGTGCAAGAAAGCCATCGCTAACGTCGACTCGGGTCGGATCATCTTGCAGTTTGGTGGTGTAGCATGCGCCCGGTCTAAACGCTGCATTCTGAAGGTCATTCCCGGTCAGAATTCGAATGCGCGCCGAGACCGTCGGATCGTAGTTAGGCTCTTCTTTCGTAACGTAGTGCGCGGGAGCACATCCAGTCAATGTTGTGGCAAAAACGAGAACCGCAGTCGTCGTTTTCAATGCAAGTGACAATTTCATCATCAATCTTTTCCGTCATTATTTTTTTCCATGAATTTTTGATACCACTCCTGAGACTCCCAATCCTCCAAAGCAGAGACGAATTGGGCTTCGGCTTCTGCAAATGGCGAACCGGGCTCATAGAAGGTATTGTCTTTCCCAAGCGCAAAACGATATTGATAGTGCTGCGGTGGCTGCACCAAACCAGCTTCAATTTCCTCAAACAAGGGAGTGAGCCAGCGTAACAACAATTGGGCATCTGTGTCCTTCCAATCATGCGTCTGTAGCAGCGTACGAAATGCGCGTGCCTTGTCTTTGAGATTCTGAACTTTATCCATGTTTATTGCCCTCCCGTCAGGGATGCTGGACTGATCTTGGTCGGTGCTGTCCACAAATTTCGATTAGGAACAATGGTCTGCTGAGCCGTTGGCTGAGTGGTCATGTTACCTTGCGTTGTACTCGCAATGTCGGAGACAAACACCGTCGGCGTAGCACCAGTCTTTGGTGCAATCGCATAGTAGTCGAGTCCATTTTGCAGCATTTGCGCCGCCTGTGTAGCGGGCAAACCTAGTGCTTTAGCTGCCTGCTGCGGTGTCATTTTACTGATTGCCTGTGCCTGTCCCTCGCTCATCCAATAGCCAGACGTAGGACCCACTACACTACCAGCGGGAACTACCTTCACAAGCGTAGTATTCGTCGAAACAGCCGTCATTTGAGGTAGAGATGTCCCAGACTCAATATAGCCGCTGGCATAGATCATGGCTTGCTGCGAAGACATGTTTGGATTCGCCTGCATAATCTGAGAAATCAATTCTTGAGCTTGCGGGGTCGCCATAACCTGGGGTGTCGCCTGTACCCCATTGGTGACGAAGTCCGAATAGCTATTCCGAACAAGCCCGTTGTATGCGGCCTCTTGATTTGAGGCTTGATTTGTCAGTACGGTACTGCCCGCCGTCGCACCAAGATTAAGCCCTGCGTAAGCAAGCGCCGCTGACTGCGGACTGAGTCCCAAAGCTTGCAGCGCTTGCTGTCCATAAGTCGGAGTGACATCTCCCGATACCAACTGCGTAAATCCAGCTTTCGAATAGTCCAGACTTGTGGTCGCAACGGTTGCTCCCAGACTGCACGCAACGACGGAAGCGCAGCCCGCACCAAGTGCACCTGCCGCTGCGACGGCGCCTCCGACGCCTTGCACCGCGCCCGCTGCCCGGTTCGACACCTGATACCGATCCAATGCGTCGCCGAGTTTATCCATCGATCCATAGCCGTCAAAAGCTCCGGCGCTGGTCAGCATTTTCTGCTCGGTGGTAAATGTTGTCCCAATGTCCTGCATTTGTTGCAACATGGCCTTGGACGGATCGCTATCCGGAATGCCTGCTGCACACTGCACCAGCGCACATTCCGCAGCGGCCAGTCTGTATTGTTCTTCTGGAGTTTGCCCTTGCTGCAGTTGTGAAAGCTTTTGTGCCTCGGTTGGATGCAACTGCCGGTTATACATATCGGAATTCGACGCAGCAAACGCACCCGCATCACCTCCCACTGCCGCGCCCGCTGCGCCCGCCAGCCCGTTCGAAACAATCTGCCCGATCATCCTGTCTACGGCCGCATTGCCGGTCGGACCTGCACTGGCAATCGAACTGCTCAGATCGTTCAACTTCGGCGCGAGTCCAGCCGACACACCCGCACCAGCGGCACCGCCCAAAGCACTGCCAAAACCGCCACCACCAAGCCCGCCAAGCACGGCGCCCGCCGCCATGTGCATACCGACGCGATCAGCGCCGCCTTCCGCCCAGTCCGCGGCATCCTGCTCGTACTGCGCCGCTGTATCAGTGTCGCCAAGCGCGTTCGCCGCCTTTGCACCGTCAAGTGCGGCGTGGTGCTTATAGTCGGCGTAAGTGCCGATGTCCTTCGCGACCGCTTGCCCTGCCGCAGTGGCCGCGTTCATCACGTCCACCTGATTGCCAAGCACCGTGTTCACGTCGGGCAGTTTTGACACGGTTCCATTGAGGTTCGACGTGTCGCGATTCAGGCTCGCGACGTCCTGCTTCTGACTCGTGGAATCAGTCACGGCAATCGAGCCCGCGCTCACGCCGCTCTTCGTCGTCGCACTGGAATTGCCGCTCGCCGACTGGCCCAGCATCGGCATTACGCCCGACGTGCCGGCGCTGAAGCCGCTTGTCGACGAGCTGTAATCCGAATGATTCTGGATGTCGGAGTAGGTCAGCGTACCCGTGGTGAGCGTGTTCTTCGACGGATCGGCATCGCCGGCAATATACGCGCCCTTCAGGTCGGTGTTGCCTTTCACGTTGACGTCGAAGCCGCCGGAACCCGCCTGAATTCCGGCCTGCTCGCTCACCGCCGCATAGTTGCCGTTCGCGCTGCCGTGCTGGCTGCTGAAGCTTGCGCTGCCACCTCCCTGGCTGATGCTGAATCCGCCGCTCGTGCTTTCCTGGTGCGCGCTGCTCACCGTGGTGTCCTGCACGCTCGCGATGTTCAGATTGCCGCCAACGTTCGCTGACACATGGTTGCCGCTCACATCCGAGCCGACGATGTTCGTATCGCCGCCCGAAACGATCGACACACCGTTCACAGCGGTGACGTGGGTGTTGTTCTGCGTCGCGGCATCTGAATTCGCATCGCCATGCGCCTTGCTCATCGACGCCGACACACCGAAGCCTTTAGTGCCGTAAGAAACGCCCACGCTCGCACTGCTCGATTCGTTCGTGCTGCGCGTGGTATCGGTATTCGTCGTGTTGATCAGGTTGACCTGGTTCTTTGCGTTGAGCACTACGCTGTTCGCAGTCACGTCGGAACCGGCAATCGTCACGTTGCCGTTGCCAGCCTGGTCGCCCTGGTCGCCGCCGCCAGTCGCAATGAACGTCGCCGTGCCGCCAGCCTTCACTGTTGAACCAGTTTGAGTCGTCTGGTCTTCCGTGAACGTATTCTTCGTCTGGCTCGTGCCATAGCTCAACTGCACGCTGACGTCCGGTGCGCCGCCGCCAGCGAGCGACCCGACCGCGCTGCCGGCGTTACCAACGGCGGCAATCGTGTGCAGGGCCTTCGCGCGTCCATCCTGACTGTTGCTCGCCGCCTGGCTCTGCTGGATCGTGCTGTTGATCGCATCTCCCACACTGCCACCCAGCCCCAGCGTAAACCCGCTTGTCTTCGTTTCCTGCGTCTCGTCGTGGTGAGACGTGCCGGTGGCCGCATCGATCGTGACGCTTGCCGCCTTGCCCGTCACATCCTGCGCCGCGATCACATCGCTGCCCGTAATGTGCAGGCTGTTGCCGGCGGTCATGGACACGCTGCCGTCCGTACTGCCCACCAGACTGCCATTCTGTGTGACCGCGTTGTCGTTGGTCGTTTCCTTCCGGTCGCTGGTTCCGTACGAAATACCGGCGCCGCCCGTACCTCCGACGCCCGTCTTCTGTTCCTCGTGGAAATGGCTGCTCTGACTGGTGTCCTGTGTCGTTGTCACAGTCAGGTTATGGCCAGCATCCAGCGACATGTCACCCGTCGACGCAACCGTCGAGCCCGCGATCGTCAGGTCGTGACCGGCGCTCGCACTGACCGTGTCGCCCGACACCGTCGAGCCGATGGAGTTCACCTGATGCGACGAGGTCTGGTCGGTCGTCTTGTCGCCCGACATGAAGCCAGAGTGCTCAATGTGTGACCAGCTCTGCGCGTCGTGCGTCTCGGTCACTGCGCCGACTGTCACGTTGCCGGTCGCCGCCAGTTTGGTCGCGCCTCCGCTCACAGTGCCGTCGGCGGCTGTCGATCCGGTCGTCGCGCTCGAGCCGAGGATTGCGAGGTTGCCGCCACCCGTCGGCGCATCGCCCGCTACGCTGACGTGATAGTTCGACAGCAGGGCAGCCGCAGCTGCCGTCTGGCCCGCTCCGAGCGTCAGATTGTCTGCCGCATTCAGGTTGCTGCCCTGTGCGGTCTCGTCGTAGCTCGAGCCCGTGTGCTTCGCGCCGGGACCACCGAGCGACTGTTCGGCGTGGGTTTTCGTGTCAATTGCCGCCGTCGCCGTCAGGTCGTTCGCGGCAATCAGCGTGGCGCTGCCGCTGCCGTTCAACCCCGCCTTGACGGTCGCATCGGTGAGTGTGGTGTTGCCGCCCGATACCGTGGTGAGGCTGCCGCCCGTCGCGATCATGCTGCCGACGTTCTGTGTCGTGCTCGTATGGCCGCCGTTCAGCCCGTCGGTCGTGCCCGCATCCTGTGTCGCGCTCAGCGTCGTCGTACCCACATTGAGGTTGCGGCCCGCTCCAACAAAGGCGCTGTTACCCGACTCGATGGCGGCGCCCGAAAGGTTTACATCGCGCTGGGCGAGTACCACCGCATTGTCCGTTGCCGAGATCGTCCCGGTGGCCAAGGCGCTCTGCGAGCTTGCGCTCGCCGTGAAGCCACTTTGCTGAAGCGTTGTCGACACGCTCGCAGTCGCCGTTTCGTTGATTACATCGCGTCCGGCCTGCACCACGGTGTCCACCCCACCGATGCGCCCGCTCGTGTTGCGCACGTCCTGCACGGCAGCCACTGCCGTCGTGCCGCCGCTGCCGATCACGCCGCTGTTGACAATGTTATTACCCAGTACCGTCGTCGCCACATCCCCCACAATGTGGCCGCTGTTGTTCACGTCGCCAGTCGCGTTCATGCTTACCGAGTTACCGGCAACCAGCGCGCCGCTATCCTGCAGATCGACCGTGTTGGCCTGCGCCAGATAGAGCGTCGGCACGAGCACGGACTGCTGCGTGCCGTCGGGCAGCGTCACGGTCTGCGACACGAGCCACACCATATCGGTCGTCAGCTGTTTCATCTGTGCGTCAGACAGGCCGATGCCTGGCGTCAGGCTGAACTCCTTCGCATACGTGACGCCGTTGTTCATCAGCGCCGTGTACTCATCCATGTTGTCCGTATAACCAGCGAGGTACGTGCGCCCGGTCAGCTGAGTAACCTGGTTCATCACGAGCTGCTGCTCATAGGCACCGTCGCCCACGCGCTTTTCGGTGGTCTGCGGATTCAGTCCCAGCGCGCCGAGCATGTAGTCGCTGGAGATGAACTTCGTATACCTCGTCAGGCGCGGATCGGTTGCGACGAGGTAAGTCGCACCGGGCGCCGTCTGGTACGTGTACAGGCCGTTGACAGGCAGTTTCAGGTTCGGAATGCCGCCCGATACGCCACCGAGCGTCTGCGGACGCACCGTGAGGCCGCTCACACCCGTGGCCGCATTGGCGACGGGCGCCTGTCCGCTTGCACCGGCGGCCGTATTCGCACTCGCCGTCTGGCCGGTGACGCCGGCTGCCGTGCTCACGCCCGCCACCTGACCGTTCACGCTGCCGAGTTGCGTACCCGTTGCGTTGCCGCCCGTCACGCCCGAGCCCATGACGGTCTGGCCGAGCCGGTTCACACTGGCTACGTTGATGGTCTGACCGGTCGTCTGCACCGCGCCGTTCGCGGTGGCAATCGCGGGCAGGGCGGCGACCGTGCTGGTGCTCTGCGTGATCCCGTCGTCGACGACCTTCGTGTCGTTACTGCCGCCGGTCTTCTGGTGCCAGTAATAGGTGGACTGGGTGTCGGACGTTACAGTCTGCTGCAGCACCGTGCCGGAATCGTTGACACTGCCGCCCGTGGCGCGGCGGATGAGATTGCCGCCGGCCGCCATCGTCGACGATTCGTTGTTGATCGCTCCGCCATCCGAATTGATGCGGATCGTTCCCTGAGCCTGCATGAGCGCGGGCGTGCCGGCGCTAATCAGTTGGTCCGTCGCGGTGGTCGTCGTTGATACGCGCTGCATCTCCACGTAATCGTGGTTGTCCGAACCGAGATCGGTACGGACCGTGACGTTGTCGGGGCGGATGTTGGTGGCCGGATTGTAGTCGGGCCACAGCGTGATCGTGTAGGTGCTCCCGTTGTCGGTAATGCTGTTGTAGTACTGCGTTGCGTTATTCGTGATGGTGCGGGTCTGCGGCACCCCCTGGTCGTGGCAAAAGTCGTGGGTGTTGCACACCTGAACCTGGGGGCTTGACGCGGCAACATACGTGTCGGTCAGCGGCTGCGTGAAGGAAAGCGATTGCGCGTTCGGGTCCAGATTCGTGACCTGCGACTTGGGAACCGTCACCGTGACTGGATGCATCAGCGCACCGATGGTCGCCGTGCCGATCGCGCCGCCGCTCCAGTTCCACTCCGGATAGACCGAACTCTGGTAAAAGCCCAGGTCGTCGCCTGAGACGCCTGCGGTCCAGAGCGTGAGCGTTGTGGTGCCCGTACCCTGAGGCGTACCGGCCTGCGTCTGCATGCCCGTGCGCAGGTTGTTGACGGTGCGAGCCGCGATATCCACGTCGCCCACTGCCTCGATCGATGCTGCGCTGTTCGTCAGCGTCCCCGTCTGGTCCGCGAGCATGCCGGCGCTGTCGCGCGTACCGTCCTTCGCGATCGCGAGATTGCCGGCGGAGTAGAGGAGTGCGCCGTCGGAGTTCGTCACCGAGTTCGACGCATAGATGTTCAGACTCTGCGCCGCGGCAATGGCGGCGCTCGCGCCTGTGTTCTGCACATCCGTCGCGTTGACCTGCACCGTATTGCCGATCAGCGTGCCTGTGTTCGAGAGTGTGGCGCTGTTCGTCGTAACCGAATTGCCCTCGATCCTGCCAGCGTTGTTGAGCGTGGCTGCGGCGTTGACTGTCGTCGACGTCGAATCGATATCCGCACCAGCGACATTGATCACGTTCGCGCCGGTCGCGGTCAATGCGCCACCTGCTGCGAGCGTGCCGGCGTTCGTCAGCGTGCCTGTGGCCGACACCGACATATTGCCGTCCGCGTGCAGCCTGTTCGACGCGCCGTTGGTATAGTCGCCCGTAACGGAAAGCCCAAGGTTGCGCCCGGCGGTCATCGCGCCGTCGCCGCTCACCACACCGCTGGCCACAATGTCACGATTGGCGCTGATCGCACCACCGGAATTGGAGAGCGAGGCGACCTGTACCGAAACGTCCCGGCCGCCTTCCAACTGGCCACCGTCGTTGACTACACGCGCACCGGACTGGTTCAGGTTTAGCGCTGTGCCACCGTAAATCGTGCCGCCCGCATTGTTCACGCGGTTCGTGACATTGAGGTTTGCCGCGCCTGCGGCGACGAGCTTTGCGTTGGCCGTGTTCGTGAGCGTCTGCGCGTTGACGCTCACGTCGCCATTGCCGCCCATCGTGCCGCCGGAATTTGTGATGTCTGTCGCGGCAGCAACGCTAGTCGCGCCACTGCCGCTATTCGTGAGCTTGCCGGTGGAGTTGTCGATGGAGGAAGCGGACACTGTGGCCGTGCCGGGACTGCCCGTTGCGCCGTTTGCGGAAATCGTACCGTTCGCGTTCGAGAGCGCACCGCCTGCGCTGACCGACAGATTGCCGCCGGTCTGCGCGGAACCCTGCGTGTTGTCCAACGCGCCCTGGGTGATCGCCGTCAAGGCAGCTTTGCCGTACAGCGTGCCGCCGCGGTTGGTCAGGCCCATATCGGCTTTGATCTGCGCAGTGCCCTGAGCGGAAAGCGTACCGTTCGAATTGTCGAGACTGGCCGATTGCGTAGTGAGCGCACCATTGGTCGCAATCTGGCCGCCGACATCCGAGAGAGCGCCCGGCGTTGTCACGTTCAGCGTGCCCGTGCCGGCGTGCTGGATGGACCCGGCATCGTTCGTAATCGATCGGCCGGAGACGGTGAGGTTGGTCGCATTGGTCGAAACCGAACCGCCCGTATTGTCCAGCGTGCCTCCGGCAGAAAGTGTCTGATCCGCACTGCCGTACTGCGTGATGTGACCACCATGGTTGACGAGGTTGCCGGAACTGGACAGCGCCAGCGTATTACCGTCGATCGTGCCGTTCGAATTGTCGAGCGTCGCGGCGCTTACGGTCGTCGCCGTACCCGAGAGCGTGCCGTTCTGGTTATTCAGCGCACCGAAGCTGGTCGCGTTCAGATTGCCGCCCGCCGTCATGCTGCCCGCGTGATTGTCGAACGTCTGCGCGCGCACCGTCGCATCGCCTTTCGCGCTCAGGTTCCCCTGGTTCGATACGGTCGTGCCGGATACGTTGAGTGCGCCGTTGGTAACAACGTTGCCGCCGCTATTGGACACCGAACCCGACGTCCCGGTTGCTGTCAGCGCAAGCGTGCCGGTTCCCGCGTGTTGTATCGAGCCCGAGTCGTTCGTGACCGTCTGGCCCGAAACCGTGAGGTTCGTCGCATTGGTCGCAATAGAGCCCCCGGTGTTGTCCAGCGTGCCACCTGCGGAGACCGCCTCGTCGGCATTGCCGTACTGCGTGATGTGGCCGCCGCGATTGACCAGGTTGCCGCTGCTGGACAACGCCAGCGTATTGCCCTCGATCGTGCCGCCTGAATTATCGATGGACGATCCGCTCACCGTCGTGGCTGCCGCTGAAATTGTGCCATTCTGGTTGTTGACGACACCGGAGCCTGTTGCGACCAGATTGCCACCGGCGACGAGGCTGCCCGCATGATTGTCGAGCGTCTGCGCCAGCACAGTAGCGGCGCTTTTCGCGCTTATATGCCCCTGGTTCGACACGGTAGTACCGGACACGGTGAGCGCGCCGTTGGTCACCACGTTACCGCCACTATTGGACAACGAACCCGACGGCCCGGTCGCTGTCAGTGCAAGCGTACCCGTGCCCGCGTGCTGGATCGAACCGGCGTCGTTCGTGATGGACTGACCTGATACCGTGAGGTTCGTCGCGTTCGACGCAATCGAACCTCCGGCGTCATCGATCGATCCGCCCGCGGAAATCGACTGGTCCGCGCTGCCATACTGCGTGATGTGGCCACCGCGATTGACAAGATTCCCGCTGATCGAGAGCGCGAGCGTATTGCCTTCGACCGTACCGTTCGAATTGTCGACCGCCGCGCCGCTCACGCTCGTGGCCGCACCTGATAGCGTGCCATTCTGGTTGTTGATGACACCGATGCCCGTCGCAACCAGATTGCCACCGGCGACGAGACTCCCTGCGTGATTGTCGAGCGTCTGCGCCTGTATCCGGGCGTCGCTCTTCGCGCTGATGCTGCCCTGGTTCGACACGGTTGTACCCGACACGCCGAGCCCACCGTTGGTCACCACCTTGCCCGCTGTATTCGACAGATTTCCAGCGAGAGTCAGCGTGCCGGTTCCCGCGTGCTGTATCGAGCCCGAGTCGTTCGTGACCGACTGACCGGAGATCGCGAGGTTCGCCCCATTCGATGCGATCGAACCTCCCGTGTCATCGATCGCGCCGCCTGCGGAGATGCGCTGGTCGGCAGTGCCGGACTGCGTGATGTGGCCACCCCGGTTGACCAGGCTGCCGCCACTCGATAGGGCGAGCGTATTGCCCTCGATCGTGCCGTTAGAATTGTCGACCGAAGCACCGCTCACGGTCGTGGCCGCACCTGAGAGCACGCCGTTCTGGTTGTTGAACGCGCCGGTGCTGCTCGCGTTCAGACGCCCGCCCGCCGTCATACTGCCTGCGTGATTGTCGATCGTCTGCGCGTGCGCCGTTGCATCGCCCAGCGCATTGAATTGCCCCTGGTTCGAGATTGTCCCGGCCGACACATTCTGCGCGCCGTTGCTGCCGATCACGCCACCAGCCGCGCCTGTTGCCGTCGTACCCGCAGCGTTGACCAGCGCACCACTCGTGGTGACGCCTTGCGTGCCATTGCCAATCATTGCCACACGGCCTGCCGTGTTGTCCAACGACGCGGCGCTCACCGTTTCGTTTCCGGCGGACTGGATAATGCCTTGCCGGTTATTCACGGCACCGGCAACGCTGACGTTCTGCGTCGACTGCGAGACGATCTGGCCGCCCTGATTCGACAGCACACCAGCCGCAAGCGTTTGCGCGCCCGTCGAAGAAAGCATACCGGTGTCGTTCGTGAGCGTCCCCTGCGCGGTGGCCGACAGTGCGCCGCCGGCAACCACGCTCGCACCGACGAGACCCATGTCGCCATTGCTGGCCAGCAAGGTGAGGTTGCCATTTGCTGAGGTCTGGCTGCCACCCAGGTTCAGTGCTGTCCCTGACAGACTCGCGTTGCCGCCTGCCGCCGTGTGCCCGGACGCGACGAGCGCGCCCGAAGCCGCGACCGTCAGGTCACCCGTGTTCGCGATCGTGCCGTCGCTATTGATGCCCGCGCCGAGCGTCCCCGTCGAGTTCACGCTACCCGCGCTGACGCTGGTGTTCTGCTGCGCGGCGAGGGTGCCGGTATTGGAAAGCGCCCCCGATGTGTTGACGGACACCGACTGCTGGGCGTACGTCGTGCCACTGTTCTGGATACTGTTCGCGGTGGCCGCGAGATTGGCGCTGGCCGTGGTCTTGCCGGCAAGGACAAGCTGGCCGTTAGACTGCAGCGTCAGGTCGCCCGCCTGCGCGGCGAGCACGCCCGCCGTCGAAACGCCGACGCCGTACTCGTTGGACGCCAGAAAAATCCTGTTCGCGTACATACCGCCCAACTGACTGACGTCGATGGCAAGCGCGGGCGCGGCTCCATTGCCCGCGATGGGCGTGGCAGCCAGCGTGTCGTGATCGACGTGATTCGCGCCGGCCACCACGTTCAGCGTATTGGCATACAGGGCAGCGTTCGCCGCGACGGCTCTGGCGATCAGGTCCACCTGATCCACATTGGTCGCGTTCATGCCCGCGCCCTGAACGGTAATCTGGCCACCCCTCACGTCAAAACCAGTCAGACTCCCGTTCGCGCCATAGGTCGGATTGCCGGTGGTGAGAATGGCCCGTGAAGTGTTGATAAAGCCGCCGCCATCCAGAATCAGGCCCGCGGAATTCGCTATCACGACTTCTGCACGACGGCCGGCTACTTCCACATATCCGCGTAACTGCGAGGGATTATTGCTGTTGACCTGATTGACGATAATCGAAGCCGACTGGCCCGGCAGGAAATTCGGATTGCCGTTGATATAGCCCGCCTGCTGTGTATTCACAACCGTCGGCGAATTATTAAGTACGATTCCAGGCTTCTGAACGTCGAACTGGCCGTACGTATTAACTGACACGCCGGCGCTGGAAGGCCGGTTCACATTGACCTGCGGTATGCCGCTTTGCGTCTGGATCACGGACGGCGCATGTGCGCCACCCGGCACGATCTGCGCGTGAGCGAGTGGCATCGAAATCACGAACGCACCCGCGAGCAGCAGCGAGCCGAACGCGGTGTGGCGTATGGCGAAGCATGAGACTGTCCGGGGCGGTACCTTAACGCCCGACTGCGATTCTCCCAGGTTCGTTTTGCCTTCAGCCGTGGCGGTTTCAGATACCGCCACCAGCATTCCCCGAAGCCGGCTGTATATCAGCCTGTAGGTCTTTTTATTCATTATGAATATAGGTATTACCAAACTGTAACAGGATGTAATTTACACCAGAACTTCACTAAAACGCGAACCTAAAATTGTGAAATTTCATCAGGTTCTCTGGAATAGGGGAGGATTATTTTTGTTGGACGGGCGCAGTGCCGGGGGATAAACTTGGCCACTCGCTTGTGGCCAGAAAATCCCGCGGGTCGCCCGCGTCACGCCAAAGCAGCTTTTCTGAAGTAATAGAGGCGCACCCCTTTCCGCCAAATTTAAAAACCCCGCAGAGCGAACGTTCTGCGGGGTTTTTGTTTTGACGCAACGCAACGTCGGACTGGTCGTCGAACAAATCAGTCACCCGCCAGCGTCACCACAATCCCCGCTTGCTGCATCCAAACAGATCCGCGCTGCGTAAATCCCCTCAAGGACCGCAACCCTCGTCACACCTCTTGAATTCAACGCGTGTCCCCAGCTCAAGGAGACGCGCCCATGCCCCATTCCGCACCGACCTCACCACTACCGCGCGGCTCGCGGGTCGCGGTCATCGGCGCCGGCATCTCGGGTTTGGCCAGCGCGTATCTGCTGGCGCGCCACCATCGGGTCACGCTGTTCGAATCGGCTGCGTACCTGGGCGGCCACACCAATACCGTGGACGTCACGCTCGACGGCCACACGCATCCCGTCGACACCGGTTTCCTGGTGTTCAACGACCGCACCTATCCGAACCTGATCGCGCTGTTCGCCGAACTGGGCGTGCAATCGCATCCGAGCGACATGACCTTCTCCGTCTCGCTCGACGAAGGCCGTCTCGAATGGGCCGGCACCAGTCTGAACACAGTGTTCGCGCAGCGCCGCAACCTGTTTTCGCCGACCTTCATCGGCATGCTGCGCGACATCATGCGGTTTAACGGCAGCGCGCAACGCAACCTCGAACTGGCGATTGAAACGCGCGCGTCGATGGGCGAGCTGCTGACGGAGGGCGGCTACGGCGGCGCGTTCCAGCGACAATATTTGCTGCCGATGGCCGCCGCGATCTGGTCGAGCGCCACCGCCGATATCCTCTCGTTCCCGGCCACGACTTTCCTGCGCTTCTGTCTGAACCACGCACTGCTGCAAGTGAATCGCCGGCCGCAGTGGCGGACCGTGGTCGGCGGCGGCCGCGAGTATGTGATGCGTCTAACCAGCACGCTCGAGGACGTCCGCATCAGCACGGCAGTGCGCGGCGTGCGCCGCGACACCGACGGTGTCGACGTGTTCACTGATCACGGCACCGAGCGCTTCGACGCGCTGGTCCTCGCCACTCACGCACCGACCACGCTGCGCCTGCTGGACGACGCCGATCACGACGAGCGCGGCGTGCTCGCCGCCGTGCGCTATCAACCGAACGTCGCGGTGCTGCATACGGATACGAATCTGCTGCCGCGTCGTCAGCGCGTGTGGTCGGCGTGGAATTATCTGGGCAGCCGCGGAGTCGACGGCACGCATCCGGTGTGCGTCAGCTATCTGGTCAATCAATTGCAGCCGCTGCCGTTCAGGACACCGCTCGTCGTCACGCTCAACCCGGTGACCCAGCCGGCGCCGGGCACCGAACTGCGCCGCTTCGTCTACGATCATCCGCTGTTCGATCTGGCCGCCATCGACGCGCAGCATCGTCTGCCATCGCTGCAAGGCAAGCGCCGCACGTGGTTCGCGGGCGCATGGACGGGTTACGGTTTTCACGAGGATGGTCTGAAATCGGCGCTGCGCGTCGCGGCCGATTTCGACGCATCGCCGGCATGGGCCAGGCTATGAATCCGTCGAGCGACAAAGCCGGCGCAGATCCAGCAGCCTGGCTTCTGACCGGCAAGGTGATGCACGAACGTCTGCGTCCAAAACATCATCGCTTCACGTATCCCGTGTTTTACGTGCGATGCGACCTGGATCGGCTGGCCTCGCTCGATAGCGGGTGGTTCGGCATCGACCGCTGGCGGCCGCTCAGCCTGTATCGACGCGACCACGGCCCGCGCGACGGCAGCGACCTCGCCACATGGATGCGCGAGCAACTATCGACCGCGGGCATTGAAGAAGCGAACGGCCGGATCTGGCTGCAAGCTTTTCCGCGCGTGTTCGGCTACGCGTTCAACCCGATTAGCTTCTGGTTCTGTCACGACGGCGACGGCCGACTGCGCGCGCTGCTGGCCGAAGTGCGCAACACGTTCGGCGAGCGCCACAGCTATCTGCTCAGCGTAAACGGCAACGCGCCGATCACGGCGAATACGCGGCTCATGTGCCGCAAAGTGCTGCACGTGTCGCCGTTTTGCCGTGTGGAAGGCGGCTACACCTGTCGCATCAACGAAGCGCCAAGTAGCGCGTCGGTCTCCATCGACTATCACGACGCCGACGGCCTGCTGATCCGCACCGCACTCGGCGGCCGCCTGACGCCGCTCACGCGCGCGGCCGCGTTCGCCGCGCTGCTGCGTCAGCCGCTGCTGACCGTGGGCGTCGTCGCGAGAATTCACTGGCAGGCTTTGCGCCTTGCCCTGAAGAAAGCGCCGTTCCACGGCAAGAACCCCCCGCCGGCCCGCACCGGCGACGCGTCCATCCACCACGCCGCAGCCTCCAGACCATCCGCCGCCGCGCGCCCCATTTCGTCCGATTGAGGAGATTCAGCCATGGCGCTTTCAAGAACCCTGAGCGGGCACCAAACCGCCCGCGCGTCAGGCCGTCTGTTTCTGTCCTTGCTCGAGCGGATCCAGGTGGGGCATCTGATCCTCATCACGCCCGACGGCCAGCAGCGCGTGTTCGGCGATCCGCACGCGGCGCCCGGCGCGCGGCTGGAGATGCGTGACTGGCGCGCGTGCGGCGCGATTCTGCGCAAAGGCGATATTGGTTTCGCCGATGCATGGCGCTCTTTCTGGGTCGATACGCCCGATCTGGCCGCGCTGCTGCGCGTCGCGATCCGCAACGAGCGCGCTCTGCAACGCACGGTGTATGGAGGCTGGCTTGCGCAACTCTGGTACGGACTGCGTCACAAGCTGAGGCCGAACACGCGCTCGGGCAGCCGGCGCAACATTCACGCGCACTACGACATCGGCAACCCGTTTTACGCGCAGTGGCTCGACACGACGTTCACCTATTCGAGCGCGGTGTTCGACGGCAATTTCCATCGATCACTCGAAGACGCGCAGCACGCGAAGTATCAACGCATCATCGATACGCTCGGTTTGCGCGAAGGCATGCACATTCTGGAAATCGGCTGCGGGTGGGGCGCTTTTGCGCTGCACGCGGCGCGTCTGGGCATTCATGTGCATGGCGTGACGATCTCGCCGGCACAACTCGAATTCGCCCGGCAGCGTGTGAACGAAGCAGGCCTGAGCGAGCGCGTGCAGCTCGAACTGCGCGACTATCGCAGCCTGACCGGCCAATACGACGCCGCCGTATCGATTGAAATGTTCGAGGCCGTCGGCGAAAAATTCTGGCCGACATACTTTCGGATTCTGCGCGAACGTCTGCGACCGGGCGCTCGCGCGCTAGTGCAAACCATCACGATCGACGACTCGCATTTTGCCGCTTATCGCGCGACGAGCGACTTCATTCGCGAGTTCATTTTTCCAGGCGGCATGTTGCCGAGCCCGCAGCGTTTCACGGAAGCCGCGCGGCGCGGCAAGCTCACGACGCGCACGTCGCTGGCGTTCGGCCGCGATTACGCGGAGACCTTGCGTCGCTGGCGCGGCGCATTCGAAGCGCAAATCGATACGATCCGCGCGCAGGGTTTCGACGAGATTTTCGTGCGTACGTGGCGGCTCTATCTGGCGTATTGCGAAGCCGGCTTCGACGAAGGACGCACGGACGTGATGCAGTTCGTGCTTTCGCAGGCGGATTGACGTGCGCGCCTTCGTCGCTCTCGTACTGGTGTGGTGGGCGAGCGCCGCTTGTGCCGACTGGCGCGGCGACGTCCAGTCCGCGCAACTCGTCGGCGAGGGCGATTTCAGCGTGCTCGGCTTCCGGCTCTATCGCGCGCAGATGTGGAGCGAACGCGTGCCAGTCGATTACGACGCCCGCTTCGCGCTGCACATTGTGTACGCGCGCGGCATCAAACGCGAGCGCCTCGCGGACACCGGCATTAGCGAGATCAAGCGTCTGGCGGGCGCGCCGATTCGGGCCGACACGCTGGAGCGCTGGCGCGCGGATATGCTGCAGGCCTTCGTGGATGTCGGTCCCGGCGACCAGTTGAGCGCGGTGTATCTGCCGGACAAGGGCGTGCGTTTTTATGCCGGGGAGCGCATGACCGGCGAGTTCGACGATCCCGCCTTCGCGCGTGCATTCTTCGGCATCTGGCTCGATCCTTCGACGCGTGCGCCAACTTTGCGCAAGCAATTGCTTGGTATGACGCGGTAGTTCGTTCGCGACGCGTTGCGAAGGTTTGCCGCTGGGCATCGAGTCGAGCACCGAGTCGAGCACCTGAATCAGGTGCGTACAAAGCGCTGGCGGCGTCGCCGCAGACCCGCAACGCGCTTTGCAGCGCTTATTCGCTGTGGCCCGGATTGCCTTGTTGTTTCTGGCAATCGGTATCAGCGGCGGGCGCTGATGCGGATGCCGAGCCGTCGCACGACGCGACCGCTGCTTTCGCCCGTTGCCTGCGCATCTGATAGACGTTGCCTTGCGCATCGGAAGATGCGGGCCGTAATGGCGCGCCACCGTCTGCAGCACCCTTGTGCGAACGCCGTACTTCATTGCTAGCCTGCGTGTCGATAAACGCGCTTGCATCGTCGAGCACCGGCGCAAAGCCGCGCAACGGCCCGGCAAACGCGCCCACCAGCAGCGCATGCCCGACGCGCGGATAGTGCTTCACTTCGACATCCGCGTCGCCCGACGCACGCAGTTTCGCCGCGAGCCGGTCCGTGTTGCCCGGATCGACGGTGGTATCGCGCTGGCCTGCCGCAAGGAACATCGGGGGCTCGTCGCCGGCGACAAAGTTGATCGGCTGACTCGCGGCGCGCAAGGCACGCGGGAAAATTTCCTCCAGCGTCGCGTCGTGCAACGGCAGGAAATCATACGGGCCAGCCAGGCCGATCACGCCGCTGATATCGCATTTGCTCATCTGCTGCGCGGCGAGATAGCGGCCGTCGGTGGCGAGCAGCATCACGATATGCGCGCCCGCCGAGTGTCCCATCAAAAAGATTCGCGACGGGTCGCCGCCAAACTCGGCCGCGTGGTCGCGTGCCCAGCGCACGGCCGTGGCCGCGTCGTCGACGAAACCCGGGAACGCGGTGTCGGGCCACGTCCGATAGTCCGGCAGCACGGCAACGAAGCCGCGCGAGGCCAACGCCGCGCCGACGAACAGATAGTTGCTGCGCGAGCCGTTCTGCCAACTGCCGCCATAGAAGAACACCACGATCGGACGGCCGTGCGAAGAAGCGGCTGGCGGCGCGTCGGCAGTGGGTACGTACACGTCGAGTTTCTGGCGCGGCGCGTTGCCGTAAGGCAGGCCGTTCTCGGCACGGAACTGCTTGTGCGATACGGCGGCGTTCAGCACGCCGGCCGCGCTGCAGCCGCCGAGAGCGGCGAGCGCCAGCGTGGCGGTCAAGGTGAGCAGGCGTCGGGGCATGAGAGTCGAGTCCGTCCGAAGGGATGCGTTCGAACAATGTACGCGCCAACCCCACGAGCGGATGCAGCCCGTGCTATGACGCCGCCGGCTCACTCGGCGTGAAACGGCGGCCAAGGCGAAATGCCGGCCACTTGTAGCAGCAGAATGAGATTGAGCGCCAGCACGACGGCCGTGCCGAGAATCGCCGCGTGAGGTGAACGAAACAGGTCTGCTCGGTGAGCGTCTGCGGCACGGCGCCCTGGCCTGTCGCTTCGTTCATAACGGCTCCTGTACGTCGTCAAGCGTTCGACGCAATATGCACATGACGGCCGGCCAACGGGTTCAGCGCGATCGTCGTCGCGACGCCCCGTTGCCGGTGCAACTGATACAACGGATAACTCAGCTCAGGCGCTCATGTTCAGCGAACCGTTCACGCCGTTCGGGAAGAAGCCGCCTTTGGTCGCCGCTGAACTCGTCAGATAGACGATGTTGAGGACGTTGCTGTAGTTGCGGCTGAATGCGAGCCCATTGCTGTCCAGCGGCACGATGTTGGACGTGCCGGCGGTCGCGCCGGTGATGCCCTGATCGTCGTGGCCGTTGTGATCGAGGCTGTTGCGTGCAGCCGAAATCGCGTTGGCGGCCGTGACGAGACTCGTCATGTCGATGCCTTTCGAGTAGAGCACCGTGCGGACCAGACCGGCGTGATACGCCTCGGCCGCGAGAATGCCGGCCGCCGCTTCGAGGAACGTCTTGTTGGTGATGAGCGGCGAGGCGCCTTTGTAAGCCGTCACGCCGACATCCTCGAAGATGTACGCGCCGAGCAGGAAGTTGTTGTCGTTCGCATACGGATTGAACGGGGTGCCGGCAGGCACGAGACCGGCAGCGCGCGCCGCGTTCGAAAACGCACCGTTCGGATCCGTGCCGCCGATATCGATCGCGGGCATGGCCACCGCGGCCGAACCCAACGCGCTGCGCAGAAAGGTCACGTGCTCGCGCTCGTCGTTAGCGATCTCGTTGGCATAGGCCTTCACCATCGGATCCTGGAAGGGCACTTGCTGCCCGGGAATCACCGTGCCCATCGTGCCGACGCCTGCGGTCATGCTCGCTGCGAGCCCGGCGCCGGTTGTGGCGTACGTATAGAACTGCGATTCGAGGTACTCCAGATTCAGCGCGAAATTCAGGATTTCCGCGTCGGTCGGCGCGCTCTGAGCCGATACGTTCGAAACCGAACCGCCGCCGCACGCGCTGATCAGCGTGCCGCCGACGAGTCCCAGACTCAAGCCGCCAGCGTTGCGAAAGAACTGTCTGCGTTGCAGGCGGCGCGTGGCGCGTCGATCGAATGCATCAATAAGGGATGCTGATTTAGTGCTGGACTCCGACATGGCGATGCTCCTCAAATGGTTCGCTGCCGATGCCGCGGATTCGCGGCGTATTCGCGCGCACATTTGTTTCTCTCGCGCGGCAAAACGCAAAATCGCGGACGCAAAGAGGCCTCCGTTCTTCTGAAAAGAACTAGATGATCAAGGGAGAAGAGCGAGGTCTCATTCGCCTTTACGGGGCGAAAACTCTGCTAGATGCAACCCTCGCAAACGATTTCTGTTTGCGTGTGCAGCATCGAGTGCGCTGCATGGAAGGAGTCGGTCGAGCATGCCGACCGAGGTTGCCGCAGACCGTTCCGCCCGGCAAGTCTGGTGCGGCTCGCAGGGTCTCGGTTGCGATCCTCTGTACAATTGGCCGATCGATTGAACATCGACCTCCCATTCGACCCATATCGACCGAATTCATGGCTATTACCTACAAGACTCCCGACGACATCGCCAAACTGCGCATTTCCGGCCGCCTCGCGGCCGATGTGCTGGCGATGATCGGCGAGCACGTCAAGGCCGGTGTCTCCACCGACGAGCTGGACGCACTGTGCAACGACTACATTGTCAATACGCAAAAGTCGATTCCGGCAAATGTCGGCTATCTGGGTTTTCCGAAGACGGTCTGCACCTCGGTCAACTCGGTGGTGTGCCACGGCATCCCGAATCGCGCGGAGGTCCTGAAAGACGGCGACATCATCAATATCGACGTCGCGATTATCAAAGATGGCTACTTCGGCGATACGAGCCGCATGTATTGCGTCGGCCAGCCGAGCACCGTGGCGCGCCAGCTGATCGACACGACCTATGAAGCGATGCTTGCCGGCATCCGCGAAGTGAAGCCGGGCGCGACGCTCGGCGACGTGGGCCATGCGATTCAAAAGGTCGCGCAGCGTGACGGCTTCTCGATCGTGCGGGACTATTGCGGGCACGGCATCGGCAAGGTCTATCACGAAGATCCACAAGTGCTGCACTACGGCCAGCCGGGGCAGGGCGTGCGTCTGAAGCCGGGCATGGTCTTCACGATCGAGCCGATGATCAACGCGGGCCGCGCCGGCACCGCGGTGCAGCGCGACGGCTGGACCGTGGTCACCAAGGACCGTTCGCTGTCGGCGCAATGGGAACACATGATCGCCGTGACCGACGACGGCTATGAACTCCTGACACCGTGGCCGGACGGCACCGGTAGCTACGAAGCGCCATGACCCTGCGTGGCGCGTACCGCGTCCGGCCGCTTGCGCCGGAGGTGGGCGCGCAACATGCTGCTGAGTCTGGCTACGCTTCGCATGTCGTCTCCCGAGGAGACTTGCTGCGGCGCGTGCCACATTCCGGTAAAGAATGATTTGACTCTCGCGCCGGTTCGGTTAAAGCTACGCCTTAGGGTTTCAAGGGGTTTTCGTCTGCATGAGTCCGTCATTGACCGTTCGCCGTATCGCCGCTGATCAGGGCGCTGTTTTCCGCGAACTCCGTACTGCGTCGCTGCGGGAGGCACCGTATGCCTTCGGCGCCACGCTTGAGGACGCGTTGTCGGCTGACGCCGCCAGTTTCGACGCCACCGCTGCGGATCATGCGGTTTCCTTCACCTTCACCACCTTCATCCTCTACACCGAGGGCCATCCCGCAGGACTGATCGAAGCGTACTTCGACGATAGCGCGGCGCGCCGCGCATTCGTTTGCGAACTGTGGGTGGCGCCGGCCGTGCGTCATCTGCGGGGCGGCGAGCTGCTGGTCGATTCGGCCGCCGCCTGGCTCGCGAATGAAGGCGCCACGGAAATCTACGCGTGGGTCGCCGACGCCAATCGCAATGCCATGCGCTTTTACGAGGCGCTCGGCTTCGGTCCGACCGGCGAGCACCGTCGCGTCACGCGCGCGCCGGACCAGGCCGAAAGCCTGTTGGTGCGCCACGTGCCGCCCACGTCTCAGGTGTTTCAGCAGTGATCTCGCGAGCGGCGCAACAGTCTGCCGCTCGATTCTCTTCCGCGTCTCTTCAGCGTCTGTCGCCGGATCATCGGCGCGGCGCGCGGCCTGAATGGCCACGGCGAGGCCGTCGCGTTGCCTGCGCAGGGCCGCGTCTTCGTCGCCGCGGTTCGTTCTCCGGCAAAAAAGCTGGCCGCGCGCGTCGACGCCTGTAAAATACGCAAAATTTTTTGCCGAACGCTATGTCGCCCAAGAAATCGCCCTTTTTCGAACTTCGCAGCGGCTCTGTCGACACGCTCCTGTTCGTGGTCAAGACAACCGACCTCGACGCCATGCGTGCCGAACTGACCCGGCGCTTCGAGGCGACCCCCGAGTTTTTCGCTAACGACGTCGTCGCCATCGACGTGCGCCGTCTCGCCGAGAACGAACGCGTGCCGCTCGCCGACATCGCGCAACTGCTCGACAGCGTGCGCATGCGCCCCGTTGGCGTGGTCGCCAACGCGCAGCAGACGTGGGCGGCCGAGTCGCAGTTGCCGCTGCTCGAAGCTCGCGACCGCCGTGGCGCCACGAACGCCGCCAAATCCGCGGACGAAGACAGCGCCAATGCCGCCGCTGCAGCGCCGGCTGTCACCGCCGCGACGGCCACGCCGCCTTCCGATCTGTTCGAGCTCGCCGCCGCCACCCCGGAAAACGGCACGCCGGCCACGGCCGCGACCGTCGAGCCGGCACCGGCCGCTGAGCCGGTGCGTCTCGCCACGTCGTCGCAAACCATGGTGGTCGATAAGCCGCTGCGCTCGGGTCAGCGCATTTACGCCAAGGGCGACCTGGTCGTGCTCGGCCTCGTGAGCTACGGCGCGGAAGTGATCGCGGAAGGCAACATCCATATTTACGCGCCGTTGCGCGGCCGGGCATTGGCCGGCGTGCAGGGCAATCACGACGCGCGCATTTTCTGCACGTGTCTCGAGCCGGAACTCATCTCGATCGCGGGCATCTATCGAACGACTGAGAACCCGCTGCCGGCCGACGTGCTCGGCAAGCCGGTGCAGATCTGGCTCGAAGAAGAAAAGTTGATGATCGAACCGCTGCGGCTCACCTAAGCGACGTGAAACGCGCTGCCTCGATCGATCCGATGCACGCGGCGTTTCACGGCAAATATGGCCGCACATAATTGACGAATTTGACGAACACAAGGTAAGGGTAATGGCAAAAATCATTGTGGTGACTTCGGGCAAGGGTGGCGTGGGCAAGACGACCACGAGCGCGAGTTTTGCATCGGCCCTCGCTCTGCGTGGCAGCAAAACCGCCGTGATCGACTTCGACGTCGGCCTGCGTAACCTCGACCTCATCATGGGTTGTGAACGCCGCGTGGTGTACGACCTGATCAACGTGATCCAGGGCGAAGCCAATCTGAATCAGGCGCTCATCAAGGACAAGAAGTGCGAGAACCTGTTCATCCTGCCAGCCTCGCAAACTCGCGATAAAGACGCGCTGACTATGGAAGGCGTCGAGAAGGTCATCAACGATCTGATCGCGATGGACTTCGAATTCATCGTGTGCGATTCGCCGGCCGGTATCGAATCGGGCGCGTTGCTCGCCATGCATTTCGCCGACGAAGCGCTGATCGTGACGAATCCGGAGGTCTCGTCGGTGCGTGACTCGGACCGCATCCTCGGCATTCTGTCGTCGAAGACCAAGCGCGCGATCGAAGGCAAGGAGCCGATCAAGGAACACCTGCTGATCACCCGCTACAACCCGAAGCGCGTCAGCGAAGGCGAAATGCTGTCGCTGACCGATATCCAGGAAATTCTGCGCATCGACCTGATCGGCGTGATTCCGGAATCGGAAGCGGTGCTGCACGCATCGAATCAGGGCTTGCCGGCGGTGCATCTGGACGGCACCGATGTGGCCGAAGCCTACAAAGACGTCGTGTCGCGTTTCCTCGGCGAGCAGAAGTCGCTTCGCTTTACCGACTACCAGAAGCCCGGGCTGCTGCAGCGCCTCTTCGGCACCAAGTAAGGGGAGCGCACGTAATGTCGATTCTTTCGTTTTTGCTGGGCGAGAAGAAGAAGTCCGCATCGGTAGCGAAGGAGCGCCTGCAGTTGATCATCGCGCATGAGCGCGCCGGCGGCCATGCGCCCGCCGATTATCTGCCTGCGTTGCAACGCGAACTGGTGGCCGTGATCTCGAAGTACGTGAAGATTTCCCATGACGATATTCGCGTGAGCCTCGAACGTCAGGACGATCTCGAAGTGCTCGAGGTCAAGATCGAAATACCGCAGGCCTGATCGTCCAGGGTCTGCGTCCTCTCGCGGCCGGTTTCATATGACGTGCTGCGCGCTTCGCTGCGTTGCGTCGAGATGACGTAACGCGGGGCGGCGCGCGAGTGCGCCGCTTTGTTGTGCCTCTTTGTTTTTCGTTGTTCCCGCCTTCCTCTGTGTTCGTGCGCGTGTGCTTGAGTGGGCTTTCTCGCGCGCGTCGGCTGCACGTCGAAATAATCCGTTGCACTTCAGCGTGTGGCGTTACACGCCTACGGTCAGCCGCTGCGTCCCCTCGCGCATTAAACGGATAACGCCGCCTTCGGTGTCCATCTACAGAGGGATAACATGAACAAGACCTTGCGTTTGCTGCTTGCCAACATCGTATTGATCGCCGCCGGCGCAGCCGCCGTGGCATCGGCTTCGGCTGCGGAAGTCGTCGTGATCGCGCCGTCCGCGCCGCCGCCGGTGCGCTACGAAGCGGTGCCCGCGTCGCGCGTCGGCTACGTGTGGGATCGCGGTCATTGGCGCTGGGATCATGGCCGCTATGTGTGGATCGGTGGTCACTGGCAGGCCGAGCGTGTCGGCTATCACTGGGTGCCGGGACACTGGGTCGCGCACGGCCCGAATTATCACTGGGTTGAAGGCCACTGGGCGTAACGCCTTACGCTTCGGCAATGCGCGGCGCGCCACGGTGAATTCCGTGCGTGCCGCTGCTTCCATTTCGACAAGCACGGAAACATGCATACGTTGCGCACGCGTTCGGCGTAGCGCTCGTCTGCGCGTGCTTAAGGAAACCATGTGATGAAAAAGAATCTGCTTCTAATCGCCGTGCTTGCGGTCATGCTGGCCGGCTGCGTCGTCGTGCCTGCGCGGCCGGCGTATCTGCGAGCGCCGGCCGTCGTCGTCTACTGACGTGGTGCGCGGCCGTTGGTGTCGTCGGCGGGCGGCTCACCGTCGACGTTGTCCGAGGCCGGGACGGGCGCCTCAACCTCGGGCACTTCCGGCGTCGGTGCTGGCTCAGGTTGCGGCAACGGCGTCATATAGCGCGCGGCCAGCGACTCATACAGCGGCGGCGTAAAGAGGCGCGACACGCGGCTCGAAATCAACGCGGTAGCCATCAGAGAGATCACCAACGCGTGGCCGTTGATCATCTCCATCACGATCACGAACGATGTAATCGGCGACTGCGTGACGGCGGCCAGATAGCCGACCATGCCGAGGGCGATCAGCATCGGCAGATCCATCGATTCGAACACTCGGTGCAGCAGATCGCCGAAGCCCGCGCCGATCGATAGCGACGGCGCGAAGATGCCGCCCGGAATGCCCGGCAAATAAGAACCGACCATCGAAATCATCTTCAGGAACGGATAAAACACCGACAATTGCGCGTGGCCGTCGAGCAATCCGCGCGCCTCGGCGTAGCCGCTGCCGAAGGTCGTGCCGCCTGAAACCAGGCCGACCACGGCGATCACGAAACCGCACAGCGCGGCAAACGCGACCGGCCGCTCGCTATGCAATTGACGCAGCGGGCCCGGAATCCAACGCGCGGTGTTCAGCAGCAGCCAGCCGAACAGACCACCGGCGAGGCCGGTGACGACGGCCGTGAGCAGCACCGCCAGCGCCAGCACATTGGGAAAGTGCGCGCCGATCTGGATGGTCCCGAAATAGGTGTAGTTGCCATTCAAGCCGAGCGCGATCACGCCGGCGATGATGATCGCGGTAATCAGCACGCCGCTGGCACGAGCTTCAAAGCTGCGCGTCAATTCCTCGATCGCGAACACGATGCCGGCAAGCGGCGTATTGAACGCCGCGGACAAGCCCGCCGCCGCGCCGGCCAACACCAGTTGCCGTTCGATCAGCGCATTCGAGCGCGGATACAGCCGCCGCAGATTGAACATCAAGGCGGCGCCGACCTGCACGGTCGGCCCCTCGCGGCCGATCGTGAGGCCGCCGAGAATCGCCAGAAACGACACGACGATCTTGCCGAACAGAATCCGGAAGGTCAGCAGCCGCGAACCGTATTCGCTTGTCCGGGAGTGAAGCGTGGCGATGACCTGCGGAATGCCGCTGCCTTCGGCGCCGCGGAAGAACTTGCGGGTGAGCCAGACGGCGAGTGCCGCGACCGCGGGCGTGATGATCAGCGGCGCCCACACATGCCGTTGCTGCACGGTGCGAAATTCGTTGTAGCCCCAGTCGATCAGTCTCGCGTACAGCACCGCGGTTAGCCCGACTGCGATCGCACCGAGCCAGAAGACGCCGTATTGGCGCCACAGTCGCCTTGCGCGTCGAACGATAGCGGAAGATCGGATCGGAATGGGCCGGGACATAAGTGTGTGGGGGCGCAAAGGCAGAAGTATAAGGCGCGCCAGACCCGTAGATCCGTATGAAAGTGTTTTGAAATGGTGTAAAAGGGCTGCGTGTAAGCCGTTGAAATGACCCGCAGCATTAATGACCGAACGGCGCGCTGCGCGATTCGGCAAAGATTATCCGATTGGTCGGCTAAAATGCCTTGATGTTCGAACAACTCACAGGTCCTCAATGAAGCGAGTCCTTATCGTCAAGGTCACTTCGCTCGGCGACATCGTGCAGGCCCTGCCAGTGGTCGCCGATATTAAGCGCGCTTTTCCCGGCGTTCAGGTGGATTGGGCCGCCGACGAAGCATTTGCCGAAGTGGTGCACTGGAGCGAGAACGTGGACCGCGTGCTGTGCGCGCCTCTGCGCCGCTTCAAGAAAGCGCGCCGCTGGGCCGATTTCAAATCGATCTGGGCGTCCATCGCTGAATTGCGTGCCTATCGCTACGATTTCATCCTGGACATTCAAGGCGTGTACAAGAGCGCGATCATTGCGTTTCTGGCGCGCTCGTCGCGGCGTATCGGCTACCGGGCTCCGGATCTCGGCGAGCAGGGCGCGGCGTTCGCTTATACCGGGCGCTTCGGCCCGCGTCCGAAATGCAATGCATGGCATGGCATGCGCATCAGCGCGGGCGAGGCACTGGGCTACGAGATAGAAGGCCCGGCGGTTTTCAATCTGCGCTTGCCGGAGCCGGCCAGTCTCCCATTCCAGTCGAACGGCGCACCGGTCGCGGCGTTCTTTCACGCCACCTCGAAAGACGACAAGAAATGGCCGGTGGGCCATTGGGTGGCGATCGGCCGCGAACTGGCGCAGCGCGGTTTTCAACTGGTGCTCCCGTGGGGCTCGGAAGGCGAGCGGCTCGAAGCGGAGCAGATCGCGTCGCAATTGCCGGGCGCGACCGTCCTGCCGAAAATGAGCGTGACCGAAATCGCGCAGATGATCGACGCGTGCTCGCTCGTGGTCGGCACCGACACGGGCTTCGTCCATCTTGCGCACGCGCTGCAGAAGCGCGCCGTGATGATTTTCGTGGCGACCCCGCCATCGCATTACGGCATCGAATCGCCATACCGCTCGATTTCCATTGGCGACGGCCAGTCAGTGCCGCCCATCAGCGCCGCGCTCGAGGCGATCGATTACGTTCACACCGAGGCGCACGACGTCACGGTGCAGCATGGGTCCGCGGCCGTCTGAACGCGGCGTCCCGAAGTCTTGCGCAATCGTTTGCTCGAAAAGAAAAGAGGCGCGACGCGCAGTCCGCTCAAACCACCGAGCGCTGCCTCGTAACGCCTCCGAAAACGCCCGTGTCGGGGAACAGCGGGCGGAGAGGAATCGTTGCAATCAATACATTCGGCTACGCACTGAGCGGTGGCGTCGCGGACGCGCTCGGCGTCGACGCGACGACCGCCGCCTGGCGGCCGGCCGGTTTCATTTCTGCTCATCTGCGGGATAGGGTGCGAATGTCCGCCCGGCTTCGTGCAGCACTTCGGCTCCCCCCATAGCCGCGATTCAAAGGCGCCGCGCATTACACGCCTGTTAAATCTGTCGCTTTTCGTTGAGCGCCTATTGGGCTATCCACGCATTTTTTCGCGCCGTCAAAGGCGACGACGCGCAGCATGCATTCGGAGGCACGTTGCCCGGCGGATTCACCTTGCACCGCGTATGCGCCGCCAGCTAGGCACGCGCCGGCCCGGTACGTTCAAACCAGTATAGGCGGTGTTTTCCTCCGATGTGAATTCGGCGTGATCGCGCCTGGAGCGCAGCGTGTTGCGCGCGTCGATCATGTAACACCTTGGTGATCTTCCCTTACAAATCGCAACGCTCGCGCGAGGCGCCGTCGTGTTCAATCGAGTCATTCGGGGTTTCGGCTCGAATGAATCTGACTCGACGGAGAATAACGATGAAACGCTTGATCCTCAGCCTGATCGCAGGCACGCTGCTCGCAACGGCACTTGGTGGTTGCATCGTCGCGCCCGCGCCGGGCTACTACGGCGGCGGTGGCTATTACCACCACGGCGGCTACTACTACCGGTAATCCAACCGACCGAGGCCGCGGCGTCTGTGATGGCGCTGCGGCATCCGTTCGCGTCAGGCCAGCAGCATTTCGAACGCGACAACCGCGGCGATTGCGGCGGCATTCGCCGCCAGCGCTTCCACTACGATCCCTTTCCATGTCGCCGGACGAAAGCGCAATGCAAGCAACAGCGAACAGAGCAACGCCAGCGCAATGATCATCACGACGTCCGCGTTGTGAAGATGAATGTTCATTCCTGCCTCCCTGCTACCTGAAGGGTTATTTGAGTCGAGTATAGGCATGTCAAAAAGACGTGCAAGGCAGGGAATTTACTCAGGAATGCTCGGCAACCGAAGGGCGTGAAGCGGCGGAGAGGTGGCCTATGCCGCCGCGACGTGAGAATCGCGCCGGGCGGCATCGAGCGAACAGCGAAGAGTAAAGGCGCCGGGGGCGGCGCCTCTCGTTACATCAGCTGCGTATCGCGCGTTTCACGCATGCACAGCACGCCGATCATGCTGACGGCCGCGGCGATCGACACATACGCGCCCACCCACGGCAGCCCGCCGCGCGCGGCGAGCATCTGCGCGATATACGGCGCGACGGACGCGCCGAGAATCCCTCCGAGGTTGTACGACACACCGGCGCCGGTATAGCGCACGTTGGTTGGGAACAACTCCGGCAGCAGCGCGCCCATCGGCGCGAAGGTCACGCCCATCAGGAACAGTTCGATGACGAGGAACAGCAGCACCAGCGACGTCTGTCCGCTGCCGAGCAGCGGCGCCATCGTGAAGCCCGACAGGATCGCCGCGATGATGCCGACGATCAGCACCGGCTTGCGCCCATAGCGGTCGGCGGCCCAGGCCGACAGCGGCGTGGCGAGCGCCATGAACACCACGGCGATGCACAGCAGGCCGAGGAAAGTCGGCCGCGGAATATGCAACACGGAAACGCCGTACGACAACGAAAACGTGGTGGCGTTGTAGAACAGCGTGTAGCAGACCACCATCGCGAGCGCGCCGAGCAGGGTCGGCACCCAGTGTTGCGACAGCAGCGTGGCGATCGGCACCTTCACGCGTTCCTGACGTTCGATCGCCGCCTGGAACGCCGGCGTCTCGGCGATTTTCAGGCGCACGTACAAACCGAGCGCGACCAGCACCGCGCTCACGAGGAACGGCACGCGCCAGCCCCAGCTGCGGAATTGCTCGTCGCTCAGTGACAGCGCTAGCGCGAAGAACAGGCCGTTGGACGCCAGAAAGCCGATCGACGGCCCGAGCTGCGGGAACATGCCGAACCAGCCGCGTTTGCCCGCCGGTGCGTTCTCGGTGGCGAGCAGCGCGGCGCCGCCCCATTCGCCGCCGAGGCCGATGCCCTGGCCGAAGCGCAAGATGCACAACAGGATCGGCGCGAGGCTGCCGATCGAGTCGTAGCCCGGCACGAAACCGATCAGCGTGGTGGACAGGCCCATCACCAGCAGCGACGCCACCAGCGTCGATTTACGGCCGATCCGGTCCCCGAAGTGGCCGAACAGGAACGAGCCGATCGGCCGCGCCACGAAGGCGATGCCGAACGTGACGAAGGCCGACAAGGCCTGCGCCGTCGCCGAGCCGTGCGGGAAAAACACCGGGCCGATGACGAGCGCCGCGGCGGTCGCATAGACGTAGAAATCGTAGAACTCGATCGCGGTGCCGATAAAGCTCGCGAAGATGATCCGCGAACTCTTGTTCTGCCCGGCCGCATTGGGCTGGGCCGCGGAAATCGGCGAAGTGGACATGCAGGGTCTCCAGGTGTCGTGATGCCGCCGGGCGCCCGGTTCGTGAGCCGGTGGTGCGTGTGGAGACGGCATCTTTGTTCAAATTCGTGCGCCTCGCTTCGTGCGCGGACCGGTGGGCGGCTCGTGGGACGCGGGCGACGCAAACAACGAAGCAACAGCTTACAACGGCAACCGGCGAAGTTCGCCCGCGAAAACGGCCATACCAGGGCAATAACCAGGCGGGAGGCTGACGCTTGCGGCGAGCGAGGCGAGGCGAGGCGAGCTGCCGGCGCGGCGCGAGGCCGAGATGTCTTGGGATCAGGGCAACGGCGGCCCGCATCAAGCATCAAGCAGGCGGCGCTCGCGGATGGCGCGGCGGCGCTGCAATCGGGCTCATGCCGCGCCGGCGGGTCAGCGGGCGGCGTGAGCCATGCCGGAAGGCTCCGGCGCAGGGAATCGGAAAATTATAGCGAGCGCGGCCGCGCCGCAGCAAGGCGGCGCCGGGTTTGCGGCGCGCTTTGCGCGAAACGACCCGCGTTCAATCGATGGTCTGTGCTTGCGGCGAGGCGAACTCGCGGAGCTGGAACTTGCCGTTGTCGTTGAACAGCCAGTCTTCGAAAAGCTCGAGCTGGCCACGGCCGTTCAGCAATTTGCCGGGCGGCTGCGGCAGCGGCGCGGCGCGCCGCAAGCTGGCGAGCGCGGTGCTTTCGGCTTCGTCGTCGCCGTTGGTGCGATACACCGACGACTCCAGCACATGGCCATTGCTATCCACCGTGAACGAGACCACGACCAGCGAGCGCAGCATCGCTTGCGGCGTACCGCGCAGCACGTAAGACGGATTGCGTTCGAGGATGCGTCTGGCCACGGCATCGCGGTACTGGTCGAGCGTCGGGCTGTTGATGGCGGCAGCGGGCGTCGGCACGCTGGCGCGTGGCGGTGGTGTGATGGTGCAACCCGCCATGCCGATAACCAGGCCGACGGCGAGGAGCATGCCGCGCACATGCGCGGGCCATATGCCGACGCTGCAAACACCGCGTCCGTTGCAATGGCGAAGGTGACGCGGGCGAGTGAACATGGTCGGGGAAACAGAAGACAGGGCCTGATTTGATGGTAGTCAAAATCCGCCAGGAAGCAATTAGCGTTCGCCCGCTGTATGTGGCCTAACCCTCTGTAATAGGCTGAAATATGAGCGAATTGGTCGGCGGCGAAAACACGCCTACACTTCGATGGCCTCTTTCGAGAGGCATCGGTGGAAGTCTTTCATTTAGCCCGCTTCGCGCGGGCTTTTTCTTTTTGCGGCGCGGTTCGCGCGAGCCCGTGCGACGCGAAAAACAAAAGGCGAACCCGATAACGAGTTCGCCTTTCTATCCGCAAGCTGCGTACCCGCGCCAGGCATGAGACGAGCGCATAGTGCGCTCACCGCATGCCGTGCGTCCGCTTACTTCAGCGCCGCACGTGCCGCCTTCACCGCCGCGAGCACCTGTTCCGGCGCCGTGCCGCCCGGATGATTGCGGCTCGCCACCGAGCCTTCCAGCGTCAGATACGAGAACACGTCTTCGCCGATCAGATGCGCGACGTTTGGCAGCTCCTTGCGCATTTCTTCGAGCGTCAGATCCGCCAGATCGCAGCCGCGATCCGCGCAGACGCGCACGGCCAGCGCCACCGCTTCGTGCGCGTCGCGGAACGGCAGGCCGCGCTTGACCAGATAGTCGGCCAGATCGGTTGCCGTGGAGAAGCCTTGCAGCGCGGCGTCGCGCATCGCTTGCGGCTTCACCGAAATACCGGCGACCATTTCAGCGAAGATGCGCAGCGTATCCGCAACCGTATCGACGGTGTCGAACAGCGGCTCCTTGTCTTCCTGATTGTCCTTGTTGTACGCGAGCGGCTGGCCTTTCATCAGCGTGAGCAGCGCGATCAGATGGCCGTTCACGCGGCCGGTCTTGCCGCGCGCGAGTTCGGGCACGTCCGGGTTCTTCTTCTGCGGCATGATCGACGAGCCGGTGCAGAAGCGGTCTGCCAGATCGATGAAGCCGACACGCGGGCTCATCCACAGCACGAGCTCTTCGGAGAAGCGCGAGACGTGCGTCATGACGAGCGCCGACGCCGCCGTGAATTCGATCGCGAAGTCGCGGTCGGACACTGCGTCCAGCGAGTTCGCGCAGATGCCGTCGAAACCCAGCGTCTTCGCCACCGCGTGGCGGTCGATCGGATAGCTGGTGCCGGCGAGCGCGGCCGCGCCGAGCGGCAGACGGTTCACGCGCTTGCGGCAGTCGATCATGCGTTCGGCGTCGCGCGAGAACATTTCGACGTAGGCGAGCAGGTGATGCCCGAACGTAACCGGCTGCGCCACCTGCAGATGCGTGAAGCCCGGCATGATGGTCGAGGCGTTTTTCTCCGCCATGTCGAGCAGCGCGGTGCGCAATTCCGTCAGCAAGCCGCCGATCCGGTCGATCTCGCCGCGCAGCCACAAGCGGATATCCGTCGCGACCTGGTCGTTACGTGAGCGGCCGGTGTGCAGGCGCTTGCCTGCGTCGCCGATCAGCGCGGTCAGGCGCGCTTCGATGTTCAGGTGCACGTCTTCCAGATCGAGCTGCCACTCGAACTCGCCTCGCTCGATTTCGCCCTTGATCTGCGCCATGCCGCGTTGGATCGCGGCGAGGTCGTCGGCGGCGATGATCTTTTGCGCGGCCAGCATCGAGGCGTGCGCGAGCGACCCTTCGATGTCGACGAGCGCCAGACGCTTGTCGAAGAAAACCGACGACGTGTAGCGTTTGACAAGCTCCGACATCGGCTCCGAGAAGCGAGCCGACCAGGCTTCGCCTTTTTTGTGCAGTTGGGACGTCATGGTGTTGGGCAGTTAAGCGGCAGTTAAGCAGCAGTTGAGCGAGCGGTGAAGAGGCTGACGACGCGGATGCACATGCCGTGCAAAGGTGACGCCGAAGCGAGGAAAGACAGGGATTTTAACACTGGCCGGGAGGCTTAAAGACGCCGTGCGCCGCGGGTGACTCCCGTCGCCTATTCGCGCACCAGCACCACCAGCTTCAGATCTTCGCGATGCGCGGGTTTAAACGTGATCTGGTCATACACGATGCGGCCGTCGCGCGGATGGTTGAACTCGCGCCGTCCCCCTTCGCGGCCGCCCACGTCCTGCGAGGCCCAGAAGCGCGCGAACTCGTCGCTCGCGGCGGTGAGCGAGTCGATCAGCGCGCGGGTGGGCGCGTCGTTCAGATGGCGGATCGAGTCGGCGCGGAATTCGGCGGCGAGCCGCCGCGCGCGTGTTTCCCAATCGACGATCAGCTCGCGCGCGGCCGCTTCCGTGAAGGTGTAGCGCAGCAGATTGCGGTCGTGCGCGCCGTCCAGCCAGCCGACGAACAGGTCCGTGGCGCGCTCGTTCCACGCGAGCGCATTCCATTGGCGGTCGAGCACATAGGCCGGCGCGCTCACGAGCTGCACGGTTTCCAGCAAGGTGGCGGGTGCATCGGCGGCGGCCGGATCGGGCTCCGCCGGGTCGCGCTGGGCGGCCAACTCGAACAGATACGCCCGCTCGGCGCGCGACAGTTGCAACGCGACCGCGATGCGCGCGAGCGCTTCGGCGGAAGCGGAGACCGGGCGCCCCTGTTCGATCCACGTGTACCAGGTCGGACTCACGCCGCACAGTTGCGCGACTTCCTCGCGCCGCAAGCCTGGCGTACGGCGGCGCGGACCCGGCGGCAAGCCGACCGCTTGCGGCGAGAGCCGCTCACGGTGAGCGCGAATGAAGTCACCGAGCGCGCGGGCCGGGGTGGCGTCGAGCGGCGGCGGGTTGTCGGCGGAAGACGGCGTGGTCATGCTGAGCGGGCGGTAGGTCGACGAAGGGGAGGGAGGTAATGGCGATACCAGAATAATTGCTTAACTTGTACTGGTACACAGCGGGCTCTATTGTAGCGGCTGGAACCGCACCACGCGCTTCCAGCGTGCCCCACATACATAACCGGAGCCTCCCATGAAGCATCACGATCAGGTCGCCGACGCCTTCGGCTCGACCGCCGCCGCCTATTTGACGAGTCCGACCCACGCCACCGGCGCCGATCTGCGCACGCTGGCCGAATCGATCGCGGCGACGCCGGATGCGACGGTGCTCGACATGGGTTGCGGCGCGGGCCACGCGAGTTTCGCGGTCGCGCCACACGCGCGAGAAGTGGTCGCCTATGACATCGCGCCGCAAATGCTGGCGACGGTGGAGGGCGCCGCGAAGGAGCGCGGTCTTGCCAATATCCGCACGCAGCAAGGCGCGGCCGAGGCGCTGCCGTTCGCCGATCATTCGTTCGACTGGGTGATCAGCCGGATGAGCGCGCACCACTGGCACGACGTGCCGCTCGCGCTCGCCGAAGTGTGGCGTGTGCTGAAGCCGGGCGGCAAGGTGTTGTTCGTCGATATCGCCGGCAGCGATCATCCGCTGCTCGACACGCATATCCAGGCCATCGAGTTGTTGCGCGACGGCTCGCATATCCGCGATTACCGCGCCGACGAGTGGCTCGCGTTATTTGCCTCGGCCGGGTTCAAGGCATCGATTCGCGAGCGTTGGCGCATCGATATCGAGTTCAGCTCTTGGGTGGCGCGCATGCGCACGCCGGAGCCGCGCGTGGTGGCGATCCGCTCGATGTGGGCGAATTCGCCGGACGAAGTCCGTCAATATTTCGACGTGCAGGAAGACGGCTCATTCAAGCTCGACGCGTTGATGATCGAAGCGCAATAAAAAAACCGGGCGCGACGAACAGCGTCGCGCCCGGCTGATTATGCGGTTAGCCGGAAGACGGCAACCAACCAGGCGCGCCGCAATGTGCGCGCTCAGTTGCCCGCCGTGAACCGCTTGCGTGCTTAACCCGTATTGCGCAGACCCGCCGCAATCCCGTTGATGCTCAAATGAATCCCGCGCCGCACGCGCGCGTTGGTGTCGCCCGCGCGGTGACGCTTGAGCAACTCCACCTGCAAGTGATTCAGCGGATCGAGATACGGGAAGCGGTTCTTGATCGAACGCGCGAGCAGCGGGTTCTCCGCAAGCCGTTCGCTCTTGCCCGTGATCTCCGACAACACCTTCGACGTGCGCTCCCACTCCGCGACGATCCGCTCGAACACGTGCTTGCGCAGCTTCTTGTCGGACACGAGCGCGGCGTAGCGCGAAGCGACCGCGAGGTCGGTCTTCGCCAGCACCATGTCCATGTTCGACAGCAGGTTGGCGAAGAACGGCCAGGTCTTATGCATTTTTTTCAGCAGCGCGAGACGGCTCTTGCGTTCGGCGTCGGTCGGCGCGCTGTCCAGATGCGCGGCCACCGCGCTGCCGAATCCATACCAGCCGGTCAGCAGCAAACGGCATTGGCCCCATGAGAAGCCCCACGGAATCGCGCGCAGATCTTCGATCTTGCGTTGCTTCGGATCCTGCAGTTTGCGCGAGGCCGGACGGCTGCCGATATTCAACTCGGCAATCTCCGCGATCGGCGTCGACTCGAAGAAATACTCCTTGAAACCCGGCGTTTCGTAGACCAGCGCACGGTAGGACGCCATCGCCGCGTCCGACAACTGCTGCATGGTTTCTTCGAAGGCAGGCAGTTCCGCTGGTGCAATGCCGTGCGGCAGCAAGGATGCTTCGAGCGTGGCGGCGACCACCGTTTCCAGATTGCGCCGGCCGATCTCCGGATTGCCGAACTTGCTTGCGATCACTTCGCCTTGCTCGGTCAAACGGATCTGGCCGTCGACGGTGCCCGGCGGCTGCGACAGAATCGCCTGATAGGTCGGACCACCGCCACGGCCGACGGTGCCTCCGCGTCCATGGAACAGACGCAGCGTCACGCCGCGTTCGTTGAAGAGCGACACCAGCGCGAGTTCGGCGCGGTACAACTCCCAATTCGACGTGAGGAAGCCGCCGTCCTTGTTGCTGTCCGAATAGCCGAGCATCACTTCCTGCTCGTTGCCCTGATGCTCGATCAGCGCGTCGACGCCCGGCAGCGCGATCAGATCGCGCATGATGTGCGGCGCGTTGCGCAAGTCGGGGATCGTCTCGAACAGCGGGATCACCATCAGGGCCGCTTGCGCCGGATCGTTCGCATCGCCCAGACGTCCGCGCAGCAGGCCGGTTTCCTTTTGCAGCAGCATCACTTCGACCAGATCGCTCACGGTCTCCGTGTGCGAGATGATGTAGTTGCGCACCGCGCGCGCGCCGAATTTCTCACGCGTGATGCGCGCTTCCTCGAGCACGCCGAGCTCGCTCTTCACGAGATCGGAGTACTCGGCGTACGGCAGGCGCAACGAACGCGGCTGCGCCAGTTCGGCGAGCAGCACCTTGAGCTTGTCTTCTTCCGTGAGGGCCGCGTAGTCGTCCTCGACGCCGGCGCGCTTGAGCAGTTCGGCGATTACCGCTTCGTGAATGTCGGAGCTCTGGCGCAAGTCGATGCTCGCCAGATGGAAGCCGAACACTTCGGCGGCGCGCGCGAGCGGCGACAGACGCGGTGCGGCGAGCGGCGCGCCATGATGCTCGGCGAGCGAATCGATCAGCACGTGCAGGTCGCGCACGAATTCGGCGGAGTCGGCGTACGGCTTGGCGCGGATCGGCGCCGCGCCGCGGCCCGCGCTGCGCACCGGCACGCTGCCTTCGCCGAGGCGCACGCGCGCGCTTGCGGCGAGCCGCGTGTACATGCCGATCAGCGCCCGGCGATACGGCTCGTCGGTGCGGTGCGGCGACTGGTCGGGCGAGGCGGCGGCGAGTTCCTTCAGGGCTTCGCTGGCGCCGGCCAGCAGGTTCGACACCGACAACTCCGCGCCGAGCTTGTGCACCTGTTCCATGTAGTGCTCGAAGATCACCGCGGCCTGGCGGGTGATCGCGTTTTCGAGCGTGTCGGCCGTGACGTTCGGATTGCCGTCGCGGTCGCCGCCGATCCAGCTGCCCATCTGGAAGAACGGCGGCAGGCGCGCGTCGATGCCGTGCTCGGTGAGCGCTTCTTCGATATCGGCGTAGAGCGCCGGGATTTCAGTGAGGAAAGTGGCGCGGTAGTACGACAGCGCGTTCTCGATTTCGTCGGCCACGGAGAGGCGCGAATCGCGCAACATGCGCGTTTGCCATAGCGACGTGACGCGGGCGCGCAGCATCGCTTCGTTGTGCGCGCGCTCGCGCTCGGTCAACTGCTGATCGCGTTCGGCGAGCAGACGCGCGACGTCGTGCTGCGCGTCGAGAATGCTCTTGCGTTGCACTTCGGTCGGGTGCGCGGTGAGCACCGGCACGATCAGCGCGTCGTTGAAGAACTGCTGCAGGACCGGCGTGGCGGCCGCGTTGGCTTCGACCAGCCGTTCGAGCGCATGGGCAATCGTGCCCGGTTGCGAGGTCGAACCGGCCAGTGCGTGAATGCGGTGACGGCGGTTGCGGTGGCGGTCTTCGGCAATGTTCGCGAGGTGCGAGAAGTAGCTGAACGCGCGCACCACGCTGACCGTTTGCTCCGGGCTCAGCGAGCGCAGTTTCTTGTCGAGCGTTTGCGCGGCGGCGCTGTCGTCTTCGCGGCGAAAGCGCACGGCGTTCTGGCGGATCGTTTCGACGACATCGAACACCGCGTCGCCTTCCTGTTCGCGCAGCACGTCGCCGAGCAGGCGCCCGAGATAGCGGATGTCCTGGAATAGCGGATGGTCCTTGTCTTCGCGCGTGCGGCCATTGCCCTTCGGCGCGGAAGCGGTTGCGGACGCGGACGATTCCTCCGCCACGGCCTGCAGCGCGAGCGCTTGCGGCGCGTTGGCGACGACCTTGATCTTCGGGGAGCCGGCCTTGGCCGGTTTCTGCGCCTTGACGGTGGCTGCGGCTTGCGTCGTCTTACCCGTCTTGACTGCCTTCACGGCCTTGTCCGTCTTGACAGGCGTGGAGGTTTTGGCGGCCTTGCCGGCTTTGGCGGCGTGAGCGGCCTGAGCGGGTTTGCCGGCGCGTTTGGCCGATGTGGACTCGGCAGCGGTTGTAGCCGAGGCGGCGGCAGAAGCGGCGGCAGAAGCGGTGGCAGAAGCGGCGGCAGAAGCGGCGGGCTGGGCAGCGTCGGCCGCGCGAGCGTTGGGCAATGCAGTGTTGCGGCGGGCAGGGCGCGCCGATCCGGAAGACGTCACGATGGGTTTCCTCAGGGAAGCCAGGGTCTGTTGAGTGATGAACTGCTACTGCGGAACTGCACTATGAACTGCAACGTGAACTGCATAGTGAACTGCGCGAAACGGTATGCGCCGATGGCGATACGCCTGAGAGAAGACTGTGCGCCTGAACGGTGCCGCGCGTTTGCACGACACCCGTTCGACGCACCTTGCGGCACAGTGCGCCGCACCGCATCATCCCGCATGCGGCGGCCCGGTGCGCGAACGACCGTGCGTGAACATGCCGGGATGGGGCAGGCGCGCGCCGCGCGAAGCCCGTCTCCTCCATCGATACCGCTTCAGCACGGCGCCTGGCTGCGTCTTGAGACGCAAGGGCGCGTGCTAACATTGTTCGTTATTACATCCCGTCATTCGATCAGCAAGCTAATGAACACCGAGACGTTTTCAACGCCACCCCACACGCTTGTGATTGCGTCGCGAGAAAGCCGCCTGGCCATGTGGCAAGCGGAGCATGTGCGATGTGCGCTGCACAAATTATATCCATCTTGTGACGTAAAAATCCTCGGAATGACAACACGTGGCGATCAAATTCTCGATCGCACTTTGTCGAAGGTTGGTGGTAAGGGCCTCTTCGTGAAGGAACTGGAAGCCGCTCTCGCCGATGGCCGCGCGGACCTCGCCGTGCACTCGCTCAAAGACGTGCCGATGGAGTTGCCCGCAGGCTTTGCGCTGTCCACCATCATGGAGCGCGAAGATCCGCGCGACGCGCTGGTCTCCAATGATTACGACTCGCTCGCGGCACTGCCGGCCGGCGCTGTGGTCGGCACTTCCAGCCTGCGCCGCGAGGCCATGCTGCGCATGCGTTATCCGCATCTCGAAGTGCGGCCGTTGCGCGGCAATCTGGACACGCGTCTGTCGAAACTCGATCGCGGCGATTACGCAGCGATCATTCTGGCCGCAGCCGGCCTGAAGCGTCTGGGTCTGGGCGAGCGCATCCGCGCGCTGCTCGATCCCGAAGACAGCTTGCCCGCAGCGGGCCAAGGCGCGCTCGGCATCGAGATTCGCGCCGACCGCGCGGACCTCGCGGCCTGGCTCGCACCGTTGCATCACGACCACACGGCAGCAGCCGTCGAAGCGGAGCGCATGGTGTCGCGCGCGCTCGGCGGCAGTTGCGAAGTGCCGCTTGCCGCCTATGCGACATGGCGCGACGGTGCGCTGCATCTGCGCGGCATCGTCGCCACGCCCGACGGGCAGCGCGTGCTGAGCGCGCAGGCGTCGGCGCCGGCGCCTAGCGTCGAACGCGCGGTCGCGCTCGGCCAGGAAGTGGCGAGCGCGCTCGAGCAGCAGGGCGCGATGGACATCGTGCGTGCGCTCAGCACCGCCAGCGGTCCCGCCGCGGCGAAGCAGGGCACGGCGGAAGACGGCGCGGCGGACAGCGCGGCGACCGGCGAGTGATGACGGCCGATATCCCCGGCAACACATCCCCATCCGTCGACAAGGCGGCGTTCACGGTCGTGATTACGCGACCGGCCGGTCAGTCGAACGAACTGATTGCGCGGCTCGCCGCCGCGGGCATCGCCACGCTCGACTTTCCGCTGATCGACATCGCGCCCGTCACCGACGACGCGCCGTTGCGCGCCGCGTTGGCCTCGCTCGAACGCTATGCGCTCGTCGTGTTCGTGTCGCCGAATGCGGTCGACCAAGCGTTTGCCCACAGCGACTCGATCTGGCCGCATGCGTTGCCGATCGGCGTGGTCGGGCCGGGCAGCGTGCAGGCGTTGGCACGGCATGGCGTCGCCGCACCGGCGTACAACGTGATCAGCCCGCCGTCCGGTTCGGATGAAGACACCGCGCGCTTCGATTCCGAAGGTCTGTTCGCCGCGATCGATACGGCGCTCGGCGCGACCAGTCTCGAAGGCAAGCGCGTGCTGATCGTGCGCGGCGACGGCGGCCGCGAATGGCTCGCCGAGCGTCTGCGCGAAGCCGGCGCCGAAGTCGACACGGTCGCGGCATACCGGCGCCTCGTGCCGGAACCGTCGATCGGCGCCTGGGCGCGCGTGCACGAGTTGCTCGCAGGCGTGCCGCACGCGTGGCTGCTCACCAGTTCCGAAGGCGTGCGCAACCTGAACGAACTGGCGCACGACCACCTCACCGCCGACGAGATCGCGCAGCTCAAACGCGCCGCGCTCGTCACGCCACATCCCCGTATCGCGCAGACCGCGCGGGCATTGGGTTTTGATAGCATGACGGTGTCCGGCGCGGGCGATGAGCGCATTGCCCGCGCCTTGATTGCCGCCGTCCCGCCCGTCGTCCAACCGGTATCGTCCAACCCGGCTCATTCACCGGCTAAATCACGCATGACTGAAACGAACGCATCCACGAACGCTTCACCCCAGCCGGCCGCGACCACTGCGTTGCCGCCGAATCAACCCTTCACGCCCTACGAAGCGCAAAAGCGCCATAGCGCGAGCGGACCGCTGCTGTGGTTTGTCGTCGTGATCATTGCTTGTGCCGCGGGCGTGGGCGCGTATGCGCTCAATCGCAAGGTGGAGCGCACGGAGCAGCAACTCGTGCAGCGCCAGCAAGCCAACGACACGCAGACCAACGAACTGCGTATCAAGACGGAACAGGCGCTCGCCACCGTGCATCAGTCGGACTCGCAGGTTGCGCAACTCGAAGGCAAGCTCGCCGATGCGCAAACCTCGCAGCAGGCGCTGCAACAGCAATACGCGGATCTCGCGCGCAATCGCGATGACTGGACGCTCGCCGAAGTCGGCCAGATGCTCTCCGCCGCCAGCCAGCAGTTGCAGCTCACCGGCAACACGCAGCTCGCGCTGTTCGCGCTGCAAAGCGCCGACACGCGTCTCGCCGCATCGGACAGCCCGCAAGCGGTCGCCGTGCGCAAGGCCATCGCGCAAGACATCGACAAGCTGAAGGCCGCGCCTTCCACCGATCTCACGGGCATGGCCATCAAGCTCGACAACGCGATCGACCAGGTCGACAACCTGCCGCTTTCGGGCGAAGCACCGATCGCCCACGCCACGCCGCAAGCCGCGACATGGGCCGACACGGCCAAGGTGGCCGCGGCCACCGGCGAGCCGCGCTGGAAAGTGTGGTGGCGTGAAGTGAGCACCGGCATCGGCCAGCAGTTGACGAGCCTCGTGCAGGTGCGCCGGATCGACAACGCGGATGCGATGCTGGTCACGCCCGATCAGGGCTACTTCGTGCGCGAGAATCTCAAGCTGCGTTTGCTGTCGGCGCGTCTCGCCTTGCTCTCGCGTAACGAGACCACGCTGAAGTCCGACCTTCACGCGGCCGAGAATGCGCTCACACGTTACTTCGACAACACGTCGAAGAAAACGCAGACCGTGACCGATCTCGTCAAGCAGGTGGAAGCGGGCTCGGCCGCGGTTGAATTGCCGAATCTGAACACGAGCCTGCAGGCCGTCAATCAATACCGGAGCCGAGGTTAATCATGGCGATCCGGGGACTTCTATGGCTTGCGTTGCTGTTCGTCATCGCGGTGGTGCTGGCGGTGGTCGGGCGCTTCGATATGGGACAGGTGCTGCTGATCTATCCGCCGTACCGCGTCGATATTTCGTTGAATCTGTTCGTGGTCGGGCTGGTGGTGCTGTTCATCCTGATGTATGCGCTGCTGCGCATCTTCCGCAATATCTGGCGCATGCCGCAGCGTGTGGCGGCTTATCGCGCTCGCTCGCGTGTTGCGAAGGCGCATGCGGCGCTGCGCGATGCGATCGGCAATCTGTACGCCGGGCGTTTTTCACGCGCGGAGAAAGCCGCCAAGGATGCGCTCGCGAATGGTGACAACAAGGGCGCTGCGGGTTTGATCGCGGCTACAGCGGCGCATCGCATGCATGAATATGCGCGGCGCGACGAGTGGCTTTCGCAGATCGACGAGGCCGACTGGCAGGACGCACGCCTGATGGCGACCGCCGACATGCGCGCTGATGGCCGTGACGCGGACGGCGCACTGACCGCACTGACCCAGATGCAATCACAGGGTGGGCGGCGCATCCACGCGCAGCAGATCATGTTGCGCGCGCAACAGCAGCTGAAGAACTGGGGCGAAGTGCTCAAGCTCGTCAAGACGCTGGAAAAGCGTGAGGCGATTCATCCGGCGGTGGCGGTGCGTTTGCGCCAGCTCGCGGCGGAGAACCTGCTGCGTGACCGGCGTCACAATGCCGATGCGCTGCTGGAGTTGTGGAATTCGTTGTCGGCTACTGAGCGTCATTCGCCGCGTCTCGCGGATCTTGCTGCGGAGTTGCTGGTGGCGCTGAATCGTCCGCAGGAAGCGCGCAAGATCGTCGAGGAAGCGCTCGCGCAGAACTGGGATGCGCGCTTGTTGCGTCGTTATCCGGATACGGCTGGCGGCGACGCGTTGCCGCTGATTCAGAAGGCTGAAGCGTGGCAGAAGGATCGTCCGGAAGATGCGGACTTGATGTTCGCGCTGGGGCGCTTGTGTCTGCATCAGCAGTTGTGGGGTAAGGCGCAGTCGTTCCTTGAGCGCGCGCTGAAGCTCGCGGATAACGAAACGCTGAAAATTCGCTCGCATCGTGCGTTGGCGCGGCTGCATGAACAGCTTGGCGATGCGGATAAGGCGAGCCAGCATTATCGTGAGAGTGCGTTGGCGATGAATATTGTTTGAGGTTTTTTGAGCGGCGCGTTTGTTCCTGGTGCGTTGCTTTGAGAGCTTGAAATTGCTGGTTGATGAGGTGATGGCCGCAGCGGATGCTGCGGCCATTTTTTATTGATGCTTCACGCTGTGCCCGTTCTGTGGTGCTTGATTTGACCGCTTAAGCCGAAGCCGTCGTTCGGAACCTCGCAGTTGCAACGGCTGCTTCAGAGCCTGCGCGGCCATGGAAGAGGTCAAATCTCAAGACGAGTTATCAGCCGTTCACGGCCACTTGCGCTACCAGTGAAGGTTTATCCGTTCACACGCTCGCGGGTGATGAAAACCGAATGTCTGGGTCGCCAGGCCTCGTTGCACACCAAGGCGCAGCGCGATCATTTCAAATGGCTGTTGCGCCATTCACGAGGCGTTACACCAAAGCGCGAATTAAACCAGTTTGTGAAGGAGCCCTGCTGCGAATAGCCAAGCAGTGCGGAAACTCGCCCGATGGGATAGCGTGGGTTGCTCATATAGCGCACGGCAAGCTCGCCCCTGACTTCCTCGACCAGACGCGAGAAGCTGGTATGCGCAAGTTCAAGTTGGCGCTGCATGGTGCGAACACTCAGACGTAAATGGCGGGCAACCAGTTCGACGGTGGCCTGCTCAACGGGCAGCAACAAGTAGATCGCCTTGCGCACTTCCAGCGCGGTCGAATCGACACCGGTTACATTGAGCGAATCCGCGAGGCTCTCGGCATATCGCACCAGTTCCGGGTCAGCGGAGGGATTCGGGTAGTCGAGATCGGCGGCCGCACACACGAAGCCGTTGAAATCGCTGCCGAACTCCAGTGGACAGCCGAAGAACCGTCGATGAAACGTCAGGTCTCTCGGTCCCTGATGAACAAAATGAACCGAGCGTGGTTTCCAGTGATCGCCAAGCAGAGCGCTGGAGTGGCGCCAGAGGACACCGACCGTGAGTTCGATCGCCTGATTCGTCGGGGTACCCGGTTCGACGACCAGTTCTTCGCGGATGGTAACCGTTTCTCCCACGTCCTCGACATACACAGCCAGGGCTTCGTTCAAGAGATGCCGGTATTCAGCCGTGGCCAGCAATACCTCGCGCAGCGTGCGCTTGTGCGCGAGCAGGACGTTGATCACACCGGTACCGAACTTCTGCCGGGTCTCGGCCATCTGCAGCGCGAAAGTCGGGCATGACGCCTTTTCGGCCGTCAATTCCAGCAGTCGGCACGCGGCGGTTGCCGGAATGCGGTCGTCCGGATTCGCGAGTGCCGCGGTATCGATCCCGACCTGCTGCGCAAGCTCGACGGGGTTCAGTCCGACGCGCCGCGTCACATCGAAATAGCCGCTCATGCCTACCGAGCGCAACATCGTTTCCATCGCTTTGTCTCCGCGTACGCCTCGCAGGCGGCCTTCCTGCGTCTGATATTGAGGCGTCTGCCGCACACACCGGTGTTAACGCCTAGTGGCATGAAAAGCTAAAAGAATGGCGCCATATCATAAAAGTGTAGCGCAGGATTGCCGTATCGTGGGTTCTCAACGGTTCATCATGTTCCGATCTGTCTTCATGCGGCCAGCCGTGCCGCGAGCGTCGGAACACCGTACTCATATTGGAGAACACGATGCAATTCCTCGACGATTCGCTGCACCCTGAGAACCAGGACAAGGTTGTCATCACAACCGCGCCGTACGGCCCGGAATGGATGCCCGAGGACTTTCCGGAAGACATTCCAGTAACGATGCAGGAGCAGATCCAGAAGGCCGTCGACTGCTACGAGGCCGGCGCGACCGTGCTGCATCTGCATGTGCGCGAACTGGATGGCAAGGGCTCCAAGCGCCTGTCGAAGTTCAACGAACTGATTGCCGGCGTGCGCGCGGCCGTGCCGGACATGATCATCCAGGTGGGTGGCTCGATCTCGTTTGCACCGGAAGACGACGGCCAGGCCGCGAAGTGGCTGTCCGACGACACGCGCCACATGCTAGCCGATCTCGACCCGAAACCCGATCAGGTGACGGTCGCGATCAACACCACGCAGATGAACATCATGGAGCTGCTCTATCCGGAGTACCTGGAAGGCACGTCGCTGGCCGATGCTGCGCTGATGGCCGCCTACAGCGAAATGACCGTGCCCGCGGGTCCAGCCTGGGTTATGGAGCATCTGCGCCGCCTGCAGGCCTCGGGCATCCAGCCGCACTTTCAGCTTACCGGTATCCATGCGCTCGAAACGCTCGATCGCCTGGTGCGCAAGGGCGTCTACAAGGGGCCGCTGAACCTGACGTGGATCGGCATCGGCGGCGGCTTCGACGGTCCGAACCCGCACAACTTCTTCAACTTCGTCCACCGTGCGCCGGACGGCGGCACGATTACAGCCGAGTCGTTGCTGAAGAACGTGCTGCCTTTCAACATGATGGCGATGGCCATGGGCCTGCATCCGCGCTGCGGCATCGAGGACACGATCATTGACCAGCACGGCAATCGCATGAGCTCGGTGCAGCAGATCGAGCAGTGTGTGCGCGTGGCGCGCGAACTGGGCCGTGAAATTGCGAGCGGCAAGGAAGCGCGCGAAATCTACAAGATTGGCGTGCAGTACAAGACGGTCGACGAGACGCTCGCGGCCAACGGCATGGCGCCGAATCGCAAGGCCGGTGTGAAGAACCTGCCGCTGCGCGCGGCGTGAGGGTTTGAAGCGCGGCCGACGTTTCGCGGACGCCGGGCTTCAAAAGCAGGGCTCGTCGGCCAGGCCGGGGAGAGTTTTGCAGTATCCATAAAGGCTGCCTTTGGGCTGAACGCAAAGGCGGTCGCCAACGGGCTGGACACGAAGGAGACAACTCATGTTCACGCATGCCGAGCCCTTGACGGGCGATGTTTCGACAACGCAAAAAGGCGTGCACGCGTATGCGTGGGTGGTATTCGTGCTGACGGTGGGACTGCTGCTATCCGACTACATGTCGCGGCAGGTGTTGAATGCGGTGTTTCCGATGCTCAAGGCGGCATGGAATCTTTCCGACACCCGGCTCGGTTCGCTCAGCAGCGTGGTCGCGCTGATGGTCGGCGTGCTCACCTTTCCGCTTTCGGTACTCGCCGACCGCTGGGGCCGCGTGAAGAGCATTGTCCTGATGGCGGCGATGTGGAGTCTCGCGACGCTCGGCTGCGCGCTCGCGACGAACTATGGCGAGATGCTACTCGCGCGCGCCTTCGTGGGTATCGGTGAAGCCGCCTATGGCAGTGTCGGCATCGCGGTCGTCCTCAGCATCTTTCCGGCGCGGCTGCGCGCCACGCTCACCGCCGCGTTCATGGCCGGCGGAGCGTTTGGTTCGGTGCTGGGCATGGCCCTGGGCGGTGCCGTCGCGGCTCACTTCGGCTGGCGCGCGGCGTTCGGGGCGATGGCGGCACTTGGAATCATGCTGGTCGTTTTCTACCGGTTTGCCATCACCGAAAAGCGACTCGCGCCGCTACAGCCGGCTAACGTGGGCCGTCGGACGCAAGGCGCCGGTGTGTGCATGAGCTTGCGCGCGTTGATCCAAGGACTCTTTTCGACAAAGTCGGTCGTGTGCGCCTACGTCGGCAGCGGCATCCATCTGCTGGTTCCGGCCGCTGTATGGGCGTGGATGCCCAGCTTCCTGAACCGCTACTACGGCATGCCTGCCGGCAAGGCGGCCATGGGCGCGGCCGTGTTCGTGCTGGCCACCGCATTCGGCATGGTGGTGTGCGGAAATCTGGCCGACCGGCTCAGCAAGCATGCGCGGGAAAGGAAGTGGAGCACCGCCGTCGCCTACTGTCTGCTCTGCTTCGTGCTGCTCACAATCGGCTTCCGCATGCCGGCGGGGTCGGCACAGCTCGTCGTGATCGGCGCCGGCATGTTCTTCTGTGCCGGCGCAACCGGCCCCTCGGGCGCGATGGTGGCGAACCTCACTCCGCCATCGATCCACGCATCGGCGTTTGCCACCCTGACGTTGGCGAACAACCTGCTGGGGTTGGCACCCGCTGCGGTCCTGACAGGCATCGTGGCCGACCGGATCGGGCTGCTCGGCGCGTTGCAACTCGTGCCGTTCGCACCTCTCGTGGCGGCAATCGCCTTCTTCATCGGTAAGCGGAACTATGGCGTCGACCTCGATCGCCTGAGTGCCTTGCGTGAGCAGGCCGGCAGCTGACCCGACGGTCACCCGCGAGCTTTAGACCTGGCAAGTGCGCCTGAGAGCAAATTGGGCAGCCCTTCACAGGCGAAATAAATTCGCAGTTCGAGTAATGAATAGGAGATTTGACATGGCAAAAGCAGTGCGCTTCCATGAAACCGGCGGTCCCGAAGTGTTGCGCTTTGAAAGCGTTGAGGTGGGCGACCCCGGCCCCGCCCAGGTTCGACTGCGCCATGAGGCAGTGGGCCTGAATTTCGCCGACACCTACTTCCGCACCGGCCTGTACCCCGTGCCGCTGCCTGCGGGCATGGGTGTCGAGGCGGCAGGTGTGGTCGAGGCCATCGGCCCGGACGTGACCAACGTTGCAGTCGGCGATCGCGTGACCTACACCGGCTTTCTCAACACGCTCGGCGCTTACAGTACGGAACGCCTGATTCCGGCCGCGCCGCTCATCAAGCTGCCTGATGCAATCTCCTGCGAAACAGCTGCCGGCATGACAATGCGAGGCCTGACCTCCTCGTACCTGATGCGCCGCATTCACGACTTCAAGGCGGGCGACACCATCCTGCTGCATGCCGCCGCCGGCGGTGTCGGTCTGATCGTGTCGCAATGGGCGAAGCTGCTGGGTCTCACCGTGATCGGCACGGTATCGAACGAGGCCAAGGGCGAGGTGGCCCGCGCGCATGGCTGCGATCACATCATCTACTACAGCCGGGAAGATGTCGCGAAGCGTGTGCGCGAGCTGACCAACGGCACGGGCGTGGACGTCGTGTTCGACAGCGTCGGCAAGGATACCTTCGAGGCGTCGCTCGATTCGCTCAGGCGCCGTGGCCTGATGGTCTGCGTCGGCACGGCGTCCGGAGCGATCCCGCCGTTCAATCCGCAGATGCTGGCGATGAAGGGCTCGCTCTATCTGACGCGGCCCGCGCTGGCGGACTACATTGCCGACCCCGTCGAGAAGAACGAACTTGCTGGTGAACTCTTCGGGCATGTCGCTGCGGGCCGCATCAAGATCGAACTCAACCAGCGTTACGCACTGGAGGACGCGGCGCAGGCCCACCGGGACCTCGAATCGCGCAAGACGACCGGTTCGTCGGTCTTCGTCATCTGAGGAGCAACTCATGCGAGTCGAACAATTGACGTGTGCCATCGGCGCCGAACTGGTCGGGGTGAATCTCGCCGATGCCATTCACGATGACAGCCTGTTTGCCGCGATCCGGGCGGCGCTGCTTGAGCACAGGGTGCTGTTCCTGCGCGATCAGGACATTTCGCGCGGCGAGCACGTCGCTTTCGCTCGCCGCTTCGGCGCACTGGAGGACCATCCTGTCGCCGGCAGCGACCCGGAACATCCGGGCCTTGTGCGCATCTATAAGAACCAGGACCAGCCCAACGACCGGTATGAAAACGCGTGGCACGCGGACGCCACCTGGCGCGAGGCGCCTCAGTTCGGCGCTGTCCTGCGCTGCGTGGAGTGCCCGCCAGTTGGCGGCGACACGATGTGGGCAAACATGGTTCTCGCCTACGAGAACCTGCCGGGTCACATCAAGACCCAGATCGCGGACCTGCGCGCTCGCCACAGCATCGAGGCGAGCTTCGGCGCCGCGATGCCGATCGAAAAACGTCTCGCGCTCAAAGCGCAATTTCCGGACGCCGAGCATCCAGTCGTGCGCACGCATCCGGAGTCCGATGAAAAGGTGTTGTTCGTGAACGCCTTCACCACCCATTTCACCAATTACCACACGCCGGCGCGCGTGCGCTTCGGGCAGGACGCCAATCCGGGTGCGGGTGAACTGCTTCGCTATCTCATCAGCCAGGCCTACATCCCGGAGTACCAGGTCCGTTGGCGCTGGAAACCAAACAGCATCGCGATCTGGGACAACCGCAGCACGCAGCACTACGCGGTGATGGACTACCCGCCGTGTGACCGCAAGATGGAGCGCGCCGGAATTATCGGCGACAAGCCGTACTGATCGGACCGCAACCATCTGCATGAGATCGGAGCAGCGCGCTAAAGCTCGAACTCCGGTCGACAGGAAACCACTTAATGACTCTTAATACGACGCCGACCATTCTGATTGTGCCCGGCTTGCGCGACCACGTCGCGGAGCACTGGCAAACGCTGCTGGAGCGGAAGTTGCCCAAGGCGGACTCGGTACCACCGCTCGAGCACGAGAAACTCAGTTGCGCTGCGCGCGTTGCGGCGCTCGATGCTGCCCTCGCGAAAATCGATGGCCCGGTGATCCTGGTCGCGCACAGTGCGGGCGTGATGATTACGGCGCACTGGGCCGGCCAGCACAGCCGCAAGATTCACGGTGCGCTGCTCGCCGCTCCTGCCGATCTCGAGACGCCGCTGCCGGCGGGCTATCCGACCATTGATGCGCTGGCCGGAAACGGCTGGCATCCGGTTCCACGAAAGCCGCTGCCGTTCCCGAGCATCGTGGGTGCGAGCCGCAACGATCCGCTCGCGCAGTTCAAGCGTGTGGCGGCGATGGCGGAAGACTGGGGTAGCCGTCTTGTCGATCTCGGCGAAGTCGGTCACCTGAATCCCGCTGCAGGGTTTGGTGAATGGCCCATGGCGGAGACACTGATCCATGAACTCGTCTGATCAGATACCGGTTGGCGCGGTCGATGAACTCGGACCAGGCCAGCGAAAGCTGGCCTTCATCAATGGCCGCGGGGTTGTTCTTTTTAACATCGACGGCGCGATCCACGCGATTGACAACGCGTGTCCCCATCAGGGGGCTTCGATCGCAAACGGCCGTCTCGACGGGGGCGTGCTGAGCTGCCCGGCGCACGGTCTGCGCTTCGACCTCCGCACCGGTCGCATGCCGGGTGTGAGTGGGTTGAGCCTGACGACATTCCCGGTCCAGACCATCGGCGGAAAGCTGTTCGTGAGTATCGAGGACCCAGTCGCCAGTCCCGCGCCGGCACCGGCGTGCAATGCGGCATCGTGATCCGCGCCGCGCGGAAACACACAGCCATTCAGGGGAACAAGGATGCAAGGTTTGATGATGCAACAACCGCTACTGGTCGCTTCGCTGCTCATGCATGCTGAACGCCATCACGGCGAACAGGAAATCGTGTCGCGACGGGTAGAAGGCGACACTCACCGGTATCGGTACCGGGATCTCGCGCAACGCGCGCGCCGCATGGCAAACGCGCTGGCAGGCCTCGGCATCAAGCCGGGCGAGCGGGTTGGGACGCTGGCATGGAATGGCTACCGGCACATGGAGCTGTACTTCGCTGTGTCGGGGTCCGGGTCCGTGTTGCATACGCTCAACCCGCGCCTTCACGTCGACCAGCTCGTGTACATCATCGAACATGCGGAAGATCGCGTGGTGTTCTTTGACCTGACGTTTCTGCCGCTGATCGAGAGCGTCGCGTCGCGAGTCAGGAGCCCGAAGGTCTTCGTTGCAATGACCGATCGCACGCACATGCCGCGAGACCATGGCCTGTCGGCGACGCTGCTGTGCTACGAGGATCTCGTCGACGGTCACAGTGACGCATTCGACTGGCCGTTGCTGGACGAAAACAGCGCCTCGTCGCTGTGCTACACGTCAGGTACGACAGGTAATCCGAAAGGGGTTCTATACAGCCACCGCTCTACGCTGCTGCACACCTACGCGGCGGCGCTGCCGGATTCGCTGAACTGTTCGGCGCGCGATGTGATCCTCCCCGTCGTGCCGATGTTCCATGTGAACGCGTGGGGATTGCCTTATATCGCCTGCATGGTCGGTGCGAAGCTGGTGTTCCCGGGGCCGGCGCTGGACGGCAAGTCGCTTCATGAGCTGATCGAGGGCGAACAGGTCACACTGTCGGCCGGCGTTCCAACAGTCTGGCAGGGATTGCTTGCGCATGTCGACGCGACCACGGGTTCGTTTTCGTCGATGAAGCGCACGATTATCGGCGGCGCACCCTGCCCGACAGCGATGATGACGGCGTTCCAGGCGCGGTATGGCGTCGATGTCGTGCATGCATGGGGTATGACGGAATTGAGCCCGGTCGGAACGATCTGCAGTCTCAAGGCGCATCAGCTGTCTCTACCGGTAGAGGAGCGCTACGCACTTCAGGCAAAGCAGGGACGCCCGGTATTCGGCATGGATATGAAAATCGTCGGTCTGGAAGGCGACGATTTGCCATGGGACGACAGCGCAACGGGCGACCTTCTCGTGCGTGGTCATTGGGTCACGCGGGAATATTTCGGCGGTGACGACACCCCGCCGCTGCGCGACGGCTGGTTCCCAACCGGCGACGTGGCCAGGGTCGATCCCGACGGCTTCATGCAGATTACAGATCGCAGCAAGGACGTCATCAAGTCCGGTGGCGAATGGATCAGTTCGACCGACATCGAAAACATCGCCTACCTGCACCCCGAAGTCACGACCGCGGTATGCATCGCCGCGCGGCATCCGAAATGGGACGAGCGCCCCCTGCTGTTGATCGTGAAGAAGCCTGGCAGCGCACTCGTCCCGAACGAGCTGCTCACGTTTTTTGACGGCCGGCTTGCGAAGTGGTGGAAGCCCGATGCCGTTGTGTTTGTCGATTCGGTTCCGCTCGGTGCAACAGGCAAGGTGCTCAAGAACCGGTTGCGAGATCAGTTCGGCGATTATTACCTGTCGGCCTGAGACACCGGCACGGCAGCAACACCGTTTTATTCGAGGACAAACCATAAACTGCCGGGTCCACCCGGCACGCCTCAAACCCGGAGGAGACACAATGAAATTAAAATCAAGCAGCCTGGCAGTGCTGATAGTTTTTTCCAGCGCAGCCCATGCCCAGTCTTCAGTCACGCTCTATGGCGTAGTCGACAGTGGGCTCCTGTATCAAAGTACCTCGGCGGCAACGTTCCAGCCGACCGCGCGAAACCAGGGGCATACCTATCAACTCAAGGACGGTGGCATCTATTCGAGCTACTGGGGCCTGAAGGGAAGTGAGGACATCGGCGCCGGCTACAAGATCACCTTTAAGCTGCAAGGCACGTTTAACACCACGAACGGCAAGTTTGGGCTGTCCGATACGCCAGGCACGACCGCAATCTTCAACCAGTTCGCGACGATTGGCGCAGCCGGGCCGTTTGGCACATTCGACGCCGGCCGCCAGATCATCCCGATGATCTACGCCATGGCGGAAACCGACGTACGCGGCGCACAGTATTTCGGCAGTATCCTGACTGCGTGGCTCGGCATCAATCAGGCGGCGGGCTGGCCCGGTACCAGCACGAACGCTCCAATCGGCGCCCTCTATGACAGCAATGCGCTGGTCTACAATTCGCCGAAATTCTATGGTGCATCGCTTGCGCTCGAGTACGCGCCGGGCGGCGTCGCGGGACAGTTCCAGGGCGGCACGCGAGAGTCGGCTGTGCTCAAGTATTCGAACTACGGACTGAACCTGTCCGCCGTGTACTACAACGGGCATGACACCAATCCGTTCCCGCTGACCTATCCAGCGGCGCCGGCTATACCTGCGACAGGCCAGGGCAACAATCGCTTCTACTATTTCGGTGCGATGTATACGATCAGCGGATTTTCCATGTCCGCCTCGTATGGCATCGGCAAAAACCCGGCGAAGAGCAACACTGCTGACTTCGAAATGGTGTCGGGCGGCCTCGGCTACCAGTTCAATCCGCGCTTCAGGATCACGTCCGGCTACTACTACCTGAAGGACCGGAATCATTCAGCGAATCACTCGAGCGAAATCGCGGTGGGTGCCGAATACAACCTGTCCCAAAGGACCAAGGTGTACGCGCAAGCTGGCTACGTCGACAACAAGGGGACGATGAACCAGACGATTGTCTACGGGGCACCGGTTGCCCCGGGCATCTCTACCACTGCGGCTATGATCGGCCTCCGCCATAACTTCTGATTCCGTCACCCTCATCAACCGGAGCAATCCATGAAAACAATCAAGACACTTGGGCCGGCGGTCGCCACATTGCTCGTTGCGATGTCCATGACCACGTGGTGTCATGCCGGTGAAACAGCCAGTAGCCCTTCCGGTGCGCAGGGTGCGTCCGCGATGGCGGGATCGGGCTCAGCGGCACCCACGGGACGCAAAGCGGATCGCGCTCTGCGCCGGAAGGTCTATGCTGCCATCGGAAAGTACAAGGAAATTAACGCCGGAGACATCAGTGTCATCGCGAAAGACGGCGCTGTGACACTGAATGGCACGGTCACGGAAGCTGCCCAGATAGACAAGGCCGAGGCGATCACTCGGGGCGTTCCCGGCGTGACGTCAGTGACCAACAAGCTGACTGTGAAGAAGCCATTTGGCGGCATGTAATCTGCCTGCGTCAGCAACGCGGTGGGCAGCGCCGAAGACAACTCGGCCATGCCGACTTCAACCCGTTAGTGGCGACGCCCACGTTCAAATGTTATCGCAATGGCGAGAATGAACGACCGTTGATGGCCAATGTTGTTGAAAAAGTCGTTGACGTCTCTCGCATAAGGTTTTTAGGGGGCGTCTTACCCTTAGCTGGCATTCGCGAACGGTTTGTAGACCGATCCGAGAGGTCGATTTTTTCACCGCCGAGTTGAAAAAGCAGGGCGGCGACTTTTTCACAGCATCAATCTATAGCCGACTTTCAGCCAGTTTCTGCGAACGTTTGCCGCGGACGGGGCCTCCCGGGATTGCGGACCAAACAGTCAACCGCCTGTAACTCCTGTCGGGCTCGCTTATTGCTACCGATATAGGATTAATCCCTGCCAATCGGCGTTACAGGTTAACCAGATGAGCGATGTTGACCCCAAATCCGGAGAATTCAGTTCGGTGTGGCTTCGCCTATGGGCTGAATCCACCCAGGACTATTCCATCTTCGCCCTTTCGCCCGAGGGCACTGTGCTGACATGGAACCCGGGCGGCGAACGCATCCAGGGCTATCGCTCCGACGAGATCATCGGTCAGCCGTTCTCCGTCTTCTATCCGGAGGCGGACCGCGCCTCCGGTGTGCCCGAGGCTGCGCTCCAGGCCGCGACCACGGCCGGGCGGTACGTGGCGGAGGGCTGGCGCGTGCGCAAGGATGGCACGACGTTCTGGGCGAACGTCGTCATGACGGCGCTTCGCGACAGCCACGGGCAGCTTATCGGTTTTGGCAAGGTGGTCCGCGACGTCAGTGACAAGAAGGCGGCTCACGATGCGGTGCTCGAAAGCGAGCGGAGCTTCCGCCTGCTGGTTCAGGGTGTCACCGACTATGCCATCTTCATGCTCTCGCCCGATGGGCACATCACGAGTTGGAACGCCGGGGCGCGGCGCATCAAGGGATACACCGAGAAGGAGATTATCGGCTCGCATTTTTCCCGGTTCTACACGCCAGAGGATGTCGCAGCAGGCGTTCCTTTCCGGGGCCTGGAGACGGCGAGACGCGACGGACGTTTCGAGGCGGAGGGGTGGCGCGTGCGCAGAGACGGCAGCCGTTTCTTCGCGCATGTCGTGATCGACGCCATCCGCGAAGAAGGCGAGCTGGTCGGATTTGCGAAAGTGACGCGCGACATCACCGAGCGGCGACGCGCCAGCGAACTGCTCGAGCAGACGCAAAGCGCGTTGTTCCAGGCGCAGAAGATGGAAGCACTGGGCAAACTGACGGGCGGGGTGGCGCACGATTTCAACAATGTTCTCCAGGTACTGCGGGGCAACCTGGAACTGCTCGAAAGTCGGCATGGCCGTGACGGCTGGAGCGCCGAGCGGCTGGGCAACGCGCTTGACGCGGTCGACCGCGGCGCGAAGCTCGCGTCACAACTGCTGGCCTTTGGCCGCCAGCAGCCCCTTGAGCCTGTCGTCATCAATCCCGCGCGTCAGCTTCAGGCGCTGGACGACCTCCTGCGACGGGCACTGGGCGAGACGATCGAGATTGAGTCCGTGGTCGCGGGCGGCCTGTGGAATACCATTGCCGATCCGCATCAGCTTGAAAACGTGATCCTGAATCTGGCCATCAATGCGCGCGACGCGATGCCGGACGGCGGCAAGCTCACGCTCGAACTCGCCAACGCAACGCTGGACGACGAGTACGTTTCGGCGCTCACCGACGTCACGGCGGGGCAGTATGTGATGCTGGCTGTCACGGACACGGGGACCGGCATGACCCGCGAGGTGATGGAGCGTGCTTTTGATCCGTTCTTCAGCACGAAGCCAGAAGGGCGGGGCACGGGCCTCGGCTTGAGCATGGCGTACGGCTTCGTCAAGCAGAGCGGCGGCCATATCCGGCTCTATAGCGAGGTCAGCGAGGGGACGACCGTCAAGATCTATCTGCCCCGCTCAACCGGCACGGCGGTGGAGACCAGACGAAGCACCGGTGGTGTCCTCAAGCACGGCAGCGAGACGATTCTCGTCGTGGAGGATGATCTGAAGGTGCAAGCGACGGTCGTCGAGCTTCTTAGCGGTCTCGGTTATGCGGTGCTCAAGGCCAACGACGCAGAGCAGGCATTGGCGGTGGTGGCCAGCGGCGTGCATGTTGATCTGCTGTTTACCGACGTGGTGATGCCCGGGGCGCTGCGCAGTCCGGAAATGGCCAGAAGGGCAGTCCAGATGTTGCCCGGGCTGAAGGTGCTTTTTACGTCCGGCTACACGCAGAACGCGATCGTACATGGTGGCCGGCTCGATCCTGGTGTGGAACTGCTAAGCAAGCCGTACAGTCGGCAGCAGCTTGCCGTCAAGGTGCGGCAGGTGCTCGGAAACAGCGAGATCGAAGCGATGGAACCGCGTGCGCCTGCTGCCCGTTCAGGTGATGGCGTCGGGTCGGTCGCAAACGGTCAGGGCCCGCGCATTCTGATCGTGGAAGATGACGCCGCGTCGCTGGAAGCAACCTTCGAGCTATTGACGCTGATCGGGATGAGGCCGAGGCGTGCAGACAGCGCGGCGGCGGCGCTGAATGCATTGCAAGATGAAGACTTTGACGTTCTGTTCACCGACATCGTCATGCCGGATATGTCAGGCACCGAACTCGCTCGGCGCGCAGCCTCCATCCGTCCGGAACTCAAAATTATTTTTGCTTCCGGAAACCCGGTTCCGGTTCACGAGAGATTTGAATTCGAATGGTCGGCGCTGCGCAAGCCCTTCACGCTTGATCAGTTGCGTGCCGCGTTGCAGCCGGCCATGAGGCCGCTGGCGGAGCCGCGCGCCGGTAATAGACAACCAGAGAAAACCGACGCGGCAGGTAAAGGTCCAGGTTCCCGGTAACCTGGGGCAACCGTCTCAACGCCGGCCCGAGGCAGCCGTTGCCCAATGTGCGGACGTTCCGACGTTGTCCGAATTTTCCACAGTTTCGCAGCATCACAGCGGTCAAGTCTGGCCGTCGGTGCGTGAGGTGAAAGGCGGGAGCTTTGTCGAGGGCATCCATAGACGCGGGTGAGACAAGGTAGTACCGTTGAAGTCTGAACTTGAAGAGACCACCCATGCCAAGCAAATACGCGCTCACCGTGTCGCTGACAGAGCACCTTTGTCACTTTGTCGAGGGGCAGGTAGGATCGGGCCGCTACCGTACGGCGAGCGAAGTGGTGCGGGAGGCGCTTCGCCTGCTGGAAGCACAATTTTCGAATCCGATGTTGTCCACGCAAAATGCTGTCGCGCCAGGCGACGAGCCACAGGCCGCTGTCGCTGAAAAAATTGATCGCGGAGTGCCGGTGCAAAGGCGTGGGAGAGCCTTGTGAACGACGTATCGCGGTTCCCGGTCGCCGGCGTCGGCGCCTCAGCCGGAGGCATCGAAGCACTGGACGGTTTCTTTCGCGGGATGCCCGCCGACCCCGGCGTCGCCGTTGTGATCGTCACGCATCTCGGCCCGGAGCGTGAAAGCCTGCTGCACGAGGTCATGGCGCGATATACGTCGCTACCGGTTCAGGTCGCGGCTGACGGCATGCCGATCGAGATAAACCACGTCTACGTGCTACCGTCCGATGTGGTCCTCGGGGTCGAGAACAACCATCTGCGGGTTCACGCACAGCAGACAGGCCGGCGCGAGCGCAAGCCGATCGATATCTTTTTAAGTGAACTGGCAAACGACCGCGGCGAACTGGCCGTCGGTATCATCCTTTCCGGTGGCGATTCCGATGGGACGCTCGGCGTCAAGGCGGTCAAAGAGCGTGGCGGCCTCGCCATGGCCCAGATCGCGGACGGTTTTGGGCCTCAGCATGCGAGCATGCCCGAGAGCGCAATCGCCACCGGGCTCATCGATTTTGCTATTCCCGTCGAACAGATGGGAGCGAAGCTGGCTGAATTTGCCCGAAGCACCTATGTGCTGGACGATATTGCATTCAAGGCCCGAAGCGCCGCGGAACAGCAACATCTCGATGACGCGAGAAAGGCGATTTACTACATCCTGCACGGCCAGCTTGGTCACGACTTCAGTGGCTACAAGACGAACACGTTCATGCGTCGCGTGCAGCGGCGTATGCAGGTAATCCATGTCGAGGCAGTCGATGCCTACGTCGAACACCTGCGGCGCGACCCGCAGGAAGTCGGCGCACTGTTCCGCGACCTGCTCATCAACGTAACCAATTTCTTCCGCGATGCGGATGCGTTTGAGAAACTTACAAGTACTGTCGTCCCGAAACTTTTCGAGGGGCGCGGTGTTGGCGACGTGGTACGCGTCTGGGTCCCCGGCTGCGCGACCGGTGAAGAGGTGTACTCGCTAGCCATTCTGTTGCGCGAACACATGGACCAGCTTGCGGCTCCGCCCCGCGTGCAGATATTCGCCAGCGATATAGACGAACATGCACTCGCGGTCGCGCGCGCAGCCAAATACCCAGGCCAGCTACTGGACAGCGTCTCTCCCGAACGGCGTAACCGGTTTTTCATTCCGGACGGTGCGAGTTACGTCGTGGCCAAGGAGGTGCGCGATCTGTGTATTTTTTCTCCGCACAGCGTGATTCGCGACCCGCCTTTTTCACGGATGGACCTGATTTCCTGCCGCAACCTGCTGATCTATTTCGGCCAGGATGTGCAAGGACAGGTCATTCCAACGTTCCACTATGCGTTGCGCCCGGACGGTTACCTGTTTCTCGGCACGTCGGAAAGTGTCAGCCAGTTCGACGATCTCTTTGCACCGGTCGAGAAAAAGCATCGCATTTTCCGCCGCCGGTCGGTTCCCGCACCGCACGTACGGCTGCCACTGATGGTTTCGTCAATGCGCACCGGTCAAGCGGGCGACCTCGCTACGCGGCGCCCGGAAGTGGGTGCGGTTGCGCTGCGCCAGATGGTGGACGCCCAGGTGCTGGAGCGGTTCTCACCGCCCCACGTGCTGGTCAATCGCGACGGCGACGTTGCGTACTATTCGGCACGAACGGGCAAATATCTGGAACCGCCTGCCGGCATTCCGTCGCGGCAGATATTTACCATGGCGCGCAAGGGCATCCGCCTCGAACTGCGGACCGTGTTCCGGGAAGCGGTTGAAGCCGGTCGTTCAGTGACACGGGAGGGCATCCCGGTCGAGGAAGACGATGGGCGCGTGCAGATCGTGAATGTCACCGTCGAGCCGCTGGCCGGCAAGCCCGGCGTTGAGCCGCTGTTCCTTGTTCTGTTTATCGATCAGGGAGCGGTCCTGAGCCGTGAGGAAGCATTGGGCCGCGCTCATGCCGCGCGCGACGGGACGGCCGCGCAGACAGAACGGGAACTCCGCGAAACGCGTGAGCGCCTGCAGTCCGTGATCGAGGAGTATGAGACCGCGCTGGAGGAACTCAAGTCGTCGAACGAGGAGCTGGTCTCGGTCAATGAAGAGATGCAGTCCACCAATGAAGAGCTGGAAGCGTCGAAGGAGGAACTGGTTTCGCTGAACGAGGAATTGCACACTGTCAATGGCGAACTCAACCGGAAGATCGAAGCACTCGATCGGGCCAACAGCGACCTGCAGAACCTGTTCGAGAGTACGGCGGTGGCCACGGTATTTCTGGACCGGCATCTGGTGATTCGCAGCTTCACGCCCGCTATGACCGAAGTGTTCAATATCCGTCCGACCGACCGGGGGCGACCCATCACCGATCTGGCCAGTCCGTTGCACATGCCGCACTTCGACAGCGACATCGCGCGAACGGTGACTGAGGGCGACGTGATCGAACGCCGTATCGATAGCAAGGATCGGACGAGCAATTATCTGGTGCGTCTCTCGCCTTATCGCAATGGCGACCGGCGGCCCGAAGGTGTGGTGATCACGTTTCTGAACGTCACCGGTCTGACTCACGCCGAGACGCGTCAGAAAGTCCTCATTGCCGAACTGCAGCACCGCACCCGCAATCTGCTCGCGCTCGTCGAGTCGCTTGCGCGTCAGACGCTGAGAAAGGAGCCGCCCGTTGAGGCGTTCATCTCACGGTTGCGCGCCCTGGGACGGCTGCAGGGTCTTCTTGGAAAGGCCACTGGCGAGCATATCGACCTGGGCGACATCGTACGCATGGAGATTGAAACAATCGCCGGCATTGACGCCCGCAATATTCTTATCGATGGTCCAAGCGTTCCCCTTGGTCTTGAATATGTGCAGAACATTGCGCTGGCGATACACGAACTCGCGACGAATGCTGTCAAGTACGGGGTACTGAAAGACGGCCAGGGGCGGCTGGAGGTCTATTGGCGTGTCGAGGACGGTCAGCAGGACCAATCATTGCTGCTGCTGGAATGGCGGGAGAGTGGGCTGCCAACCCCGCCCGATTCCTCAAAGCGTGGATATGGACGACAGTTGATCGAGCAGGCGCTGGCGTACTCGTTGCGCGCGAAGGCGGAACTGGTTTTTGGTCACGACGGCGTCTCGTGCCGGATTGAGATGCCTTTCGAACGGAAGGGTCGCTTTGCTGCCGACCAGAGTTGACGAAAAATGGATGGAACGGATACAGACATTCGGGGACGCCGGATACTGGTCATCGAAGACGACTTCCTGGTCGCGCAGGCGCTTTGCAGCCTGATCGAAGAGGCCGGAGCTACAGTTGTTGGTCCGCTGGGCTGGCTGGGCGAAGCGCTCGCGTATGTCGAATCCAACAAAGACCAGTTCGATAGCGCGGTACTCGACGTGGACCTGCACGGCGAAAAGTCGTACGCGCTCGCGGACTGGCTGGCTGAGCGCAACGTGCGCTTCGTCTTCACGACCGGCTATGGCGCGGATGCGCTCGATCCTGCCTACTCCGGCTACCCTCGCTGCGAGAAGCCATTCGATCCACGCGCGCTTTTCCGGGCGCTTGCTTCCCGTAACCCCTGACGCCGGTGGCCTGATCTCCCGACCCGCGGAGGTCAATAACGAATGGGACGTGGCAGCGAGAGGCGCCTCAACCCCTCACTTATTCACCATCTTCGCCGGCACGCTGATCGCCAGCAACCCGCCGAGCACCATGAACGCCGCCAGCATATACATGCCGGAGTCATTCGCGGCCGTCGCCTGTTTGAGCCAGCCCACCGCATACGGACTCAAAAAACCCGCCAAATTGCCGATCGAGTTGATCATGGCGATGCCGGCAGCGGCGCCCGTGCCGGCGAGGATCGCCGTAGGCAAACTCCAGAACAGCGGCAGGGTAGTGAGAATGCCCATGGTCGCCAAAGTTAGCGACGCCATCGCCAACACAGTGTTATGCGTCCAAACCACAGAAAGCACCAGCCCAATCGCCCCCGCAAACGCCGGCAGCGCAATATGCCAGCGCCGCTCCCGCTTCCGGTCCGCACTACGCGACACGAACACCATCGCCACTACAGCGCCCGCGAACGGAATCGCCGAAAGCAAGCCGATCGTGAACGCATCCGTCACGCCAGTCGCTTTAATGATGGTCGGCAACCAGAAGCTCACGCCGTAAAGCCCCATCACAAACGAGAAGTACGTAAGACTGAGCATCAATACCCGCCCACTCGTCAGCACCTGCCGAATCGGCATATCGTGCTTGGTCGCCTCCTCCGCAGAAACATGCCGCTCAAGCAACTGCTGCTCTTCCTTGGTAAGCCACTTCGCCTTCGAAATCCGATCGTCCAGCAGGGCAAAAACCATGATCCCGACGATCACCGAAGGAATCCCTTCGAGCAGAAACAGCCATTGCCAGCCATGCCAGCCGTTCAAACCGTTAAAGGTCTTCAGGATATAGCCCGACACCGGCCCGCCGATCACACCCGACAACGCAATCGCCGTCATAAACCACGTAGTCATGCGACCACGCCGATGCGCGGGATACCAGTACGTGAGATAAAGAATGATCCCAGGAAAGAACCCCGCCTCAGCCAGACCAAGCAGAAAGCGCATCACATAAAACATCGTCGGCGTAGTAACGAACATGGTCAGCATGGAGATCACGCCCCACGACACCATGATCCGCGCGATCCACACCCGGGCGCCGACCTTATGCAAGATCACATTGCTCGGAATCTCGAAGATGAAATAGCCGACAAAGAAAATCCCGGCGCCGAAACCATACACCGCATCGCTCAGCCCAAGATCGCTGGTCATTTGCAGCTTGGCGAAACCGACGTTGACGCGATCCAGATACGCGACCACGTAACAGAGCATCAGAAGCGGCGCGAGCCGCCAGGTGACTTTGCGGTAGGTGGCCTCTTCGAAAGTGGAAGGCGGCGCACCCGCGCCGGGATGGTGGAGCGGATTTGCGGGACTAGCCATGGTGTCTCCTCTTTTCTTGTGGAATTGAAGTACTGCCGTCGATCGATTCTATCCGCGCTGCGTGGTCTGCATGACGAATCGATACCCGGGGAAAACACTGACTGCGGCGAGGGCCGTTGCACACGAAACCCTCGCGGACCAGATACGGCGCGGCGCTACACGCAGCGCCCGCCGTCCACTTCGAGACACACGCCGGTGATGAACTCCGCCTCGTCCGAAGCCAGATAAAGCGCGGCGTTGGCGATGTCCTGCGGCGTCGAAAAACGCCCGAGCGGAATGCCCGCAAGAAAGCGCTGGCGATTTTCCGGCGTATCTTCCACGCCCATGAATTCGGACAGCAGCGCCGTCTCGCCGATCACCGGATTTACGCAGTTCACGCGTATGCGGTCCGGACCCAGCTCGACCGCCAGCGACTTGCTCGCGATAATCACCGCGCCTTTGCTGCCGTTGTACCAGACGAGCCCGGGGCGCGGCCGCACACCCGCCGTGGATGCAATATTGATGAAGCAGCCGCCGCCTTGCTCGCGGAAATACGGCACGAATTCCTGCACGCTCCAGTAGATGCTTTTGACGTTCACCGCATAGACGCGGTCGAATTCGGCTTCCGTCACATCCATCACCGGCTTGTTGCGATGCGTGGTGCCCGCGTTGTTGACGACGATCTGCACGCTGCCGAAGTCTTCAAGCGCGGCCTCGCGCAGCTTTTGCCAGTCTTCACGTTGAGCGACGTTGCCCGCCACCGCGATTGCCTTGCCGCCGGCCAACGCGATTTCGCTGGCCACGCGCTCGGCGGCCGGGCCGTTCAGATCGTTGACCACCACGTTCGCGCCTTCGCGCGCGTAGGTCTTCGCAATGCCTTCACCGAAACCCGAGCCGCCACCTGTGACGATGGCCGTTTTACCTGTCAACCGCATGATGTCTCCGCTGTTTGTTGTGGATGGTGATGCGCGTACCTGACTAACCGTGCTTGATTGCAATGGTCTTGAGCACCGTGAAGCCATACAGCGCTTCAAAGCCCTTTTCCCGCCCATGGCCCGAATGCTTGACGCCGCCGAACGGCAGTTCGACGCCGCCGCCCGCGCCATAGTTGTTGATGAACACCTGGCCGGAGCGCAGGCGGCGCGCGAGCCGCATCTGCCGTGCGCCGTCGCGTGTCCAGATGCCGGCGACGAGACCGAACGGCGTACCGTTGGCAAGCTTCAAAGCTTCGTCTTCGTCGCTGAACGACATGGCGGCGAGCACGGGGCCGAACACTTCGTCGCGAGCGAGGCGGTGGCTCGCGGGCACGTCGCGCAGCAGCGTCGGCGCCTGATAGAAGCCGCTTTCCGGCGCTTCGGGAATCACCTCGCCGTGCGCCGCCATGGCGATGCCGTCGTGCTGCGCATCCGAGAGGAAATCCCACACGCGCTGCTGCTGTTTCGCGCTGATCAGCGGTCCGCAGTCGAGGTCGGCCTGCGAAGGGCCGACGCGCAACGCGTGAAACGCGCTGCTCAGCCGGTCGAGCAAGGGCTCGTAAATGGCCCGGTCGATCAGCACGCGGCTGCCCGCCGAACAGGTCTGCCCGGCGTTCTGCACGATCGCCGACACCAGCACGGGCAGCGCCGCGTCGAGGTCCGCATCGGCGAAAACGATTTGCGGCGACTTGCCGCCCAGTTCCAGCGTGACCGGCACGTGATTCTCGGCGGCCATTTGCGTGACGAGCTTGCCGGTATCCGGCGAGCCGGTGAACGAAATGTGATCGATGCCCGGATGACGCGCAAGCGCCGCGCCCGCTTCATGGCCATAACCGGTGACGATATTCAACGCGCCGGCCGGCAGACCCGCCTCGGCAGCGAGTTCGGCGACGCGTAACACGGAAAGGCACGCATCCTCTGCTGGCTTGACGACGCATGCGTTGCCGGTGGCGAGCGCCGCCCCCACGCTGCGGCCAAAAATCTGCATGGGGTAATTCCAAGGCACGATATGGCCGGTCACGCCGTGCGGTTCGCGAATCGTCAGCACCGTATAGCCGGTCTGGTAAGGCAGCGTTTCGCCGTGCAGCTTATCCGCCGCGCCGGCGTAAAACTCGAAATAACGGGCGAGGGCGGCCGAATCGGCGCGCGCCTGCTTGAGCGGCTTGCCGGTGTCGCGCGCTTCGAGTTGGGCGAGTTCTTCCTGCCGCGCGGCGACCAGCATGGACAGCCGGTACAGGACGCGTCCGCGTTCGGCGGCGCTGGCTTGACCCCAGGGGCCTTCGAACGCGCGGCGCGCGGCGTGCACGGCGGCGTCGATATCCGCCGCGGTGCCGCGCGCGAGTTGGGTGAAGGGCTGGCCGTCCGAGGGATCGAGCACGGCGATCGTCTCGCCGCCTGATGCGGCGGACCACTCGCCGCCGATGAAATGCCGGGCTTCTTCCATGCATGCTCCTTGAGGTGTCACGAGCACCGCGCTGCGGTGACGTGGTGTTCACAAACGAGAGGCACAATCGAGAGACGCCAGACGATTATCGCCCCGATCCAACGACGGATGCCATTGGGCGATTGGCTATAATGGCGTATTCAGCACTGTCCGGCCGCAGCGCCGCTGCTCGAGGCGAGTTTCACGTTGCATCCCGTTCGAGCGAGCGCGCCGCACGCCGTGTTCCGAATTCCATCCCGACCAGAGAGCGCTCATGAGCTTCAATAACGTCCCCGCAGGCAAAGACCTTCCGCAAGATTTCAACGTCATCATCGAAATCCCGGCGCAAAGCGATCCGGTGAAGTACGAAGCCGATAAGGAAACGGGCCTGCTCCACGTCGATCGTTTCATCAGCACGGGCATGCGCTATCCGGCGAATTACGGCTACATCCCGCAAACGCTGTCGGGCGACGGCGACCCGGTCGACGTGCTGGTGATCACGCCGTTCCCGCTGCTGGCAGGCTCCGTGGTGCGTGCCCGCGCACTCGGCATGCTGCAAATGACCGACGAATCCGGCGTGGACGCGAAGCTGGTCGCGGTCCCGCACGACAAGGTCTGCCCGATGACCGCCAACCTGAAGTCGATCGACGACGTTCCGGCGTATCTGAAAGATCAGATCAAGCACTTCTTCGAGCAATACAAGGCGCTCGAGAAGGGCAAGTGGGTGAAGGTCGAGGGCTGGGCGGACATCGAAGCCGCGCACAAGGAAATCACTGAGGGCGCGGCGAACTACAAGAAGTAAGCTGCGTCACACCTGGTGAATAGAAAAAACCGCGCGAGCCTGCAAAGGCCGCGCGGTTTTTTCATGGCGGGTCGAACCGCGAGGCCGGTGCGCGCCGCGTAGTCGCGGAGTGTGGGCACATAGACGCAGTGCATCGACAGGATGAATCGAAGCCATTTTTATATCTACGCGTAAACCCGTATTATTGGCCGCCTGCATACGCGTGCCTGCCGCCGGCCGGCGCGCTGCGCCGACGCGGCACCAATCCGCGTTCCCTGGAGCTCATCTTTCGGATGCTGAATCGCAAGTCCAACCCGTCGTCTTCGTCGCAACGCTGGTCGAACTGGCTGTATGCCGTCGCCAGCGCGATCTACCGCAAGCGGCCGGTATGGATGGTGTCGTTTTCGACCAGCGAGGCCAGCCTCTCCGAAGGCTTGCGAGCGGCTTGCGCGTCGACGGCCATGCTCGCGCTCGGCAATCTGCTGCACGAACCGACATTTGCGTGGGCGGCGATCGGCGCGTTCTGGACCTGCCTCGCCGACGCGGGCGGCTCCAACCGCGCGCGCTTTGCATCGATGATGGGCTTCGCGGTGCTGTCCACGCTGTGCGGCGGCCTGACCGCTTACGCTTCCGGGGCAGGGGCCGTGTTCGCCGCGCTCGCGGTGCTGGTGTTCACGACACTCGGCGCATTCGGCAGGATCTGGGGCGCGGCCACGTCACAGGTGACGATTCTCGCTGCCACCGCATGCGTCGTGATGGTCGACCGGCCGATGCACAGCGTTCGGCAAGGCATGGCGTTTCTCGGCATCTACCTGGTGGGATGTCTGTTTGCCGTGGCGCTGAGTCTGACGGTCTGGCGCATTCATCCGTTCGGCACGAGCCGCTCGTCGCTGCGCGCCGTGTATCTGCGGCTCGCCGATATCGCAGTGGACAGCGCGCGCTTGCTCGAACGCCGCGCGGCACGTGGCGAGTGGGCCACGCATGCCGCGAAGTTTCGCGCCGATGCCCGCGCCGCGCTGGAGCGTTCGCGCAAAGTGCTGGCGCGTGTGCCCGCGTCGAGAACGGGTGGCCGCGAAACCTACGACACGCTGCTCGGCTTGCTGACCGACAGCGAAGCGTTGTTCGCGTATCTGATCGCCGTCTCCGGTGCATGTGAAAGAGTCCCCGACGACGCATGGCGCGCGCAACGCGCGGCCCGGCTGCTGACGGTAATGGGCGACGTGCTGCGCGGCATTGGCGCGGCCGCCAACGACGCACAGTGGGCTCGTCTCGCCGATTTGCAACTGCGTTTGCGGCGTTTTGCTCGGCGCCTCGAAACCGCCTTGATGGAGCCCGTGACGCTGAAGTCCGACTTCGAACTGGTCGACTTCACGCCGGTGCACGCAGAGCCCGAAGGCTGGCGCGACAGCGCCGCGCGGCTTTTCACACGCGTCTGGTCTACCTTCAAGGCCAACCTGTCGATCGAGTCTGTCGGCTTGCGGCACGCGGCCCGCGTCGGCGTGACAACCACCACGGGTTTTCTCGTGATCCGTGCGCTCGGCCTGCCGTTCGGCTACTGGGCCACCATGGCGACGCTGCTGATCCTGCAACCGTCGATTGCCGCGACCTGGCCGCGCAGTATCGAGCGCGCGGCCGGCAGCATCGTAGGCGGCGTGCTGGCGGCGGCGATCGGTTATGCGATCCATTCGCCGCTCGGCATTTCGCTCGCGGTGTTTCCGCTGGTGATGGCGACCATGGCGCTGCGTCCCGTGAGCTACAGCCTCTTCGTGTTGTTCCTCACGCCGACCTTCGTGCTGGTGGCCGACTTCGCGACGCCGGGCGCCAGCGAATTCGCCTATGCGCTCACGCGGCTCGGCAACAACGTGCTCGGTTGCGTGTTGGCGCTGCTGGCCACCTTCTATCTCTGGCCGACGCGCGAAAAAATCGACTATCGCGCATATCTGAGCGAGGCGGTGCGCGCCAATCTCGCTTATCTGAGAGCCGCGCTGGAATCGCCTCGCCGCAGCGAGAAAGAGATGGAGCGCTTGCGCCGCGCCGCGGGTCTGGGCAGCAATAACGCGGAGGAAGCCATCGGCCGGATGCGCCTCGAAAAACTCGAGGACTCGATGGTCGATACCGTCACGCTCACCGTGCTGAGCCTGTTGCGAAGGATGGCCGGCACCGCGACGCAACTGCGCCTGAGTACGAACCGGCGTGACATGCACGATGAACTCGGCGCGTGGATCGCGACCGTGAGCGCGGAGATCGACGCCGCGTTGAGTCGAACCTTGCGGCCGGTGCGCCTTGGGCTCCCCGCGCGCGAAGGGCTGACTTCACTGGAAGCCGATGCGGTGGGCGAGCTTGCGCTGATGCATCGGCTGCTCAATGAGCGGATGCGTGAGGCGAGGGGGTAACACGCGGCAGTGCCAGGAAGAAGGGCGAACCTGAAGCGTTGTCAGGACGCGCCGGTTTTTTCCTCAGCTTGCTGTTCGTCGACAGCCGGTTCGGGTTCGGGCAACGGCATCACCGATTCGAGCGTGCGCAGTCCCGCTGCAAGCGCCCGCTTCTCGGAAGGCGACAACCGCTTGACCCAATACTCCGCGCGCGAAGCAGTAGACCGATCCGTCAATTCGAACGACGCCAGCACCTGCACCGGCTTGCGCGAACGCGTATAACGCGCGCCTTCGCCACTCACGTGTTTATCGAAGCGTGCCTGCACATCGACGGCGATGCCGGTATAAACGCTGCCGTCCGAGCATTCGAGCAGATAAAGAAACCAGGCCATGAATGCGCTTCAGCCTTTGAACGGATTGTGTTCGCGCAGCTCATCTACATACGCGTGGATGCTGTTCTTTTCGTTGTCGAGAAAGTGGCCGACCGCATCGGCGAACGCGGGGTGCGCGAGCCAGTGCGCCGAGCGCGTGACCGTGGGCAGAAAGCCGCGGGCCATCTTGTGCTCACCCTGGGCGCCGCCTTCGAACGCGCCGAGCTTTTCCTCGATGCAGAATTCGAGCGGCTGGTAGTACGCCGTTTCGAAGTGCAAACACGGCACGTGTTCCAGCGCGCCCCAATAGCGGCCGTACAGCGTGCCGCCGGTTTTCGCGTCGCGCTGATACACCACCAGCGAACTCGCGATCGGCTTGCCTTCGTATTCGGCGATCACGAGCAGCAGGTTCTCCGGCATCGACGCGCCGATCATGCGGAAGAAATCGAGGTTCAGATACGGACTCGAAAAGTGCTCGCGGTACGTTTGTCGATAGCACTTGCTGAAGAAACGCCAGTCCGCGTCCTGAATGTCCTCGCCGCGAATCCGGCGCATCGTCACGCCGGCTTCGTGCACTTTACGACGCTCGGCGCGAATGTTCTTGCGCTTCTTCTGTTCGAGCGTGGAGAGGAAGTCGTCGAAGTCGCGATAGCCGTCGTTGAGCCAATGAAACTGCACGCCTTCGCGTTGCATCATGCCCATTTCGGTGAGCGCGCCGGCTTCCGTTTCGGTGGGAAACAGCACGTGCAGCGACGACACGTCGGCCTGCTCGGCGAACGCCATTAGCGTCGCGGCCAGGTGCCTGAGCGCATGCGTATCCGCCGACAACAGCCGGTTGCCTTGCACCGGCGTGAACGGCACCGCGCACAACAGCTTCGGGTAATAGGGCAAACCGTTGCGCTTGTAGGCGTCGGCCCAAGCCCAGTCGAACACGTATTCGCCGTATGAGTGCCCCTTCAGATACACGGGCGCGGCGGCCACGAGTTTGTCCGTGCGCGGATCCGTCAACGTGACGAATTGCGGCGCCCAGCCGGTATCCGCGACCGCACAGCGGGTCGCATGCAATGCGCTCAAGAACTCATGCCGCAGAAACGGCGTGGGCTGAGACTGCTGCGCGAGCAGGGCGTTCCATTCTGCGGCGTCTACCTCGGAGGGCGACGCCAGAATGCCCGTGCGATAATCAAAGCGTTCCTGGTTCAATCTGTGTGACTGTTTCCAATGAGCGGCGCGGCGCGCTAGTGGTAAATCAGGCGCCATGCCGTTCGTTTATCCGATTTGTCCATTCCGTCGAGCTAACCAGCCGCGGTACTCGCAAGCCACGTTGGCTTGCCTGTCGATCCTGCCATGAAGACCCGAATCGCTCTTGCTCAAATCAATGTCACCGTCGGCGACTTCGCCGGCAACGTCGCGAAGATTGTCGCTGCCGCGCGTGCCGCGCACAACGATGGTGCGAAGCTGCTGATCGCGCCTGAACTCGCGCTGTCCGGCTATCCGCCCGAAGATCTGCTGCTGCGTCCCGCGTTCTATGCCGCGAGCGCGGCGGCGCTCGCCGACCTCGCCGCGCAACTCAAGCCGTTCGCCGGCTTGCATGTGATCGTCGGCCATCCGCTGCGCGACGTCACGCACAGCGCGGCGCACGGCCATGGTAATGCAAACGCGCCGATCGAGCGCGGCGTGCCGCCGGTCGATACCTTCAACGCGGCCTCGCTGATCGTCGACGGAGAAGTGCGGGGCACTTATCGCAAGCAGGATTTGCCCAATACCGAGGTGTTCGACGAGAAGCGCTATTTCGCGTCGGACCCGCAGCCGTTCGTGTTCGAACTCGATGGCGTGAAGTACGGCGTGGTGATCTGCGAGGACGCGTGGCATGCGTCGGCTGCGCAAATGGCGAAGGCGGCGGGCGCGCAAGTGGTGCTGATTCCGAACGGCTCGCCGTATCACCTGAACAAGGAAGCGGTGCGCTTCGACATTCTGCGCGCGCGGATTCGCGAGACCGGGTTGCCGATGGTCTACGTGAACATGGTCGGCGCGCAGGACGAACTGGTGTTCGACGGCGGCTCGTTCGTGCTCGACGCGCAGGGCGCGCTGGTCGCGAAGATGGCGCAGTTCGAGGAAGCGACCGCGATTGTCGAATTCGAAGACGGCAAGCCTTTGCCCGCAGCGATCGCGCCGGAGCAGTCGATCGAGGCGCAGGTTTACGCCGCGCTCGTGATGGGCGTGCGCGACTACATCAACAAGAACGGTTTCCCGGGCGCTTTGATCGGCCTGTCGGGCGGCGTGGATTCGGCGCTGGTGCTGGCCGTCGCATGCGACGCGCTCGGCGCGGACCGCGTGCGCGCGGTGATGATGCCGTCGCGCTACACGGCGGACATTTCCACCACTGATGCCGCCGAGATGGCGCGCCGCGTCGGCGTGCGCTACGACGAAATCGCGATCGCGCCGATGTTCGACGCGTTTCGCAGCTCGCTCGCGGAAGAGTTCGCCGGCCGCGCCGAAGACGCCACCGAAGAAAACATTCAGGCGCGCATTCGCGGCACCTTGCTGATGGCGCTGTCGAACAAATTCGGCTCGATCGTGCTGACCACCGGCAACAAGAGCGAAATGGCGGTGGGCTACTGCACCTTGTACGGCGACATGGCCGGCGGCTTCGCGGTCATCAAGGACATTGCGAAAACGCTCGTCTACCGCTTGTGCCACTACCGCAACCAGGCGACCACCTTCGCAAAACAGGACGTCATTCCCGAGCGCATTCTGACGCGCGCGCCCTCGGCGGAACTGCGCGAGAACCAGACCGATCAGGACAGCTTGCCGGAATACGACGTACTCGACGCGATCATGCGCATGTACATGGAAGAGGACCGCTCGCTCGCCGAAATCATCGCGGCGGGCTATGCGGTCGACGACGTCAAACGCGTCACGCGCCTCATCAAGATCAACGAATACAAGCGGCGTCAGGCGCCGATCGGCATTCGCGTCACGCATCGCGCGTTCGGGCGCGACTGGCGTTATCCGATCACGTCGCGCTACACCGAACCGGTGGAGTGAACTTTAAGCGAACGGCTGCGGACTTACCCGAAGCGCGCGCCGGATTGCCGCAACGCATCCGGCGCGGCGTAGAATAAAAATCATCCATTTCCCTTTCACTCTTCCAGACACGAGACGAGGTTCGCCATGAAGCGCATCACTGCAGTCATCAAACCGTTCAAACTCGACGAAGTGCGCGAGGCGCTCGCTGAAGTCGGCCTCACCGGGCTGACCGTGACCGAGGTCAAAGGCTTTGGCCGGCAAAAAGGCCATACCGAGCTCTATCGTGGTGCAGAGTATGTGGTCGACTTTCTGCCGAAAGTGAAGATCGAAGTGGTGGTGGCGGACAACCAGTGCGACCAGGTGATCGATGCGATCATCGGCGCGGCGCGCACGGGCAAGATCGGCGACGGCAAGATTTTCGTCGCCGACGTCGAGCGCGTGATCCGCATTCGTACTGGCGAAGAAAACGAAGCAGCGGTTTGACGCAGCTGAGTTCGTTGTCTTAAAGCAGGAATCGAGCGGCGGAATTTGCCAATGTAGTCAGCTGTACGACATCAGCCGTGAATGCACCGCGCCGGTGCGCTCAGGCAGTGGCAAAACCGCGCGCTCAAATAAAAAACGGTGCGATACCCTTTCGGACATCGCACCGATACGCGCCTCTCGCAGCAGCGTGAAAAAGATTCTCTTGAAGAACTCTTGATACACCCCGAAGGAAATTCCTTCGGGGGAACACCGTTCGATTAGAACGAGTGTTGAATACCTGCGTACACGCCAGTCTGGCTGTGACCGGGCAGCGGGTTGTCCGTGCTGGTTGCCGTACCTGCGTTGTTTGCATTCAGGCCATAGTTAGCCGTCTTGCTGTTTTGCGTCGTTGCGACCTGGATGTCCAGCAGCGTGCGCTTGGACAGGTTGTACGAGCCGCCGACCGTGTAGATCGTCGCGTTGCCTGCGCCATTGTTGCCGTTCACGTGGTAGACCGCTGCAATCAGCGCCGCTGCCGGCGTTGCTTGCCACGTCACACCGCCCCATTCGTGATCCAGAGTCGTCGGCTGGCCCGGCAGAACGTTCTGTGCACCTGCCGAACGGACAGCCTGGTAAGCAGCCTGAATCTTGAACTGGCCGAGGAACACGTTCACGAGAGCCGAGTATTCACGCGATGCCGCGAATACGCCGCTGCCGATGTTGCCCGGGTTGACCGTGCTTGCCGACGGGCCGTACAGCACGCCGTTAGCCGGGTTGCGGATTTCGTCGTACAGACCGCGGATCTGGAAGAGCGAGGTCGTGTAGGTGATCTGTGCGCCAGCTTCGCGACCTTGAGCGGTCGTGCCGTTGCCGTTCCAGCTCGTTGCGTTCGACAGCGCGTATTGGCCGTAGAAGTCAAAGCCGGCGATCTTCGGCGACTGGTACGCGAAGTTGTTGCTCGATTGCGGCCAGTTGCGGCCACGCACCAGCGACGCCGACGACCAGTTCGATTGACCGAACGGGTCGAAGTCCCACACGCCGTTCGAGATGTACAGCATGCGGCCCATCGTGAACGTACCGTATGCGTCGTTCGACAGGCCGACAGTTGCCCAACGATTGAAGAGACCGCCGCCGCCAGGGCCTGCACCCGTCATGGTGTTGAAGGAGCCTTCCAACTGGAACAGGACCTTGTTGCCGCCACCGATGTCCTCAACGCCCTTCAAGCCCCACAGGCTGGTACCCCAGTCGCCGCTTTCCGCGCGCCAACGGTTCGTGCTGCCCGTTGCCGAGCCAGCTGCGTTCGAGCCTTGCGGAACGCCCGTCATGTATTCGATACCGGCGTCAAGGCGGCCGTACAGCGTCACGCTGCTTTGGGCGTGCGCAACAACACCGGCTGTCATCAGCGCAGCGGCGAGCAAAGCTTTCTTCATCTTCTCCTCCATACCCTGTCAAAAAGTGAAACCCAGTACTGCGAATGGTGCTCGGCCGCGATTTGCGCCGAACAGAAATCGGTACCAGGGAGATTAGCGGGTGGATTGGGTCTCCTGCCGTGACGTGTAGCCTTGGGGCTATCTGGTCGTCATGCCGATCCCTCGCCGACCGGTTCTCCTCTGTGCTTTGAAGTGAAACTACTTTTAATGAACTTTGTTTTGCTACTTTGGTTACTAATTTATCAAAAATACCCTGAAATGGGAGAAGAAATTAGTACCTGCCTTGATCGATGTCTCCAAATTGCAATAACAATGTGCGCGACGACCTCTCGCAACCACTTCGAAAAACGCGGAAACCCTTATGCGACAAGGGAATCACGGATCGGCGCGGGCAACGTTAAGGATTGCCACTATTGACGCTTGAAATGCGGCAGAGTAGGGCGGATAAGCGGGGGCGGGCGGCTTGCGGGGAGCGGTTTTCGCGGCGAAAATCGCCGGAATGCACAGGTGAGCGAAACAAAAAAGGCGCTGGTAAGCGCCTTGTAATACTACTTTGACTACAACCCAAATAGCGGACTGCACCTAAGTGGCTATTTGAGGCTTCCGGAGAGGAACTGCTTGAGCCGGTCGCTCTTCGTGTTCCTGAAGACTTCGTCGGGGTGGCCTTCTTCTTCCACGCGGCCTTGGTGCAGAAACATCACGTGATTCGACACGTTGCGCGCGAAAGCCATTTCATGAGTGACGACGATCATCGTGCGGCCTTCTTCGGCGAGCGTCTGCATGACCTTGAGCACTTCGCCGACCAGTTCGGGGTCGAGCGCGGAAGTCGGTTCGTCGAACAGCATCACATCCGGATGCATGGCGAGCGCGCGTGCGATCGCCACCCGCTGCTGCTGCCCGCCCGACAGATGCGACGGATACTGTTTCTCCAGGCGCGGCGCGAGCCCGACCTTTTCCAGATATTCACGCGCGCGGTCTTCGGCTTCCTTACGCTTCAGACCCAGCACGTTGACCGGCGCCTCGATGATGTTCTCGAGCACGTTCATGTGCGACCACAGGTTGAAGTGCTGGAACACCATCGACAGCCTGGTGCGCACGCGCTGCAACTGCTTCGGGTCCGACACGCGCAGCGCGCCGTTCTTGCCGATCTGCGTGCGCACTTCTTCACCGTCGACGAAGATGCGTCCCGAGTTCGGCTGCTCGAGAAAGTTGATACAGCGAAGCATCGTGCTCTTGCCCGAACCGGACGAGCCGATCACGCTGATCACGTCGCCGGCGTTCGCCTTGAGCGACACGCCCTTGAGCACTTCGTTGTCGCCATACTGTTTGTGAAGCTCGTCGACGAAGAGCTTCTGCTTCTTGGTGGTCATCAGGATCCTTGGGCGTGCTTACTTGCTGAGGGCGCGGTGCCTCGGGTTACTTGCCTTGCGGCCGCAGGTAAGCGAGCCAGCGGCGCTCGGCGCGGCGGAACAGCCACACGAGCGCGAAAGAAATGCACAGATAGAGCAGGGCGGCGATGCCGAACGCGTTGAACGACTGATACGTCGCGGAGTTCACATCGCGCGCGATCTTGAGGATGTCCGGCACGGTCGCGGTGAACGCGACGGTGGTGGCGTGCAGCATCAGGATCACTTCATTGCTGTAGTAGGGCAATGCGCGGCGCAGGGCCGACGGCAGAATCACGCGCCGGTACAGCGTGAACGACGACATGCCGTACGCACGCGCCGCTTCGATCTCACCGTAAGGCGTCGCCTTGATCGCGCCGGCGAAAATCTCGGTGGTGTACGCGCAGGTGTTCAGCGTGAAAGCGAGCAGCGTGCAATGCATGCCGTCGCGGAAGAACGCATTGGTGAGTTCGTGATTGCGAATGATCTCCAGACTGTACAAGCCGGTGTAGCAGAGCAGTAGTTGCACATACAACGGCGTGCCGCGGAACACATACGTATATAGCCACACCAGCGTGGAGAGCCACTTCTTCTTCGACACGCGCGCCACCGCGAGCGGAATCGACAGGCAGAAGCCGAGCCCGATCGACACCACCAGCAGCCACAGCGTGATCACGACACCGGTGAGGCGGTAGCCGTCGGTGTAGAGATAATTGCGCCAGTATTCCTGAATGATCTCGATCATAGATCCGCCTTTCGTACGCCGGTCGAGTAACGCTTTTCGAGGTACATCAGCACGAAGTTGGACACTGTGGTGATGACGAGATAGATCGCCCCCGCGAACAGGGTGAAGAAGAAGAACCGCAACGTGCCCTTGCCCGCGTCCTGCGAAGCTTTGACCACGTCGGCGAGACCGATGATCGACACCAGTGCGGTGGCCTTCACCATCACCTGCCAGTTGTTGCCGATGCCGGGCAGCGCAAAGCGCATCATCTGCGGGAACATCACGCGCGAGAACACCTGCCAGCCGGTCATGCCGTACGCGGCGCCGGCTTCGAGCTGGCCGCGCGGCACCGCGAGGAACGCACCGCGGAAGGTCTCTGTGAAATACGCGCCGTAAATGAAGCCGAGCACCGCGACGCCGGCCACGAAGGGATCGATGTCGATCTGCTCCCAGCCGAGCAAGTCGGTCAGGTTGTTCAGCCAGATCTGGATGCTGTAGAACAGCAGCAGCATCAGCACCAGGTCGGGCACGCCGCGCACGAGTGTGGTGTAGACCGTGCCGACGCCGTAGGACAAACGGTTTTTCGACAGTTTCGCCGCCGCGCCGAGCAGGCCCAGCACGAAAGCGAACGCCAGCGACAACACCGCCAGTTTGACGGTTTGCCAGGTGCCGTTGAGGAGCAGCGGGCCGTAGCCTTGAAGGAACATAGGGGGTCCTTGACGATGTGTTTGCGACACACCGCGAAAGACGCGGCCAACTCTGCGCCGCGTTTGCCGCGAGCCCGGGCTCGCTGTGACCTGCGGCGCACAGCGCACCGCTGTGCAAATCATGACTGCATGGCCGTTGCCGGTCTTGCAGCGCGCTTTTCGACTCTTGTTGTAAAACTGCGGGTGAATCTACTGCCGACTGTATTACGAAGCCTCGCGAAAGCCCATGCGGGCGAGCCCCGAGTTTCGTGGGTGCTGCGTGTGTTTCCTCGATTCAGCGTCTGGACCCGATTGGCCGTCGCTATTCTAGGCGGTCAAAATTGTCGCGCCGCCCAGGGTTTCGGCTTCGGAGCGGGACGCGTCAATTCGATGCAGCGAGGCAGTCCGGCGCGGGTCTGAAACCGGCGGCCAACCCATCGCGGCCCGTCATGCCGGACGCGCCGGTGCGCCTTCGGCGCCCACGCGATCTCGAAAAGGGCGGTATTTTACCCGAACAGGGATGAGGCGCCAGTCCGGGACGCCAGCGGTGGCAAACTGACATGCGCGGGCGTTGTGCGAGCGCGACGTTGTCGAGTTCTTTCACCACGCTTGATTGCGCGGATTTATGAAACGATCCGGTGCACCCGCGCGGATTGTTTAGTGCAGGCCATGCCCATACATTCTCGGCATCGCTATTTACTCACCAGGAGTACTTCCATGTTCGAGATTCGCCGTTCCGAAGAACGCGGTCACGCCAACCACGGCTGGCTCGATTCGTATCACAGCTTCTCGTTTGCCGACTATCGCGATCCCCAGCACGTGCATTTCGGGCCGCTGCGGGTCATCAACGAAGACCGTATCGCTGGCGGCGAGGGCTTCGGCACGCACGGCCATCGCGACATGGAAATCGTCACGTATGTGCTCGAAGGCGCGCTGGCCCACCGCGACAGCATGGGCAACGGCTCGACGATCCGTCCCGGCGACGTGCAGCGCATGAGCGCCGGCACGGGTGTGCAGCACAGCGAGTTCAACGCGTCGCAGGACGAGTCCGCGCACCTGTTGCAGATCTGGGTCATTCCGCAACGCGCGGGCGACCAGCCGAGCTACGAGGAAAAACGCTTCGACGCCGCCGACAAGCGCGGCCGCCTCCGCGTGGTCGCCTCGCCCGACGGCCGCGACGGTTCGGTGACGATCCATGCGGACGCGTCGATTTACGCGGCACTGATCGACGGAGCGGAAACGGCGACGTTCGCGCTGCCCAAAGGACGGCTCGCGTATGTGCATGTGGCGCGCGGCGCGCTGACGGTGAACGGCGAAGCGCTCCGTGCAGGCGACGCCGCCAAGCTCAGCGACACGGATACCGTGACGCTTGAGAAGGGCGAGGATGCCGAAGTGCTGCTGTTCGATCTGGGGCAGCTCAACGGCTAAGCCGTCATCGCTCGGTCGCGCTTTCACCGAAGGAATAGTTGAAGTTGCAACGAGCACGCCTCACACGTGCATCACGGCAGTCCGCGCGCATCGTGTCGCGCCGTACTAAAAAAACGCCACAGAGGGCAAGCCTGCGTGGCGTTTTTGCATTCAGCAACACACACGGCCGCGCGAGCCGCGTGTGCTGCTACACCGAGCCGCTTACTGATTGGCTGCCGGTGCCGATGCCGCGCCCTTGCGATTCTCCCAGTGCTCGCGCATCTTTTCATGACGCGACTCCATCTTCGCAAAGCGCTGCTTGAGCGCCGTGCTGACGGTGGTCTTTTGCTGGTCGTTCAGGCCGTTGTAGAACTTGAGCCACGCATCCGAGGTTTGCTGACGCAGTTGTGCGTCTTTCTGTTCGACCTGCTGGTGCGCGGCCGCCATGGCGTTCAGATCCAGGATCGGCTGCTGCTGCGCGGCCTTGAACTGGTTCTTGATCTGCTCATGATTGGCGCGCATGGCTTCGTGGTTCTGCTTCATGGTGTCGAGCGCGGCTTGCCACTGCTTTTCCTGATCAGCGTTCAGCTTCAGCTGATCGTGCAGTTGCGTCAGTTCCTTCATGAAGTGGCCGTGCCAGCCGCCAGGGCCGCCGTGGTCGGCGGTGGGTTGTGCGGCATAGGCAGCGCCCGCGCCGATGGCGAGAGCAGTGGCGGCAACGGCGAGAACGCGCGAGATCTTTTTGGTAGACATGTGAGACTCCCTGTAATGGAATAGCCGACGATGCAACCGGTTAAGGTGAACGGCCTGCATTCGGTAAGACACAGCGTAGAGAACTGCGCAGTTCGCTGTGTTACGTGGCAGGATGCGGCTATTACGGGGGATTACGCACACCTTTCACCGTAACACCCGGTAACCCTTGGGGCCGGTTTGAAATCGAAATCCCTTCCTGCCGCGCGTTAAACTTCATCCCATGGCTACTCAAATACTTGTTGTCGACGACGACGTCGAATTGCGCGATCTGCTCCGCGACTATCTGGCCCGCCAGGGCATCGAGGTTTCGGTGCTGCACGACGCGGGCTCACTCGAGCGCAGGCTCGAACGCGAGCGCCCGGACCTGATCGTGCTCGACCTGATGATGCCGGGCGTCGACGGGCTCACCGCGCTGCGCAAGCTGCGCGCGGCGGGCGACGACATCCCCGTGATCATGCTCACGGCGCGGGCGGACGACGTCGACCGCATCGTCGGGCTGGAGCTCGGCGCGGACGACTACCTCGGCAAGCCGTTCAATCCGCGCGAGTTGCTGGCGCGCGTGCAGGCCGTGCTGCGCCGCCGCCGCACGCTGCCATCGGCGGCGGCGCCGGAACAGCGCGAGCCGTTCAACTTCGGACGCTTCACGCTGGACTTCCAGTCGCGCACGCTGCATCTGGAAGACAAGCCGCTCACGCTGTCGGGCAGCGAATTCGCGCTGCTGAAAATTTTCGTCAATCACCCCATGCGCACGCTCACGCGCGAGCGCCTGCTCGAACTGCTGCACGGCCCGGAATACGACGGCACCGACCGCGGCATCGACGTTCAGGTCTGGCGTCTGCGCCGCATTCTCGAAACCGACCCGTCCACGCCGCGCTTCATTCAAACGGTGCGCGGCCGCGGCTACGTGTTCGTGCCCGACGGCGAACAGCATGCGCCGGCCCATTGATTCGCTGTTCGGGCGGCTGGCGCTGCTAGTCGTCGCGGTGCTGCTGCTGTCGCATTTCGCGTGGTACGCGCTTATGCGCCTCGAGCGCAGTCAACTGCAAACGCGCTACGCGGTGGAAGAAGCCACTTTCCTCGTCGACGCGGTGCGTCAGCACGTCGCCCGAACGCCGGATCAGCCCTTGCCGTCGCGTGTCAAACTGGTCGATCCGGCGAGCCCGGAAGTGCCGCCGGAGATCGCGGACATGCCGCCGCCGCTCGAACGTTTCGTCGAAGACGCGCGCGACCGCATGCCGTCCGGCACGCAGGTGCGCATCGGCCAGCCGGGGCGCCCGCCCACGCTATGGGTGCGCGCGCCCTCCGACAAAAGCTGGATCGTCGTGCCGGTGCAGCCGTTGCGCACGCCACGCTCGCTCGACCGCACGGTGCTGTGGCTTGCCATCATCTTTTCGTTCGCGGTGATGGCGGCGCTGTTCGCCGCGTGGGCGTTGCAGCAGCCGTTGCGCTCGCTCGCCCAGGCGGTGGCGCGTTTCGGCCGCGGTCAGCCGGTGCCGCCGGTGCCGGAGCGCGGGCCGCGCGAGTTGCGTCAACTCACGCACGGCTTCAATCAGATGGTCCAGGAAGTGGCGCGCACGGAGAACGACCGCGCCGTGATGCTGGCGGGCGTGGCGCACGATCTGAAAACGCCGCTCGCGCGTTTGCGGCTGCGCGCCGAAATGATGGACGAAGTGAAGATGCGCGATGGCGTGGTGCGCGACGTCGATTCCATGACGCATATCGTCGAACAGTTTCTGGTATTCGCGCACGACGGCGCCGATCGCAGCGAAGCGGTCGAAGTGGACGCGCAGTGCGAGCGGATCGTGCGCAGCTATCGCGCGGTGGCCTCCGGTACACCCACCGTGCAGACCGAACTCAATGCGGGGCCGGCGTTCCTGTTGCCCGCCGCCACGCTCGACCGGATTCTGTCGAATCTGCTCGACAACGCGCATGCCTACGGCGCGCCGCCGGTCGTCGTGGCCACGGAGCGTACCGCGCAAGGCTTCACCTTGTCGGTGAGCGACAGCGGCAGCGGCATCGCGGCCCAGGATCTGATCAACGCCAGCCGGCCGTTCGTGCGGCTCGATCCCGCGCGCGGCGGCAACGGTCATAGCGGCCTCGGGCTCGCCATTGTCGAGCGGCTGGTGCGGCGTGCGGGTGGCGAGTGGGAGATCGGCAACCACGGCGGCCGTGGGTTGCGAGTCTTGATGAGCTTTTCGCTCGAAGCGTTGCCGCGGGTCGCGGCTGCCTCAGAGAGCGCTTGGGGTTGATAGGTAGAGGCGCGGCGCGGGCTTTGGCAACCTGTGCCGCGTCTTGAGATCCGAACGCAAAATCCGGAAGACGCGGCCGGCAGCCGGCGCGCTAGTCCGAAAACAACGTGTTCAGCGCATTCGCCGCGTCGCTATCCACCGTATTCCACGTCACCGTTTCGGCTTCGAAAATATAGTGCGTGGTGTATTTGCCGAGACGCGCCAGGATCTCTTCCTGAATCAGTTCCGGCGCGACGGCCAGTTTCAGATACCACGCGGTAGATGACAAACGCGTCTGGAACGCGCCGTATTCAGCCAGCAGATGGTCGAACGCGTCAGCATCCTGATCGCGGCAGACGATGACCAAATTTCCCTTCATGCGAATCTCCCGTTAAAGCGGTAGCGGCAACCTCGATATCAAGGTCGATGATACCTGCTTCGTCAGGGATGTCCGAGGGCGGCTCTTGCCCTGCGTCAGCTTGCGGACTGATTGCGCACCGCTTGCGCACTGCTTGAGACGCCGGTGTCCGACGTCTGCCGGATGCACTACCAGACGTTGGCCACCGTGCGGGCAGGTGGTGCGGTGTCGTCGGGCGGCAAGGCCTCGGTGCGGTCGCGGCCGCCCGATTTCGCCGCGTACAGCGCCATGTCGGCGCGGCTCATGATCCGCTCGGGCAGATCGTCGGGCGAGAGTTCGGTAATGCCGATGCTCACGCTCAAGCCCACCGACGGCGGCAACTTCGGCGAAGGTATGGCTTTCAGGCGCAGCCGCAAGCGTTCGACGACTTCGTGGCCGCCGGCGAGATCCGTGGCCGGCAGCAGCAGACCGAACTCTTCGCCGCCCAGGCGGCCGATCGCGTCGGCGCCGCGCAGTTCGGCGCGGCAGGTGTCGACGAAATGTTCGAGCGCGCGGTCGCCGGCGGCGTGGCCGAAGCGGTCGTTGATCTGCTTGAAGTGGTCGAGGTCGGCGATCGCCATGCACAACGGTTCGTTGCCCGCATGCGCGCGTTCGATCTCGTGGCGCAGCAGGTCGAGGAAGTAGCGCCGCGACAGCGCGCCGGTCAGGGCGTCGTGGCGCGCCTCGGCCGACAGCAGCGTGTTGGCGGATTGCAATTGTTCAGCGAGATCGCGCGTGGCGCGATGGTGGCGCCGCTCGCGCACATACGACACCGTGATCACCCACGCCAGCGCGACCGTGCCGGCCAGCGTCAGAAACACCAGCAAATGATCGCGCTTGTGATTGCGCAGCAGTTCCGGCCAGGCCACGAGCGGATCGATCAGATGCGCCGACAGTCCCGAGTTCAGGCCGCCGCGCGTCTGATAGAGCGACGGCACGGGCCGGTCGGACATGCCGAACAGTTGCCCGGCCACGGCGGACGGCACCCACGGCGCCTGTTCTCGTACTTGCGAGTCAACGCTGATATGGATGTCGGGAATCTGGTCGCGCAGATAGATGGTCTTGCGCTCGGCCGTCGTTAAGTGCGTGACGCGTGAGTTCGGCAGTGCGCGGCCTTCGAGCTCGCTGTTGTGCGCCATGATGATGACGCCGTTGTCGTCGGCGACGAAGGTGCCGGCGTGCGCGACCCAGTGGCGCAGCCGCGCGATGCCGACCTTGGCGACGACCACGCCGACCAGCAGGCCGTCCGCGTAAGCCGGCGCGGCAATGAAGATGCCGGGCTCGCCGCTCGAGCGGCCAACGCCATAGGCTTCGGAGAACGCACCGAGCAGCGCGTTCGTCAGATAGCCGCGCACGCGCATGTCGGTGCCGACGAAAGAGCGCTCGGCCGCGAGCGGATTGTTGACGGAGTTGCTCGAGGCGACGCAGACGCCGTTGGCGTTGACGAGCCAGATCTGGTCGAGCCCGGAGAAGCCTTGCGCATCGTGCAGGAAGTTGCTCACGGCGGTCATCTGCGCGTCTTTGAGCAAGGCGGCGCGCAGGACGGGTTCCGTCACTTCACTCTTCACGGCATAATTCTGGGATTGCACCAGAGCGCGCTGGACCACGTCCATTTCGGCCATGGTGGCGGGGATGGCGCGAGACATCGCAAGGTCGCTGGCGATCACCTCCGCCATGTTGTCCACGATCGAGGTGGACATTTGCCGCTGCGCACGCAGGGCTGCGTCCAGCTCTTGCTGTACCATCCGGTCCGCAACCATGCCGGCCACGAACCAGCAAACCAGGACGATCAGCATGAAGCTGACCGGCCCGGTTGCCTGGCGCAAGGTTGTCCTGTTCATCGACCCTCTGATCCGTCTGGCTGTGACATGCAACTAGCTCAATCGTGGCAGCGCGCTCGCGCAGTTTCACCGCTGTGGAAGCGGTCGGCAATACGCCGTCGCTGTGGCCCGGGATAATCCGATAACAGGCGTCGTCTCCTGATTTTAACCGTCATGGGGCCAGACGCCACCGTTATTGCGGGAATGCGAACTGCGTCCACCGCGCCCATCAGGTTCTTAACGGCAGCCCGGCCGGATTCTTGACGGTTGTTCGGGTTTGTCCGGTCAGTTCCTGGCCATCGCGGCAGCCGCCGCGAGGGTCGAAGATGCGGCCGGCGCGCCACGATAAAAGCTCGGCGCAAGCTCGGCGCATGCAGACCCAAGGGCGTTGAAAGTGGGTTCTCCGCTATTTATCGCTATTTGCCGCGAAAGGTTGTGCCTGAAACATAGGATGGTGTAGTGTCGTGCCGTCCAAAACAAGGAAAGCTCGCCAGCCCTTACGGGCGGCGCCTGCGGCGACAGGAGTCTGGCTTGACGGTTGCGGTCCTGGGCGCTTCGTCCACGACACATCCATCACCGGTTCACGTGTCTCCAACGCTAACGATTTACCGCGCCCACGCGTTTTGCCATGCCTGATTTCCGCTTTCCGGACCGATCTTCAGACCGCCGCGCCGAAGCCGCGGCCTCCTTGCTGTTCTTGAACGCCTGGTTCGACGGGGAGGGTATCTGATGGACTTCAGCTTCAATCTGAAGCGCACCGCCAATGCGTCGGCATGGCGGGTGCTGCCCAATCGTTGGGACTTCGTCGCCTTCCCGCTGATCATCTGTATGATCGCCATGGCGGCGATCGGCTTTCACGAGACCTTGGCGCCCATGTCGACGCTCAAGACTCAAGCCATCTCGCTCGATCCGGCGAACCTCCCTGAATATGCGATGCGCACCACGCTGCGCATGCTCGCGGCCATGGTCGCCTCGCTGATCTTCACGCTGGTGTATGGCACGCTCGCCGCCAAGAGCCGTCGTGCCGGCCTGGTGCTGGTGCCGATTCTCGACATCCTGCAGTCGGTGCCGGTGCTGGGCTACATTTCGTTTACGGTCACCTTTTTTTTAGCGCTGTTCCCGGGCCGCGTGCTCGGCGCCGAGCTCGCGGCGATCTTCGCGATCTTCACGAGCCAGGCGTGGAACATGACGTTCAGCTTCTATCAGTCGCTGCGCACGGTGCCGCGCGATCTGGACGAAGTCTCGCGCGGGTTTCACCTGACTTCATGGCAGCGCTTCTGGAAGCTGGAGGTCCCGTTCTCGATGCCGGGTCTCATCTGGAACATGATGATGTCGATGTCGGGCGGCTGGTTCTTCGTGGTCGCCTCCGAGGCGATCACGGTCGGCAACAGAACGATCATCCTGCCGGGCATCGGCGCCTATCTCGCGCAGGCAATCTCGGATAAGAACCTGCACGCGATCGGCTGGGTGATCCTCGCCATGACGGTCGTGATTCTCGCCTACGACCAGTTCCTGTTCCGCCCGCTCGTCGCGTGGGCCGACAAGTTCCGCATGGAAAACACCAGTTCGGGCGACGCGCCGGAATCGTGGCTGCTCGATCTGATTCGCCGCACCCGCCTGATCCACCGCTTGCTTGTGCCGCTCGGCTGGATGTTCGCCAAGGCCGCGCGCGTGCCGTTCCGGCTGCCGGCATTCCAGGGGCCGCGCTTCCAGATCCCGCAGATGCAGAAGAGTTCGCGCGTCGGCGATATGGTGTGGGCAACGCTGGTGCTGCTCGCGACCGTCTACGTGGTATATCGCGTCGTGATCTATGTGCGCACCGGCGTGTCGCTGGATGAAGTCTGGCACGTGTTCGTGCTCGGGCTGATCACGCTGCTGCGGGTGGTGGTGCTGATCGCGATCGCCTCCGTGATCTGGGTGCCGGTCGGCGTGCTGATCGGCTTGCGCCCGGCGCTTGCCGAGAAGATTCAGCCGCTCGCCCAGTTTCTCGCCGCGTTCCCGGCCAACCTGCTGTTCCCGGTGTTCGTGATCGCGATTGTGCGCTTCCATCTGAACCCGGACATCTGGCTGTCGCCGCTGATCGTGCTCGGCACGCAGTGGTATATCCTGTTCAACGTGATTGCCGGCGCGACGTCGTATCCGAACGACTATCGCGAGGCGGCCAAGAACTTCCACATCCGCGGCTGGCAATGGTGGCGCCAGGCGATTCTGCCGGGCATTTTCCCGTACTACGTCACGGGCGCGATCACTGCGTCGGGCGGCGCGTGGAATGCGAGCATCGTCGCGGAATTCGTGCAGTGGGGCGACACCAAGGTGGCCGCGCACGGATTGGGCGCCTATATCGCGCAGTCCACCGCCGCGGGCGACTATCCGAAGATCATCGTGGGCATTGCCGTGATGTCCCTGTTCGTGACCCTGTTCAACCGCCTGCTGTGGCGTCCGATGTACGCCTATGCCGAAGCCAAGCTCCGGCTCGATTGAAGAAATGAAGGCAAAACGCGATGCAAAATCCTAAAGCTGCTATGACCGCCGCGCCGATCCAGACCCCGCCGAAGCCGCCGCGCCTCGGCGAAGAGATCCTGCGCGTCAAGGACGTGTGCCGCGGGTTCAACAAGTCGCAGGGCGAACTGCTCGTCCTCGACGACGCGAACCTGTCGCTGCGCGAAGGCGAGATCGTCGGATTGCTGGGCCGTTCGGGCTCGGGCAAGTCGACGCTGTTGCGCATCATCGCCGGTCTGATCGAGCCGACCGACGGCGAAGTCACCTATATGGGCAAGCCGCTCAACGGCCCCGCCAAGGGTGTCGCGATGGTGTTCCAGACTTTCGCGCTGTTCCCGTGGCTGACCGTGCTGCAAAACGTGGAAGCGGGTCTCGAAGCGCAAGGCGTCGGCGCGAGCGAACGGCGCACGCGCGCGCTGGCGGCGATCGACCTGATCGGTCTGGACGGCTTCGAAAACGCTTACCCGCGCGAGCTGTCGGGCGGCATGCGCCAGCGCGTCGGCTTTGCGCGCGCGCTGGTGGTCGACCCCACGCTGCTGCTGATGGACGAGCCGTTCTCCGCGCTCGACGTGCTGACCGCCGAAACGCTGCGTACCGACCTGCTCGATCTGTGGACGCAAGGCCGTATGCCGATCAAGGCCGTGCTGATCGTCACGCACAACATCGAGGAAGCGGTCTTCATGTGCGACCGCATTCTGGTGTTGTCGTCGAACCCGGGGCGCGTGATTGCCGAGATCAAGGTGCCGTTCAAGCATCCGCGCAACCGCCTCGATCCGGCGTTCCGCAAGCTGGTGGACGACATCTACGCGAAGATGACCGCGCGTCAGACCGACGAAAAGACCAAGAAGGGCCTCGAGCTGCACAGCTGGTTGCCGCATGTGTCGACCAACCTGATGGCCGGTCTGATCGAAACGCTGGCCGCCGCGCCGTACCACGGTCGCGCGGACATGCCGGAAATCGCGCGCTCACTGCATCTGGAGGTCGACGATCTGTTCCCGGTCGCTGAAGTGCTGCAGCATCTCGGTTTCGCGGATATCCGCGAGGGCGACATTTTCCTGACGCCGCCGGCGCGTGTGTTCTCCGAGTTCGGCACTCAGGAACGCAAGATGATGTTCGCTGAACACCTGCTGCGTCACGTGCCGCTCGCCGCGCGAATCAAGAAGGTGCTCAACGAACGGCCGGGGCATCGCGCGCCGCGCGTGCGCTTCGAGCAGGAGCTGGAGGATTTTCTGTCGGACAGCGCCGCGGAAGAGACGCTCGACGCGGTCATCAACTGGGGCCGTTACGGCGAGATCTTCTCGTATAACGACCAAACCGAAATCTTCAGTCTGGAAGACGTGGAGTCTTAAGCGCGTGGGCGTTGTGCGTTTGTGTCGATCAAGACGCGCAAAGCCAGTTCAAAGCAAAAACGGCAGGGGCGACCCTGCCGTTTTTTCATTGCCGTGCAGTTATTGCAGACTGCCCCAGCGCGTGACGGCCGGTTCCGCGGACGCCCACTTCCAGCCCTTGTCCTGCTGACACGCGCTCGCCATATACCAGTCTTCATGCGCGTTCGGCCCGTCGCCGTCCTGCACCGAGAAGACGAATTCCTTGCAGAGCGCGAGGGCCGAACCGAAGGCGCGCGTCACGCGCACCTGGCCGTGGCCGTTCTCGATAGGCAACGTGTGCTTGACCGCCCACGGACGCGTCTCGCCGACCGGCATGGCGCCCGCCAACGCGGCGATCATGTTCTGCTGATCGGTGTGCATAACGCGCATGTAGCGGCCGACGGCCTCGTCGGTCGCGGCCTGCACGGCAATGCCGATGCCGATGCCGATAGCCGGATTGGATGTCACCAGCCCGGACGCGACGCCCGCTGCCGCCCCGCTCGCCGCGCCGACCGACGAGCAGCCGCTCGTGAGCACGCTTGCGCCGACGCAGAGCGCGCCGGCCAGCACGAGCCGCAGCCGGTTGCCGGACCAGGCAGCGAGGCGAGGGCGGCGCGCCGTGAGGGCAGCCGTGTGCGAACGCGCCGTCATTGCAACGCGCCCCAGCGTTCGGTGGCGGGTTCGGCCGACGCCCACTTCCAGTTGTCGCCGTCGCGGCAAATCGATGCCACGTAAAACGCGCTGCTTGCCGGCACGTTCTTGGTGGCCGCCTGATCGACTGAGAACACGATTTCCTTGCAGTCGAGCGCGCCCGCGCTGATCGTGCGGCTGACGGTGACGCGGCCATGCTCGTCGTCTTCGATCGGCATCGAATGGGTCACGCTCCATGGCGCGACTGCGCCGACGTCGAGCGGCCCGGCAATTTTAGCGATGCCGTCCTGCGTATTCGTGTGAACCACGCGCTCCGAATACTGCACGCCGGCGCGTGCCGCGGCCACTGCGCCGAGACCGATGCCGGTCGCGACGGCCGCGTTGCTGGTGACTTTCGACGCCAGCGCGGCGCCTGCGATACCGGCGCCGGCGGTGGCACCTTCCGAATAGAGCGAGCTACAGCCGCTCAGCGCCGACGAGATCGCCATAGCAAGAGCAACGAGCGCCGTTGCATTGGGACGTCCACGCCCGGCTGTTCGTTTTGCCCTTTCGGCCCACACCATACTTTTTTGCATTTCCCTGTCTCTGCTCCTGCAAGTGCCTTTCGTTCGTGCTCGAATACCGCCGCGCAAACGAGTAACACGCGTTCCCCACCTAGCAATGCGTGTGCCGCATTTTGCAGGATGCTATTTGTAATTGGCAGAGGGAAAATGCAAGCAATTGCAAAAGATGATGCGAGGCAAAGGGGTTTCTGTTGGGCAGAGTCCCATTTTGATTGGCGGTGCGAACGGATTCCGTTTGCGGTTCAAGGCTCAGGAAGCGGCTCCTTGCAGCGGGCGGTCAGCTGCTGAAGCCCGCATGCGCTCGATCATCGAGGCACACGAAGCAAGCACTCACGCCGCTCCACCCCACGAGTGCCGCAGCATGAGTTTATTGCTCGGGTTCGTCTTCGGCGCTTTCGTCGCCGTAAGCGCTCAAACGGTTGTACAAGGTTTTGAGACTCACGCCGAGTGCTTTGGCCGCGCGCCGTTTGTCGCCGCCGCAATATTTGAGCGTGCCGAGAATGATCTGCTTTTGCGCGTCGGCGAGCGGCGTGCCGATCCATACGCTCATCGCGTCGCCCTGCGTCATCGGCTTTTTCACGCGCGACGCGAGATGCGGATGCGGCAACTCCACGATCTTCTCCGCGAGAATGAACGCGCGATAGACCGCGTTCTTCAACTCGCGCACGTTGCCCGGCCATGACCAGGTGCGCAGCGTTTCGATCGAACGCTTGCTGAAACTTTTGCTCGTGCCTTCCTGCTGATTCAGCAGCGCGAGGAAGTGTTGCGCGAGCAGTTCGCGGTCGTTCTCGCGCTCGCGCAGCGGCGGCGCGCGCAGCGGAAAAACCGCGAGCCGGTACATGAGGTCTTCACGCAGGCCGTTTTCCTTGACCGCGATTGCGGGGTCGCGATTGGTTGCGGCAATCACGCGCACGTTGCCGCTGATCAGGTCATTGCCGCCGACGCGATAGAACGTGCCGGTTTCCAGCGCACGCAGCAGCTTGACCTGGCGCACCGGCGCCATTTCGGTAATTTCGTCGAGGAACAGCGTGCCGCCGTTCGCGTGTTCGAAGTAGCCGACGCGGCCCTGGACCGCGCCCGTGAAGCTGCCTTTCTCATGCCCAAACAGTTCGGCTTCGATGAGTTCATCGGGAATCGCGCCGCAATTCACGGCGACGAATGGTGCTCCCTTGCGGTTGCTTTGATCGTGAATCGTGCGGGCAATCAGCTCCTTGCCCGTGCCGGATTCGCCGATGATCAGCGCGGTCGCGTCAGTACCCGCGACGCGCTCGATCTGCTGGTACAGATCCAGCATCACCGGCGACGAGCCATACAGCAAGCCGTACGATTTGAGTCCCACGATGCCGTCCGCGACGCGCTGCTTCGCCATTGCCGAAGCATTGCCTCCGCCGGACACGGTGGGCGAGGCGAGGTCGATTGACGCCATAAACGGGGGTCCTGTGCAAATGAGTTTGTTGTTACGGCGCGCAGGCCTGAACGAGATTAACCAGCGAGCTCGCTATCTCTCAAAGGTTGATTTAACCACTTTGGCATCATTTTCGGCAAACGATCTGAGGGGTGAAAAAATACATTAGTGCACGGTCGGTCGAAAGTGCCTGGCTTGGTGTTTGCTTTCGGCCCGCGAGGCAAATTTACCGGGCACGGCGTTTGCAAAGCAGATCCGACACGCGTGTGCTTTTTCTCGCGATTGCATAGCATATGTTGCGCGGAGGCTGCGATCGCCATTCGCCAATTTGCAGCGTTATGCGCACTCGCCGGAACACGCACGCAACGCCGAACTCAGACCAGGAGTGAATGATGACTGACACAACGCAACAGCTTGCACTCGGCGGCCAGAAGATTGTCGAGGACCTGCGGGTGCTGCTGAAGGACTCGGAAGAAATGCTGCGCCTTGCCGCCAACGTGCCGGGCGAGGGCGTCGGCGTGCTGCGCGACAAACTCGGCACGCATGTCGAAACCCTGCAATCGGCGCTTGGCGATGCGCAGGAAAACGCGCAGCGGCGCTATCGGGCCGCCACCGTCAATACCGAACGATACGTGCGGCAGAACCCGTGGCGTTCGATAGGCATCGCCGCGGGCGTCGGCTTTGTGCTCGGCGTGCTGACCGCGCGCTGAGGCATCCCCATCTTAATCCGCTTCATGACGACAAGGAGTTCACGATGGCACGACCCAAAATCGGCATCTTCGGCGCACTGATGGCGCTCGGCGGCTTTCTGGCAGTGCGCTATGTGCAGCAGCGCAATCGCGCCGGGCAAGTCCCGGTAGCGCGCGAGTTGAGCCGTTGGGAAAACGAAGGCGGCACGGTCGCGGCCCCGTCTGGGCCGACGGCCAATCGGGCGACCACGGCGGGCGACACTAGCCCCAGCGCGCATGGCGCCAACGGCTCCGCTTACCCGAACGGTAACGGCGGCGCATGGCCATTTCCACGTAGTTGAGCAGCTTGTCTGCACTGCATCGCCGGCTCGCCGCAGTGACGGGCGGCGCCCGGTATGCCTTGCTAATTTGTCTCCGTAAAGCCTTATAATAGGTAAATAAACAACAATGACGGTTTGGGTGGGTGGGTTTTCCCTCACATTGTTGCAAGTTTGAATCAAGTCGTTGATTTGGCGCGTTGGGTCAGAGTTGGTGGGTGCTCACATTAGAGCCCGCCGGCAACGGCGAAACGCAGGTCGACGGCACGCATTTCAACATGCGCGTTTGCATGTTTTCCCATACCCACGCTTGCAGGCTTTCGAGACGCGATGCCACATGTACTGATTGTCGATGACGATGCCGGTACCCGCGAGGCACTTTCCGCCATCATCGGGGAAGACGGCCTGACCACCGCCACCGCGGGCGATTTGCGCGAAGCGCGCATTCAACTGGTCCGGCAGATGCCGGACGTCGTTTTTACGGACCTTAAGCTGCCGGACGGCAGCGGGGTCGACCTGTTCGAAGATCTGGATCCGCGCTCCGGCGTGGAAGTGATCGTGATTACCGGCCATGCCACGGTGGAGTCGGCCGTCAACGCGCTGAAGATGGGCGCCACCGACTATCTGGTGAAGCCGATCAACATGCAGCGCGTCAAGGCGATTCTCTCGCGGCTGCCGCGCGCCGGCGACCTGAAGGCGGAAATCGGCACGTTGCGCGGCGAGTTGCGCCGCATGGGCCGCTTCGGCCTGATGCTCGGCAATTCGCCGGCCATGCAGGAGGTCTACGACCAGATTGGCCGCGTCGCGCCCACGGCGGCCTCGGTCATGCTGGTGGGCGAGTCGGGCACCGGCAAGGAAGTCGCCGCGCAGACGCTGCACCAGCTCAGCTTGCGTCGCAAGCACGCGTTTCTTGCGGTGAATTGCGGCGCGATCTCGCCGAACCTGATCGAATCGGAAATGTTCGGCCACGAGCGCGGTTCGTTCACTGGCGCGGATCGTCAGCACAAGGGCTATTTCGAGCGCGCGAACGGCGGCACGCTGTTCCTCGACGAAATCACCGAGATGCCGATCGAGTTGCAGGTGAAGCTGCTGCGCGTGCTGGAAACAGGCATGTTCATGCGGGTCGGCACGACCAAGGAAATCGAAACGGACGTGCGTCTGATCGCGGCGACCAACCGCGATCCCGAGCAGGCCGTGCTGGAAGGCAAGCTGCGGCTCGACTTGTACCATCGCTTGAACGTGTTCCCGATCAGCCTGCCGCCGTTGCGCGAGCGGGGCAAGGACGTGGAGCTGCTGGCCCAGGCGTTCCTCGACGAACTCAACGAACGCCACAGCACGAAGAAGCATTTCCCCCCGGCCGTGAAGGACATGCTGATGTCCTATCCGTGGCCGGGCAATGTGCGCGAATTGAAGAACTACGTGCAGCGCGCGCACATCATGTCGGGTACGGACTCGGACAGCACGGCAACGGTGCCGCTGCAGATCACGCTGTCGAAGCCCGCGGCCGGCACGGCGATCACGATTCCATTCGGCACGTCGCTCGCCGAAGCGGACCGTCAGCTAATCCTGGCTACGCTCGAGCAGTGCGGCGGTGTGAAGACGCGGGCCGCCGAGATTCTCGGCATCAGCCTGAAGACGCTGTATAACCGCCTCGTCGAGTACGGCAACGACGCGCGTGACGATGGCGACGCCGCCGACGAATCGCGCGCACTGGGCGGCGCGGACGCTTAACGCCGCCCACGCCGCTGACAGAACAGACGCCATCCAGCCGGGGGCGCATCCGTAACGGCACAGGCCTTGCTGCGGTCCAATGGAACGCAAACGAGGATAATTAACATGCCGGACTACGCTGCCGCTCCCGCGCTTTCCATGCCGATCTACGCTCACCGTCCCGAGCCGATCGAGCCGCCGTCGCCGCCTCCGGTTGCGCCGCCGAGTCCGGGTGAGCCTGACACCATTCCGGTTCCAGATCCCAGTCCCGATCCGAGTCCGCAACCGATCGAACCCATCGAGCCAGTTGCTCCGCCCATTGGCGATCCGCCGCCGCAGCCCACACAAACGCCACAAGCCGGTCAGCGTTAGCCGGCCCAGACGCTGCGCATGCAACTCTGACGCGTTCTGCGCGTTGCGCCGCCATCTGGCGCAGTGAATTTATGTATTTGTTACAAAGGCGGCGCATCTTTTACCGGCAATTTACCGTGGCGACCCCTAGACTATATTGATGCCGCGAATCCAGCGGCGGGCTTCCCCTGGAGGCGTGGATCATGAGACATCCGGCATTACGACGTTCAGCGCGCCATTCGAAGCGCGATTCCCGGCCGGGCGGCAGCAAAGACAGCCCGCCGGAGCAGCACGATCCGGCAGGGCAGAACCGCATTGCGCCCGATGCCCCGCCAGACGGCGAGCACAACCAGGGCGGCGTGCGCCAGGAAGGCCTGGAATACCAGCGCGACCTCGGCTCGGAACAGGATGCTTGAGCCGAAGCGAGGGCCGGTAAGAGGCCTTCCGGTTTTGTCATACAAAGCAGAAAAAACTTCTTCGCCGCGAGATAGCGCCGCGCGTTTCTCCTCGTTTGTCACATTTACATACATTTTTATTTCCAGCGTCTCTAAAAACGGCACGCGACTTGCATGCACCTTTTCGGCACATATCCGTATGCAACGAAACAACTGAACTAGGTGGAGCACCAATGAGCAGACTGATCGTGGTATCGAATCGTGTCGCGCCGACTCAGGAAGGCCGTCCCGCAGCGGGCGGTCTCGCTATCGGCGTGCTGGACGCGCTGAAGGAAAGCGGCGGGGTCTGGTTCGGCTGGAGCGGCGAAACGGTAAGTGAGCCGAGCGCTCCGGTGATAGAAAAACAAGGCAATGTGACGTACGCGACGGTGGGCCTCACCAAGCGTGACTACGACCAGTACTACCGCGGATTTTCCAATGCGACGCTGTGGCCGACGTTCCACTATCGCAACGACCTGTCGCGCTACGACCGGCAGGAATACGCGGGCTATCAGCGCGTCAACGCAACGCTGGCAAAGCAGCTCAAGGCGCTGCTCAAGCCCGACGACATCATCTGGGTCCACGATTATCACCTGCTGCCGTTCGCGCGCTGCCTGCGTGAACTCGGCGTGAAGAATCCGATCGGTTTCTTCCTGCACATTCCGTTTCCGGTGCCGGAAGTCTTGCGCACGATTCCGCCGCACGAAGAACTGGTCAAGGCCATGTGCAGCTATGACGTGATCGGCTTCCAGACCGATGCGGATCGGCAGTCGTTCGTCGACTTTATCGAGCGCGGCCAGCACGGCACCTCGAGCGAGGACGGCATGGTGCACGCGTATAACCGCTTCCTGAAAGTGGGCGCGTATCCGATCGGGATCTATCCGGACGCGATCGCCAAAGCGGCCGAGCAGTTCACCGACCGCAAGCCGGTGCGCAGCCTGCGCGACGGCATGCGCGGACGCAAGCTGATCATGAGCGTGGACCGCCTCGATTATTCGAAGGGTCTGGTGGAGCGCTTCCAGGCGTTCGAGCGGCTGCTGCTGAACGCGCCGGGTTGGCACGGGCGCGTGTCGCTGGTGCAGATCGCGCCGCCGACGCGTGCGGACGTGTCGACCTATCAGCGGATTCGTCAGACGCTCGAGGGCGAAGCGGGCCGCATCAACGGCCGGTTTGCGCAACTCGACTGGACGCCGATCCAGTACCTGAACCGCAAATACGAGCGCAATCTGCTGATGGCGCTGTTCCGTCAATCGCAGGTCGGCTATGTGACGCCGCTGCGCGACGGCATGAATCTCGTCGCGAAAGAATATGTCGCCTCGCAGGATCCGGCCGATCCGGGCGTGCTGGTGCTGTCGCAATTCGCCGGCGCCGCCGAGCAGCTGCCGGGCGCGCTGGTCGTCAATCCGTTCGATCTGTCGCAGATGGCCGAGGCGCTGGAACGCGCACTGTCGATGCCGCTCGCGGAGCGTCAGGCGCGCCATGCCGACATGATGGCGCCGATGCGCGAGAACAATTTGTCCGTCTGGCGCGATACCTTCCTTGCGGATCTGCGCAATGTCGCGACGGCATCTTCGGTGACGGCCAAAGCGGTAAAGCTCGCTGACGTGACCGCGTCGTCGTTGCGGGATTAACGGTCGAGCGGCTGGCTTTGCAGCCGCGCGTGCTGGTCACGTCGTCTGTTTGGCGGGTGTGAAAATTACTAGAGAAGGGCGTGGCTCGCACGACGCGAGCCACGCCCTTTTTGTATTGGTGTATTGGTGTGGCAGGAGAAATCTTTTGCGAGAACTCAGGCCGGTTGCACGTTGGCCCGTGGCATGACGCGCATCGTGCTGATCAACGCGGCGAGCGCCGAGAAGCACGCGGCCACGTAAAGCGCGACGGTCGGTCCATGTTGTGGCGCGATGCCGAAGATCAGCGCGACCAGCGCCGCGCCGAGCGTCTGGCCGGTCAGGCGCGCGGTGCCCAGCATGCCGCTTGCGCCGCCGCTGCGCTCGCGCGGCGCCGCGGACAGCATGGTGCGATTGTTCGGCGACTGGAAGATGCCGAAGCCCGCGCCGCACAAGGCCATGCGCCACGCGATCTGCATGGCGTCCGGATGCGCGCCGAGCGTGGCGAGCAGCAACAGCCCGGCCGTCATCGCGGCAAGGCCGACGCCGCCCAGCCATCCCGACGACACTTTGTCCGACAGCACGCCGGCAATCGGCGCCGCGATGATGATTACGGCCGGCCAAGGCGTCATGAGCAGCCCGGTCTCTACTTGCGATAAGCCCAGCGTTTCCTGCAGCAGAAAGGGCAGCGACACGAAGGCGAGCATCTGCGCACAGAACGAACACACCGAGGTGCCGATCGAGAGCGCGAAGATGGGAATCCTGAGCAAATCGATCGGCAGCAAGGGCGCGGGCTGCGTCAACTGACGGCGCACGAAGAAATAGCCGATCACGAGCGCGCCGAGCGCTTCCAGCGCGACGTAGCCGAATCTCTCGCCGTGGCCGAGTCCGTCGACGGCAAAGATCAGCAGGCCGAAGACGAACGCGTTCATCACCGCGCTCAAATAGTCGTAGGGCGATTCGTGGCCGGGGTTCATCGGCAGCGCCTTGAAGCCGCCGACGATAGCCGCGATGCCGATCGGCACGTTGATGGCGAAAAGCCGCGGCCACGAGGCGACAGCGAGCACGCCGGACGCGACAGTCGGCCCCACCGCCGACGACACCGCGACCACCATCGCGTTGATCGAGACGCCGCGCCCGAGCTGCGCGGGCGGATAGATCATGCGCACCAGCGCCGTGTTCACGCTCATGATGCCTGCTGCGCCGAAGCCTTGAATCACGCGAGCGAGCGCGAGGGTCGGCAGCGAAGTCGACAACGCGCAACCGAACGACGCCACCGTGAACAGAATCAGCCCAGCCAGATAGATGCGCCGGTAGCCGATGCGGTCGCCTAGCGAGGCGAGCGGCAACAGCGAGATGGTGATCGCCAGTTGGTAGGCATTGACGACCCAGATCGAGCCGGCTGCGCTCGCGTGCAGGTTGCGCGCGATGGTCGGCAGCGCCACGTTGGCAATCGCGCTGTCGAGTACCGCAAGCGTGAGGGAGAGCGCGATAACCAGCATCGCCCAGTAGCGCTGCGGAATGGGCAAACCTTGTTCGGTGTCGTCGCGCAGCGATGTGTCGGGGGCGAGTGTGTCGGCCGCATCGGCGGCGATGGTGCCGTCGGCGCCGTCCTTGCGCGGTGGTTGTACGTGCATCGATTGTTCGAGTTTTAGTGGGGCGGTTCGCCGGTCGCGCGCGCCGCGTGCCGTCGTCGAGGAGCCGGCCGGCGCCGCCTGGGCGCGCCGGCCAGCGCGTCTTCCGCGTTATTTGAGTTCGTACAGGCCGGTGTGAGTGGTCGAGTCGAGTTCGTTCAGATGGGTCATGAAGCGCGCCACCGCGTTGGTGGTGTCCGCGTTGATCGGCAGATTCGGCACCCGCAGCGCATGCAGACGGAAGATGTAGCGATGCGCCTTGTCGCCGCGCGGCGGCGCGGCGCCGCCGAAGCCGATCGTGCCGTAGTCGTTGCGCACTTGCAGCGCGCCTTGCGGCAGCAGCGAGCCGTCCGCCTTGCCGGCGTTGCGCGGCAGCGAGCGGGCGTCACCCGGAATATTCACCACGACCCAGTGCCAGAAACCGCTGCCGGTAGGCGCGTCGGGATCATGAACGGTGAGCGCGAAGCTTTGCGTGTCGGGTGGCGGCGCCTCCCACTGCAACGCGGGAGAGATGTTCTCGCCGTCTACACCGAAGGCCTTGTCGTGATATTCGTGGGCTTTCGGCATGAAGCCGTTGGTGGGAAATTCGTCGGACCAGAGACGGAAATCGGCCATGATGTGCCTCCCTTCTTGAGTGGTTCTGGGATGGTCGGGGCGTGCGGTTTTGCAACCGGTTTGCAGGGCAGGGCGCCGTGCGGAAGTACCCCGAGTTAGCCAATCGAGTGTATCACCAGCGGCCTTCGAATTCGTGAGAGCCGGGCGGACTACAAGCGGCTTTCAGCCGCGTTCCTCGAAGCTCGGCGCGTCGCTCTTCAACCACTCGACGAGCCGCTGCAAGACACCTTCTATATCGCGATTGGCGCCACGCAAAGCGCATTCCCATACCACCGCGACGCGCCAGCCGCCGGCGAGCAGCGCCGCGCAAACCTTGTCGTCGTTGCTGCGATTGCGGCCGATCTTGTCGCGCCAGAATTCCGGCCGCGTTTGCGGCCATTTGAAGAGATGACAGTCGTGGCCGTGCCAGAAGCAGCCGTGCACCAACACCACGGCGCGGTAGCGCGGCAAGACGATGTCCGGGCGTCCCGGCAGATCGCGCGCATCCAGACGGAAGCGAAAGCCCTGCCGATGCAGCAGGCTGCGGATCAGAATTTCCGGTTTGGTGTTGCGGCCGCGAATGCCGGACATCATCCGGCTGCGGGTTGCGCTATCGACGATATCGACCATCTCTTCTAGCGCTTGAAGAACGGGCCAACGCGCCGGCGATCCGTGCCGACTGACCGCTCACGCGTACAGCGAGGGCGTTTGCTTCGAACCATGGCGAGTCTCCTCGGCGAGCAGGGCTTGCACATGCGGCAGCATGATGCGCGCCACTTCGCGCATCACCGGCATCACGACGCTGTTGCCGAACTGCCGGTAGGCCTGGGTGTCGCTCACCGGGATTCGGAAGGTATCGGGAAAGCCCATCAGCCGCGCGCATTCACGCGGCGTGAGGCGGCGTGGACGTAGTGACTCGCCCTGATAGACCAGAATCTCAGAGCCGTCCTTGTGATAACGCGCCGACAGCGTGCGCGTCACGCTGGTCGGATAAGCCATGCCGAAGCCGAAGCCGTTGCCCGCCGCGCGATGTTTCTCCGCGTAGTTCTGCAAGTAAGTCCAGAGATTCGGCGTGAGTGTGTACTTGGGTTGCACGCGTCGGCTCGTGTGATCGAAGAAACGATCGTGGTCCCACGGCAGCACCGGCTCGCTGCCGTCCGTGCGATGCAGGATCGAGCCGAGACGCGGGCCGTCTTGCGGCAGGCGCAGGTCGTCCCACGAGAACGCAGTCTTGCCGCGAAAGCCGACGATGATGATCCGCTCCCGATGCTGCGGCGTGAAATGCTGGCCATCGACCACGCGATAGTGCACTTCGTAACCGAGTTCGTCGCGCAAGGTTTGCAGGATCACGTCGAAGGTGCGGCCCTTGTCGTGCGAGAGCAGGTTCTTCACGTTCTCCAGCAGGAACGCGGCGGGGCGTTTTGCGGCGATGATCCGCGCAACGTCGAAAAAGAGCGTGCCCTGGGTCGTGCATTCGAAACCGTGCGGCCGGCCCAGCGCATTCTTCTTGCTCACGCCGGCAATCGAAAACGGCTGGCACGGGAAGCCGCCGAGCAGAACGTCGTGGCTCGGCACGTCTTCAGCCGCAAACGAGACGATGTCACCGATCAGCGCATGCTCACCGCCGCCGGGGTAATTCTCGCGATAGGTCTTGGTCGAAAAGTCGTTCCACTCGCTCGTAAAGACGCAGTCGCCGCCGTGCGCCTCGAAGCCCATGCGAATCCCGCCGATTCCCGCGAACAGATCGATGAAGCGGAACTGGGCGTCGCCGCCCACGCTGCCGCGGGTCCGCGCGCGGTTTTGCAGCAGATCGCGCAAGGCCGGTTCCAGCATCGCCGGGCACTGCGTCTCGCCTTTTTCCCAGCGACGTACCGTCTTGATGTCCTTGCCGACATGCGCGGCGATTTCGCGTTGAGTGAAGCGGGCGCGCGCTTGCTTGAGCAGTGCGAGCGGTGCGGCGAGGGTCACGGGCGTCCTTGCTGGGAATTTTTGCGGACATTATGACCTAAGGTCGTCCCATTTCCCTATTTTTTGCGTCGCTTGGGCAGAAAATTTCCAGGTCTGGAACGCCCGCTCGGAGCAAGTCCGCGGCTAAATGTGGCTGTCACAGTTGCGCGTGTACGCTTGCGGCGTGACGCGATTCCCTGCGTTGCGACGTGTTGGGGCCGCGACCTGGTTCGCGGCCTTTTTTTACGTTGCGCAAATGGACTGCCGCCGGGCCGGAAAGAGCAGGGTTCAGGCGCTCAGCATGTCAGGCCGGGTGGCTGGCGCTAGCCGGGTAGGGCGGTGGGAACAGCGCGGCGGTGGCTGGCGCCAATGCGTCCCACGCCAGTTGAGGTTCGGCTTCGTATTGATCGAGTTGAAGCAGGAGGCTGTCGACCGTGCACAGTTGCGCGTGGGACAAGTTGCCGGCGTCGAGCAACTGGTAGAGACGCTTGCGCCAATATCCGGCCGGCAGGATCGGGCCGCCCAGATCGCCGTGTAAAGACGGCCGCATCACACGCGCAATGTGCGCAATGTCGCGATCGATCAATGCGGCTTGGGATGATCCCGAAAGCGTGATGGGTTTGCGGTCCATGGCTTCTCCTTGGCACCTTTACGGCAGGCCGTGGCGGAACTTTAGGCCTCTTTGAAAATATTTTTTCGCGGTGCGCGCTGGAGAAAACCGGCTGCGCGCAGGCATGGGCACACCCGTTGCTGAATACGGATACTGGCGTAATGTCGCGCCGGCATTCCAAATAGTGGAGCCGAACATGAACAAGGACCAGGTGAAGGGTGTGGCCGAGCAAGTCAAGGGCAAGGTCAACGAAGCGGTTGGCAAGGCCACGGACAATCCGGGCAAGGAAATCAAGGGCGATCTGCAACAAGGCGCGGGCAAGGTGCAGAAGGCCTATGGCGACGCTAAGGAAGACGCCAAGGACAACGCCAAGCGCAACGCGCCGTAATCTGGCTTGCGACAGGGCCGACGGAGAAGGCGCTACGGCGCCTTTTCCTTTTGCCGACGCTTTGGCGTCGTACAACGGACTTTTTCGACCGGTGGCGGATTTTGCCTGGGAGTAACCCGGGGTTGGCGTCGGGAGCATTCCGCATGCGGTGCGCCGCCTTTAGACTTGGCGCATCCAATACGGAGACGGCGCCCATGACACCCGAAAAAGTTCTTTCGATGTTCGAACGGCAATACCTCGAGGGCAAAACGCCCGTCGACCTGGAGCAGACCTGCGCTAGCTTCGCCAGTTGGCTGGCGGCGGCTTGGGACCTGCTCGACGGCGAGCAGAAGACGCTATTGCTGAGCGTCGGCGCGTCCTTGTGGCGGGAAGGTTATAACTTGCGCGCCGGCACGGCGACCAAAGATTTGTGGTGAGTGCCGGTTAGCCCGCGCGTCCGGCGTTCGCGAGCCGCCGGTTACAGGTCAGCTGTAAAACCTTGCGTGTCGATATGAGCGTTGGGCCACGTCCGCACGCGTTGCGCCGAGTCGGTTTATATTTGGCGATCTTGAGTTGGAGCTTCGCCGCCGGTCGTCCGGCCGGCGGCCGAGGCCCGATTCTCTTTTCAAGCCGCCACATTCGCACAAGGGTTACACCGCCACATGACCGAACTATCCGCTTTTCCGATCACGAAGAAATGGCCTGCCGAGCATCCGGACCGGATTCAGCTTTACTCGCTGCCCACGCCCAATGGCGTGAAGGTGTCGATCATGCTCGAAGAAACAGGCTTGCCGTACGAGCCGCATCTCGTACGCTTCGATACCAACGATCAGATGTCGCCGGAGTTCGTGTCGCTCAATCCGAACAACAAGATTCCGGCGATCATCGATCCGCACGGGCCTGACGGCAAGCCGTTGCCGCTGTTCGAATCCGGCGCGATCCTGCTTTATCTGGCGGACAAGAGCGGCCAGTTGATTCCGCAGGATGCCGCCGGCCGCTATGAAGCGATCCAATGGGTCATGTTCCAGATGGGCGGCATCGGGCCGATGTTCGGCCAGGTCGGTTTCTTCCACAGGTTCGCCGGCAAGGAGTACGAAGACAAGCGTCCGCGCGATCGCTATATCGGCGAAGCGAAGCGCTTGCTCGGCGTGTTGGATCGGCAACTCGAAGGACGTGACTGGATTCTGGGCGACGCGTACTCGATCGCCGATATCGCCACGTTCCCTTGGGTGCGCAATCTGATCGGCTTCTATGAGGCAGGCGATCTCGTCGGCATTCAGGACTTCCCGAACGTGACACGCGTGTTGGCCGCGTTCGTCGCGCGTCCGGCCGTGGCGAAGGGACTGGATATTCCTAAGCGTCCGTCGTAATCGATGCATGCGGCCGGGCGGCGAGTTTCGTCGGCCGGTCGTCGTTTAGTTGGACCCGCTGCGCGTTCTTTTGCGTGGATCTCGCGTTTGCCTCTCTGTCTTCTGTTTTTACGCTCATCGCTCCGCGAGGCAGCAAAGAGTTCCGCGCGATAGCGAGACAGGCTCGACTTCTCGTTGCAGGCGTTGGCTTACCCACTTACGCCGTTAGCTGCGGCGCTCATTATTGCGAAGGTCCTCACGGCTCAGCAGTCCGTCCCTGATTTGCCTTCGAAAACCGGCCGATGCAAGTGCGTTTGCGTGGCGGCGAAACGTGACGATGGCGTGAATCGCCGCCTCCGCGAGAAATAGAGTCAGCAACGAGTTGGCTGCTTCGGCGGCCGTGTAAGACGTGCTAAGTTGCACTGTTGCCTGTTCTAACGCCGAGAGGTAGTTCATGAATCTGGTTACGACGCTGCGCCGCGGGCATCTCCTGAAACATACCGATCTATCGGGAATCGGCCTCGAGATAGGACCGTATGATCAGCCGACCGTCTTCAAGTCGGAAGCAGACGTGCGATATCTGGACTGGAAAGACAGGGAGCAACTGGTCCGGGAGTGCACACACCCGGACATGATCGTCGACATACCCGAAATCGACTACGTGGTTCATTCGAATCGGTACGGCGAGTACATCAGCGATAAGTTCGACTACGTTATCGCGAATCATGTGATGGAGCACGCGCCCAACATGATTCAATGGCTAGCCGATCTATGCGACATGATGCGGCCCGGCGGAGTGCTGTTTCTTGCACTGCCCGACAAGAAGTTCAGTTTCGACAAATACAGACCGGACACGGCGCTAAGTCATTTCGTGGCCGAGTATGTCGCCGGTGTCGAGAACATTCCGCGCGAACATCAAATCGAATGCGAGATCTATTACGACGAAGCATTCGTCAACAAGCCAATGGATGTGGCCGATAAGCTCGATATGAACCGTATCAGGCATAAGCTGGAGGCGCCTCCGCATGTCGGTATTCACAGCCACGTTTTCGAGAGCGGCACGATTGTGTCCAAAGTCCTGAAGCCGATCCTGATGATGGGTTTCCTCGAATTCAATCTCGTCGATTTTGTGCCGGCGCTCGGCGAAACCGGCGGAGAGATGATCATTGTGCTTCGCAAGGAACCGCCTCGCGTGGAACTTACGACCGAGGAGTTCTACAGCGCACCTGTGGATGCCGAGCTGGAGGCGCGCGCGATCGAGACAGCGGAGCGTCTCGCTGAGGCCGAAGCGGCGCTTGAGGAAGCGCGGCAGAAGGTTGCGACGACGCAGGAGCAGGTTGTGACAATGCAGGAGACGGTTGCAGCCATGCAGGAAAAGGTTGTTGCGATGCAGGAGGAGATTGCATCGAGGACTTCGACGATCAGGGCGCTCGAGTCGTCGACATCCTGGCGAATGACGGCACCGTTGCGCGCCGCGGTGACCAGGCTTCGCGGGCTCGGCTCGAAAGGGCGCAACGTATCGTATTGAATGTGCGCGTGGGCTCGGGCCTGGTTGTCAATTTTCTGTGGCTCATTGTCGTTCCGTGATCCACGCAGATTGTCTTCTCTGGAGATTGCTGGCATCAGCACACCGCTTCTTTGTATGATATTTCCGTAGTCACCCTTCACCATTTGTCGGAGATGCAATGAAACCGATCAAATTGCGTGTACCGCGCGAGGAAGCCGCCGACCTGCCGGACGATCTCACTGCGTGGGCGAGCGTCTCCGGCGTCGATCCCGGACTGACTGTTCTGAGCGAGCCCGGGACCGCCACCGACAGTAGCTTGCCGGTCTTGTACCAGATCTACGTGAGCCAAAGCTTTTTCGAGCAGTTTCCGGAATGGCGCATGTATATCGAGCAGTAGCGGATCACGGCTTCCGTCAGTGATGTGCCCGCGCCGCGCGGAGCGAAATGGTGCGGCCGCACGGCCGGCCGACCGCAGCCATCATACGAAATCCCTGGTTATATTTGACGACAGGTGTCTGTAAGATAACGATTCGCATCAGCGCCCCGAGCGCGGTGTGTGTGTTTTGAGCCGCAGCATTGCCGCGGCTTTTTTTTGCTCAGCTTTTTCGCGCGGCGTCTCTGAGCGGGAATGGTGTTTTCCCTGGCGTTTCGTCCTGGGGCATGGCGGTTGCGCGATCTTGAATGCATACGCGGACCGTCGCGTCAGGAGAGTGATCATGGCTTGCCAATCCTATGCACCGTATCGCGGGTTCGGGATCGACGTTCAGGTCACGACCGGGAAGACTTTGTGTTTGCACAATGTCGGACGCCGGTACAAGGTGTCCTGGACTATCAGTTCGTCCAATCAGCCCGTACAAAAGGTTGCAAGTTTTCCAGAGCAACTGGAATTTTTGTCTGAGCAAGATGCGTTTAGATATGCCGAGAAGCGAGCGCAGACGTTCATCGACTGCATGCTCTCGGGGAATTCGGCTATTTCATCTGGTCGTGATATGGGGGTTGGGACCGTTCGCACGGAAGCGCCGCGCGTTTGAAGGGGATGGTTGTGGTTGGCCCGGCGCGCCCGTTGGGGTGTTGCCCGGGTGTTTTTTTGTGTCCTGCCGCGAGCGGATGATTGTCTCCGCAGCCCGGGGCGAATGACGCCAGCAAAAAGCCCCGCAGCGGAAGGCGCACGGGGCTTCTGTGGGCAAACCTGGCAACTGCTGATAGCTTGGCTGGTCCCCCGTTTACCCTGTACGCGGACGCGTCGTGCGTACGGACATTTCAAGAGCCATCGCTTCGTTGTAGAAGCGGGTGGCCGGGCCGGCAGCAGAATGCCATGCCGGATGTCATTCTCGCGCATGCTACGATCTTCGGCGTCAGGCCGTCCGACGGACGGTACGCACAAGCGGCACAATTGAGCGCTCAGAATGCCCATCAATTATCTTCGTGGCTTTACGGCACCGGAACGTACCGACGTGACGAACCGTCGTTTGGGGCGTTCACTGGCGTTTGTCGCCGGGGCGGCCAATGCGGGCGGATTTCTGGCCGTCGGCCAGTACACCTCGCACATGTCCGGGATCGTCTCGTCGCTTGCTGATAATGCCGTGCTTGGCGAGGCAGGCCTTTTCGTTTCGGGGCTCAGTTCGCTTTTTTCGTTTCTTGTTGGCGCGGCCGCATCTGCGATCCTGATCAATTGGGGTCGTCGGCGGAATCTGCACAGCATCTACGCGACCCCGCTCGCGATTGAAGCAATTCTGCTGCTGTGCTTCGGGCTGCTCGGCTCGAACCTTGAACACCATCGGGTTCTTTTCGTGCCTGCCACCGTCTGCGTCCTGTGTTTTGTTATGGGTCTACAGAATGCGATGATCACGAAGATTTCGCGATCGGAGATTCGTACGACCCACGTCACCGGCCTGGTGACGGATGTCGGCATCGAACTGGGCAAGATGCTCTACTGGAATTCGCGGTCGATTGCAGGGGAAGGGGCCGTCAGGGCGGATATGCAGAAGCTCGCGCTGCTCGGCTCGCTGCTTCTTTCGTTTATTGCCGGCGGTCTGGCGGGGGCCATCGGTTTTAAATATCTCGGATTTATATCGAGCGTGCCGCTCGCTATCGTTCTGCTCACGCTAGCCGTTGTGCCTTTGGTCGATGATGTGCGTGGTGCGCGCTGCTAGTGCGCACTTCATGATTCGTCGATGGAATATTTAACTGCGTTCTGCATGCAGGGCACTTCACGGGTTTGAGGCGTTTCTGCGCCGGCAATGCTGCAAGGGGCTGCTCTTCGCCGGCGAGAAAGCAGGCGGGCATCGCCGGTACACCCGTTGGTACAGTTCTGGGTGCACCACGGACACTAATTGGACCTTGAAGACCTTGCTGGGAAAGGGTTTCGGCCGAGTTGCCGCCGAGTTCCTGGTCCCTGACAGAAATCATACGTCAAGGCTGGAAGGGATCTCCGGCCGATTTCCTGATTTTTATACCCCCACCAGTACCCCTAAAAGCCGTCTCCAAAGGAAATACGGGTGCGGTTCCTATGCTCTACACCTTAAACGCAAAATCGCCGATGGCATGGTTGGACAGCACATCAAACAAAGACATGGTTGCTGCGCCGACCGCGGCGGCCGCGTCCGGCAGCTTGATCGATCTTCGACTTTCGGGTGCGGATTGTTCGTTCGTGATAATCACAAACCCGGGGTTATTGGCCGCGAACGCAATTAGCCACGCGTCTGCGGATTTGACGTCGAGGAACTTGTCCAATGCGGCGGCTTGGAATGGAGGTTGCCTTTCCACCGCCCACCCAGCCAATTGTTGCCACTTCGGCGTACTGGCGAGGCTATCCAAAAAGAATCCGTTTAACGCGGGCTGGGAAGCCCATGTACGAAGCGGATCGTCCTCCTTTCCGTTCAACAGTTCGTCGCGCACTTTGTCAATGCTGTAGACAATGCCTTGCTGGAACGCGTGAGCTATCCACATCCAGAAGTTCGTGCAGAATTTCGGATTGTAATGAAGGTTTTTCGCGGTAATTAGGACGTCGGAGTCAAGCAGGTAGCGCACGCTGCTTCTCATAGAAGGTCACAACATTATTGGGATTTGTGTTCAATAACTGGCCGGCTTCTCGCAGGCTGATATTCCCCGAAGTTGCAAGCGACGCAACGCGCTTTGCCAGCTTTTTACTGTTCCGAACCGCAAGCGTTGCATAAAAATTCCCACCCCCACTATCTTCCGCTTTAGAGGCGGATTTTTGAGAAGTCAGATAGACGTCCCGGTAAAGCGATTCGTCGATGAACCGAAATTCAAGTGCACGCCGCGCGAGCACGAGCAGACTGACCTTAAAATGGCGTCTCATCGCATTGAGACGCTCAGTCAGATTACCATTGGTCTTCTCCCACAATGCGGTGAATTCCACGGATGGCACAAGCACCTCCGCCGCGACGGCATTGCAGAATCGCTCGTCATTATTAACCGAGGTCGTTGCTGCGTCCGATACACCGCTATCGCCTTGCCATATATGCGCGACCTCATGCATGAGCGTGAACATCCATGCAGCAGGCGCATCCCTGCCATTAATGAATACCGCCGGTGCAACCGGATCGCTAATGGCGAATCCGCGGAATTCTGCGACCGACAATGGCCTCGAAGTATTGTTGCCAACGATCCCGTTTTTAAAGACAAGAATGCCGGTAGCTTCCACCCGTCCAGCCAAGTAACCGAAAAGGTCTTCCGGTGTACTTGCTTTGGCCATCGCGCCGCTGTCGAGTTGTAACCCTTGGCGGATGTTCGCGGCGAGTTGCACCGAACCCAGAGACTGTCGACGCCCCTGCCCGACAAACGCCAACGGCTCTGCGCCTTCTCGCTCGAGGAAATCCTTGTACCAGGCGAGTTTAAACTTAACATCGTCATACACTTCGAAGAAATCCCGCGACAGCGGTGTTGCCGCCGCATGGATCGTTCGAAAATCGACTAGCTCGGGACGAACGCGTGGTGCGGGAGGTCTTGGAAGAAACAGGTAACCGAACGGAACCCTTGCGGCGGCAGCAAACTTCACGGCCTGAGACGGCGTCAGGTGGCCCGCAATGATCTTATCTGCGGATCGTTTCGAAATCGTTCGCGCGATGTCTTCCAGCGAGTCGCCGACTTGGTTGGCGGCCCAGTGGAGGACTTCGGGGGAAAGATTTAACGTATCACTCATTGCAGTAGTAAATTTTCCGGATTTTCTGCTTTTTGGAACGACTTCTTGCTAATCAAGCTCAAAAGATCTTGTCTGCAATTTGACGCGGGGTATAAATTTCTGTGCGGCGAAATGATAGCAACGGCTCCGGCCGCCGGTATAACTACAAATGTACCAGATAGACAAGCTACCTTGGCTCGGCAAGGAGTACCGCCTTCGGCACGCACATGTTCCTCGTCTGAGAGGGCGCTCATAGCTGTCCCCACGTCTGCAGCCGCGCCGATACGCGGGGGGCCGCCGGCCGCAAAAAAAGGCCGCACATCGGCGGCCCTTTAAGGGATTTGTGTCATCGCCGAGCTGAGAGTACTGGCGACGGAGTGATGGTGCCAGCGCTCAATGGGCGAAAAAACTAGGGATTTTCCTAGGTCGCCTTGAATCAGATTGCCGTCATCAAGGCTATGCCGAGCGTTCCAATCGCACCCTGCAAACCTCGTGGATGCCGCAAACCACTGGCGACGCGTAGTCGAGCATCCAGCCGTCGCGAAATAGTGGCACCAACGACCGCTCCCGCGTAAGCCCGAACGTCTCCATCACCTGCGGCGCCATCTCGGCCGCTATCTGCCCGAGCGCGATCCGCTCCTGCCAATCGAAGTGCGCTCCATTTGCCTTGCACCAGATGCGTCCTGATTCAACCAGGTGATCGGTGCGCAGCCACTCGCCGGTGCGGGCCATCGCGACGAGTTGCGCGACGACGAGGTAGCAAAGTAGCTCGGCGCGGGCGTCGTCATTCGATTTTAAGGCGCGCTCATCTTGAGCCAGATTTGGTTTATCGATGACGATATCCAGAACGCCTCGATCAATCAACGCGACGGCCCACGCTTTGCCGCACGAAATCGCCTCCGCCTCGGTACCAAAGTCGGGCAAGTCGAAGCTGGCGCAGATTTCGATGTCCTGCCCGGCGGTCGCTCGCGATTGAAACACGCGCGCCTGCGCAAAAAATCTGCCTATTGAAAAGCATGGAACCGCATCGATCAAAAAGTTACCGTGTGCGCTTCGCATGGTGGTCAGCAACCTGGGGGTGCCGCGCAATGGCGGCCGAATACGTTAAGTATAGGGAATCTGCCGACGTTGAAAGGTGCTGAATGGTGATGATGCTAATCAGTTCTGCCGCATCCGGTTCGCCTCGCTAAGCACTGCGGAGGCGACAACATGGAGGCGCAAGATGGCTTCCCTAATCTCGCAGAGTTCGGAGTGGGCACCAATTGCGTCGGCCGCATCAATCATGGCGGCGCAAACGCGGATCGCTTCGCTGCAGCCCTCGTCGATAGCGGTCGCCGCTTGGTAGCGACCCGCAGCGGACCCCTGTCCCTCGTTTGTATCATTCACGGCGCCTCCAGCAAGAGTTTAAGGCGTGCCCCCGACGATCTGCCTCGTGACCGATTGGAAGAGCAACTCGGCGCGGGCGTCACCAAGAGTCGGCGCCTTCATAATTCGTCGATGGGTATATTGAACTGCGTTCTGCATGTGGGGCACTTCACGGGTTCGACACGTCCCTGCGCCGGCAATGCGGCAAGTGGCTGTTCTTCGCCGGCGAGAAAGCAGACAGGGCAGGGGAATGCCTCGTGCGGTTTCAGGCGGTGCCAACGGTCGACAAACCGCTGGATCTCCATGGGCGGCGCGTCGATCGCCTCTAGATGATCCAGCAAGACGTGGAAAAGCGGACCGTTCTGCATTTCGCCTCCATGGGCGGTATGCGTCATGTTACCCGGACGTGCACGCAAAAGTCAGTTCCGCCTCCTGAGGCGTCCAGCCGCGGACACCATGCGTCTGCATGTCGACCTGATGCATCTGCCGGCGCCGTGTCGCCGGCAATCGCATCAAGCCATGTTCGCGAACAGACTCGCTGCGGCCCGCTTCACCAGATAACTCTGCAGCGTCGCTGCCTCGACATCCGTAAGCGAGAACTGGATCTCGCCCGCTCGCATCAATACTAGGCTACCGTCGTTTGTGATGGCACACGCGAATTCGCGTGATGTTGCACGTGACGATACCGATGTGGGCGTCATCGGCGGGTGAAGACGAGAGGGAGACGGCTGCTTGTTTGGCCGCTTCGCTGATCGCTTGATACTCGGCACATCGAACACGCTGTTGCGTGCTTCCGGTGACTTTGCTGCCGGTATCACATCGGCGGCGTCCACCAGTCGCTGGTTGATCCGCTCTACCGCGTCGGGAGGTATTTGATCCGCCATGTAATGTGCGTTGACATTGAAACCGTTGTGAGGAACTCGTTCCGTGATGATGTGCCCGCTACGCACGCGATGCCATAGTGCCGTCGTAACTTTGCTTGATGAGTCAAAGCCTACCTGTTCCGCAAGCTCCCGCGAGGTAATTCCCGGCTTGGCTTTTATGAGTTCGATCAATCTCGAGCGCTTGCTCAGTACCGCCTTCTTCGTATTTGCCACGTTCCATCTCCAATATGAGTTAACGCCTCGGAGCCCCGAGGCTGCACTAGGATATTTTTTGGCGAGCGGAGCGTGATGAAATCGAATGTTGATAGACATGCATGTCATCGAGAGAATCAATTTGCTGCATCACCAATCGAGTGGCGGGTGGGCTGAGCGGGCGATATTCAGCGGACTAAACCAAAGAGTTGTAAGTCCACTAAACCAAAGTTGTGTGGACACGAAACCTCGAGCTCTCGCCTTGAGACTTAAATGTCTGGCTCGACGATTAGGTGCCTAATGGCCCGGAAAATCCTGTGCGCGGATGAATAGCAATGCTACTAGCCACTTGTGGATACAAGCGCCGCTTGTGTCCGCATGACTTTCATTAGGTCCGCCTAATATCTTGCAAAATCGTCAAATCGCAGTTGACGTTTCGCGCGGCGTTCACTATGCTTCAGTCATCGCTGAGACAACAGCGGTCGGGTTTGGCGACCTGAGTTAAGTGGGCGGACGAACCGCCACCAGGCGGTATTTTTTCGTCCGTAGTATCATCGCGTACCCAGTTTATGGGTGGGCCATGATGGGGATGCGCGCGAGCGCATGCCGGTTTCCTACTTACCGGTTCGCCAACCTTGTCATGTGCCCGCCCACCTCATTTGGCGATGAGATGCGGGCTTCTATTCAAAGTAGGAGTCCAATCCATGTCTACCAGAGCCCCGGCTCGTTCTGAGCAAAGCAAACAACAACCCATCAATCTATCCTCGCTTCCCCGTGAAGAGGCAATCGAACGCGCTCGCGTTGCCGGCCGCCAGATTCTTGCCGACAATGACGCCGTTTCCACAGTGGCGATGGACCTGTGGACCGGCTGGATGAACGCAAACGTTCCGAACGCGTGCGGGCAGTCTGAAGAGGAATTTGGTGAACTCGTCAACTCGATGATGAGCGATTTCTTAAAAGGGCTGACAGACGGCGTCAAGCGGTTCGCCGCGGACGCTCATACGTTGAACCGAGTCGGAGAATTCCTAAGCATGGAATCGGCGCTGGCCTGGAAAATTCGCAACGTGCTCGCCTTCATGGAAGCAGCGTTGGACGATGACACTCAGGACAGTTTGCCCATTCGCTGCACGATAGCCGACTTGAGCGCCGAGCAGGGCAAGCTCGCGACGAATCTGATGGATCTCGTATGGAGAGCCAGTCATGCTTAAGAAATTGCCCACCACCGACGCATCGGGCGTCGACAATTCATCTGCGGTTGATTGCCGTTCTCCCGGCCTTGGCGAGCTAACTATCCTCCTGCGGCCTTCTGACATCGCGATGGCCGTATATGTCGGCACGCGTGCTCAGCTGGAGGGAGAGGGTGTGATCCCCCCGGGAACCGAATGGCCGACCGGCTTCGCCAGCGTTTGCTGGCAAGCGAACGGAATCGACTTCTGTCTGAAGCGCGAGCGGCCGGAAGGTGCGAAAGGTCGGCAGCGTGAATTTGTCGAGTGTGACAACTGGTGGTTGCGCGTGACGAATCCGCGTTTGAATTGGCCAGACGAGTCTATCCGGCTTCAGTATATGAAGCTGGGAAGGTTGCTGTACCAGCGAACTCAGGAGGGCATCGCTGCGTTAAATCGCCAGCACGAGATGTATTGGTCTGCGAGGCGCGACGAAAAATACCAGGCATTCAAGGCGCTTATTCCGGGCCTTGTGCCGCCGCCGCGCAAGCGTCGCAACCGCCGTACGCAATCCGAGGTGGGCCATGACTAACAATGTCCATGTCCTGCCGACCAGACGGATGCCGGGGCGTCGCACAACGCGCCCGGTTCCAGGCGCAGCTGACGCCACCGTGCTGAGCTTCCGGCCGCAATGCGACGCCGTTGAGACGGCCGAACAGCGGCTTGCAAGGATCGACGAGGCTACAAAACGGATGGCCCGTCATTTACTACTTGCCGTGCGGACTTTCCACGAAATCAACGACGTTCTCGAAAGCGGTTGAGAAGGTTGGCATAATCGTTTGCAACCGCGCCTAGCCCGACGGGGCGAAAGCAGGGCTCCCTTACCCTGCTGGCGCGGCAGTGAATTACCGCAAGAATCTATCCGCAGCTGGCTCCATCGTCTTTACATACTTTTGGGCGTGCTCAATTTCTCCTTGGAGGCGTCGAATTTCTTCGGGCGGCGCATTGTTTTGTTCTGCCAACAGCACAGCCTCATCAAGTGCCCTTATTGTCTGCTCGTAAAGCATCAGTGCCCATCCGAGCTGAATTCTTAATCCTTGCCTTTCTGCCGCCATCGTTTGCGTCAGTTGTTCAATCACCCGATGCAGGTGGCTCATATCCGAGCTTTTCGAAAGCCGTTCGATGATTTCAGCGTTCATCGAGCGTCCTGCGTTCTCCGCGCTAACGGATATGTCTGCGTGTAGGTGCCGCGGCAAGCGCAGCGCCGTCTTGATGTACTCGTCTTGAGTCGCCATTTTCCCTCCGTGCCGCCAAATTGCCTTCAAAATGAAGTTGCCTTCAATTTGGTGGCGATCTATACTTCCACTGTGCCTTCGTTATGAAGGCACTATAGCGGCAAACCTACCATTTTGGTAGAAAAATCTTAACTTTGGGCGTCTGCGAGTCGCGGGCAACCACGGGAAAGTGTGAACCGTTTAGTCATCCTGAGGGGTACATATGCGATCGGGCAGCAATAAGACCGGCAACGCCGAGGCCGGAGCGTCTCTTCCAATGATCGGTCTGTCGAAGTGGTCGCAGATCGCACCGTTCTTGCCTGTAGGGCGAGAGACCTGGCGCAAGTTGTGCCTGGCTGGCAAGGCACCGCCTCCAATTCGTCTCTCGGAAAAATGCACGGTTTACAAAAACGAAGAAATTCACAGGTATCTGGAAAACCCTCTCGGCTACATCGTCAAACCTGAAGTTAACGAAGTGGCCTGAGGGTCCGCCATGCAGACCTCACAGGTACGCGTGCGCGCGCCGCGCACATTCAGGCAGCCGCGCCTCGACGTCTGGTCGATTAACGCGGTAGACCACATCGAAGTGACCGGCCAGGCGCGAACTGATGCTGAGCGTGAGGCCCGAATCTCTGCTCTCGGCATGTTGATGAAATCGCCCTCGGCTACCGGCTTGTGGCAGCGCGTGTGCTGCTGCGAGATGACCCGCGAAATCCGCGCACGCAGTGCCGATCAGCGTCTCTCTATGGAACTGGCGCTCCTTGAATCGACTCGGAGGCCGACGTGAGCATCCAGGCTATGGCGTGGTCGATGGAACAGCAGATTGTCGAGGACTCGTCGGCGAGGCATGTGTTGCTTTGCCTTGCCAATTACGCAGACCGCGTCGGAAAGAACGCCTTTCCGTCGGTCAACACTCTCGTCGAACACACGAGACTTTCCGAGCGTACCGTGCGGTCGAAGCTGGCCTCGCTTGAGCAAGGAGGCGTGATCGTCAGAGGCAATCAGGCGATCGTCGCCGCGTATGTGGAGCGCGCAGATCAACGTCCGATCTGCTACGACTTGAATATGTCTCGGGGTGCAGTGGTTGCAGGTCGTGAGGAACGGGGTGCAGATTTCGACGGATCGGGGTGCAATCCTTGTAGGAACGAGGTGCAAATGACGCAGGAACGGGGTGCAGCAGTTGCACCCAATCCGTCCTTTAATCCGTCAACTAATCCTTCTCTCTTGAGCGATTCGAAATTCGAAGAAGCGTGGAAGCTGTATCCGAAGCGTGAAGGCGGAAATTCGAAGCAGGCGGCTTTGAAGGCGTGGAATGCGCGTGTCCGTGAAGGCATCCATGCTGATCTGCTCGTGTCGGCCACGAAGGCTTACGCGGTTGCGATGAAAACGGCCGGCAATGTCGGTACGCGTTACGTCCGTCAGGCGTCGACATTCTTCGGTCCCGATCGTCACTTCGAAGCGCATGTGAAGAGCGTGGATCCGCAGGAAGGGCCGTTCCAATCTGCCGAGCTGGCTGACAACTGGTGGACTCGCGCTGGATTTCGCAATGAGTGGGACGCGATGAACGCCGGCTGCACCGAGCGCAATTCCGTGCTTTGGCGTGATGGTCGACCGACGCGCAGGCTTGCTGGTGCGAACGTTGAACCTTGGCCGGAGACCACGGCATGAACGCACGGGAACTGGCCGCGGCGATGGCGGATAGCGCCCAGCAGGTCGTCGAGCATCTCCTGCCGAACGGACGCAAGTCGGGAAAGGAATGGAAAGCGGGAAGTACTGCGGGCGAGAAAGGGCAGAGTCTGTCCGTGTGCCTGTCGGGTGCAAAACGCGGCGTGTGGAAGGACTTCCAAAGCGACGAGGCGGGTGATCTGCTTGACCTGTGGTGCGCGTGCCGCGCGCTGTCGGTGGCGGACGCGATGCGAGAGGCGAAGCACTTCCTCGGCATTCGCGACGAGATGCCCAAGCGCCAGGCGCCGACGTATCAGCGGCCGGAGCGCCCGAAGGCACGGCGCGTGACGTCTGTGCTCGAAGAGTGGTTCGGCGCGCGGGGCCTCACGATGGACACCGTGAATGCATTCAAGATCGTCGAGCAGCCCCGCGGCGACGCGATCTATGCGGTCTTTCCGTACCTGCGCGGCGCCGAACTGATCAACGCGAAATACCGCAATCTGGCGGACAAGAAGGACATGCGGCAGGAGGCGGGCGCCGAGCCATGTCTTTTCGGTTGGGATCTGATCGAGCCGACGTGCCGCGTAATCGCGATCGCGGAAGGCGAAATCGACGCGATGACGTTGCATCAGGTGGGCGTGCCCGCACTGTCCGTGAACGCGGGCGCCGGAAATCACCAGTGGATCGACAACGACTGGGAGCGGCTCGAACGCTTCAGCGAGATCCTGCTTTGCTACGACAACGACGAGGCTGGTCGCAAGGGCGTCCGCGAGGTAGCCAACCGCCTGGGGCTGGAGCGTTGCCGGGTGGTGACGTTCGGCGAATCGAAGGATGCGAACGAATACCTGCTTGCCGGCTCAACCACGACGGATTTCGAGCGCTGCTGTGCGGCGGCGCGCGGTTTCGATCCGGACGAACTGCGTTCGATCTCCGACTTCTGGTCGGGAGTGAAGGCGCTGTTTTATCCGGCCGACGTCGATGCAAATGATCCGTTCCTCCAGCTCTGCGGTCAGTCCCAGGTGTGGTTCGAATTCCGTGCCGGCGAGGTGACCGTTTGGACCGGGTACAACGGCCACGGCAAATCGTTGCTGCTCAACCAGGTACTGATCGGGCTGATGGGGCAGGGCGAGCGCGCGGTCGTTTTCTCTGGCGAAATGTCGCCCGAGCGTCAGGGCAAGCGTCTGTCAAAACAACTCGGCGGCCTCGACCGTCCGTCGCCCAGATATCTCGACGCCATGTCCGACTGGCTGCGCGATCGCATGTGGCTGTTCAACCTCATCGGTACGGCGTCGATCGACCGCCTGCTGACTGTTTTCGGCTACGCGTTCAGGCGGTACGGGATTCGCCACTGCGTGATCGACAGCCTGATGATGACCGACGTTCAGTCGGACGGGCCGGGAGCGATGACTGCGCAGAAAGAGGCGATGCGCAAGCTGGCCAACTGGGCGCGCGCCAACGGCACTCACGTGCATCTGGTTGCCCATCCCCGCAAGGGAGCTGACGAACGCAAGACACCCGGCAAGCAGGACGTATCTGGCGCCGGTGTGATCACTGACGCGGCCGACAACGTATTCGCTGTGTGGTCGGCGCAGAAGGACGAAGCACTGTCCGACGACGAGACGCCCGACGGCTTTCTGACGCTGCACAAGCAGCGCAACGGCGATGTCCAGAATCGCTCTATCCCGCTTTTCTTCAACGCCCAGGCACAGCAATACAGCACGAGTCATTACCGCCGGCCGTACGTGTACGTGGCCTTTTCCGAAGCAACTGGAGACCAGTATGAACAAGTCGAAAACTGATTCCATCTCGAACGGGTACGTCACGGTTGCAGACCTGAGGGAATCTCTGACGCGGCGATTCGAGCTGATCGGTTCGTATCCGTTCGAGCGTGTCTCCGGCGCGATGTCGATGCCGGATCGGCAGGAAGCTATTCGCCGCAACTACGCGATGCTCGACAAGCGGGTCGAACTCGGCCTTGATGACTGGAACAGGTCCTGTCCGTATGAGATCGCCGACTGGCTGACGGTGCTCACGACGCCGGAATTTGGCGCGTGGCAGGACATTCGTTCCTGTGGACTGCCGCTCTGGCCTCGGTTGCCGGTCGGTGGGTTCATCGTCAGCTTCGGCAATCCGGAGGCGAAGGTTGCGCTTCAGGTCGGCATCGAATACGACGGCGTTCCGGCCGATGAGCTGCGCGCCGATCACTGGCTGAAGCAGATCGGCTGGCGGGCGTTCCGCGTGCCGTTTGAACGGTGCCTGCGCGTGATGGATACACCGTCGGACGTGGTGGAGCGTGAAGGAGAGGTCAGCGACGAATACCGCGCGCGACACCTCACAGAGACGCTTGCCGGGACGATCCAGGATCTTCGTCATGCGCTAATTGCTTCGGGCACGCGGGTCTGACCATGAAGCAGATCGAACGCGAAGGCTCGGCGCAACGCGCAATCTGCGCGCTGCTCGGCGCCACGCCCGGAATGACCATCGCGGCGATCGCGGCGGCGCGCGGCGTTCATCCTCGCGCGATCGCACGGCAGGTTCAGGCGCTGATGAAGGAAGGATTCGTTTGCGGCGCCGGCTACCCGCGCCAGTACCGCATGACATCGAAGCCGATGCCGGCTCCTGTGGCGAGTACTCCGCAGTCAGCCGTCGTCACGCGCGCGCGGCGGCGCGAAAAGGAAGCGACTGACAAACCGTTCGGCATTCCTTCGGTCGGCGATCTGGAGCGCGTCGTTTCGAGCTGGGTGGGGTCCTGATATGCCAACCATCCGCGAACTCTACAGGAAGGATTCGAGCACCCGCGCAATATGCGCGTTGCTCGACGCCGCGGGCCCTCTCACCCAGATGCAGATCTGCGCGGCCGGCGATTTCACCGGTGGTTGCGCGTGCAAATGCCTGAAGTTGCTTATAGCTGAAGGCTACGTTGTCCGCGGCGCGCGCGCGATGAACCGGCACCGGACGTCGATCGGTCCGCGTCCATGGACGTACGTGCGAACGTCGAAGGTGCTGCCGCAGACGGGCACATCACGGCCGGCCGCGCCCACGGCGCAAGAGCTGTGCGACGTCATGAACAGCATCATCAGACGCACCAACGTCGCTGCCTGAGAGCAGGAAATATTCGTAGAGTGTCTTCGTCTCCAACGCTCGATGAGAGTTTAGCCCCGCAGGTCGGGGCTTCTTTTTCGATGAAGCCAGAATCCGTTATCTGTCCGTCGTGCGGTGCCGAGTGGCAACTGACAACGATCGAGATGGTTCGCCATCGTGGTCCGTTGTGGTGTGTCGCATGCGTCGAACGTGCAGATGCGAGGCTCGTCGAAGCGCTCAGGCGCCATCCGCAGAAAGATGCCGCGAATAGGTCAAGCGGGGTAGAAGGAAGGCCGAGCGGGGGCCATTAGCCCAGCCCTGAGATTCACCGGTGTCGCGCCGGCTCAATAAACGTGGATGAATGGTGGAGTCGCCCCGCCACGACCGACCGGAATGGCTGAACGCACAAGGGCGCAGCAGGTCGACGAATCCGGATATACCGCCCGCGGCTTAACAAACCACTTTTTTAGCGGGTGGGAAGTCACGCCCTGTGCAGAAGGTTAAGCGTGTTATTGCCCGCCCAGCCGAATTCGGGCGGGTGCCACTGTCAGAGCTTCTCGATGCGTCCGGCCAGTTCAGCGACGAATCCGCCGAGCCAAGCCGCCGCGTTTTTGCCGGATTCCTCCGGGTTGCTCCTGTTGTCTACAGCGACGGGGTGAAGCACGCCAGCCTGAACCGCCAGCCTCGCGATTTCAATAGCGCGTTCCGTAGCCTCAGTTCGATTGTAGGTTGCCATGTAGTTTCCCAATTGTGAATGCCGGCCCTCCCGGCGATGGAATTCTACAGGGCATAACCGACTTCAATGCACCGGTGCAAATGCAATCGCCTGAACCCCGGCCACCGCCATCCACTCGTCACGATCGGCGAACCCGTTCACCTCCGCACAATGATCGGCCATCTGCTCCAGCGTCGGCGGCACATCTGACGAGTAGTAGGCCAACGGCTCGCCGCTCGGCGTGAAGATCGCGTAGGTCATCATCGCAGGCTCCTGTGTGAACGGCGCCATCGTACTGCTACGCAACGGAGACCCCACCGCAGGAAATAATCCCGTCGAGCCGTCTCGCCTCACGCGCACGCACACGCGCGAGGAAAGGCTCCGACAGGAGGGATCGGAAGAGGGTGAAGGTGGCCGGTTCGGGTGTCATGCCAGCCCGGAAAACACGCGTTCGGCCGCCATCCACGACGCGCCACACCGTAGTAGTTCGGCCCGCCAAGGCTGCACGACATTATAAAGATAATGTCGTGTAAGAGCCCATTTCGTGCGGGTTTACCCTCGGTAAAGCGGCGTTGGATAAGAATGATTCGCAACTCTGGGACCGCCCGGGGCCCCGCCGGACGGGGTGCACAGAATTCGGGGAGCACCTGTCCAATCTGCGCACAGGAAAAACACCGATGATCCTTCGCAACGGAGGATTTGCATGGCTCTCAGCAACGCCGCCTTGCTCAAGGCGATTTCCGAGGATCGGGCACTCGCGTCAGCGATGATGTTTCCGCATCGTCATCCGCAGGCGTCGCCCGCATTTCACGTCGAGGTTATGGACCTGTGGCGTGCGGAGGATGAGTTCGTTCTGATCGAGGCATTCCGGGAGGGCGGCAAGTCGACGCTGTCGGAGGAGTTTCTGCTGCTCGAAGCGGCCTTCGGCAATTTTGGATACTGCCTGATTATCGGCGAGACCTACACGAAGGCCTGCCAGCGTCTTGAAGCGATCAAGCACGAGGCGCTGCGCAACATGAAGTTGCAGAGCCTTTTCGGCAGACTCAGGCAGGACGGGCGGAAGTGGAACGAGCATCAGATCGAATTGCCGAACGGCGTGCTGCTCGAGGCGCACGGGTGGGAAGAGGAGCTTCGCGGCTTCAAGTGGCACGACCTGCGGCCGGACCGCGCGTACCTCGACGACATCGAGAACAAGGAGCGCGTGAAGGACGCAGCGGCGGTGGCGGCGTCGATGAACAAGCTCTATCTCGAGTTGATGCCGGCAATGGACAAGGTGAAGGGAAAAATCCGTTTCACGCAGACGCCGCTTGCCGAGGATTGTCTCGTGACGAGGCTGCGCGAAAACCCGGACTGGACGACGCGGCGCTTTCCGGTCTGCAACGGCGACATCGATGATCCATCGACCGTGGCGCTGTGGCCCGATCGCTATCCGATGGAGTGGGTGCGCAAGAAGCGCGACGAGATGGAGCGCGCAGGTCAGCTTCGCGGCTTCATGCAGGAATACATGCTGCTGGCGATCGGCACGCAGGACAAGCCGTTCGAGACCGAGCAGATCGCGGAATGCGCGGTTGATCCGGCACCGTGGTTGCCGAAGGTGGTCATCACGGATCCGGCCCGCACGACGAATGTGAAGAAGAGCGACCGGTCGGGGCGTGTGGTGGTGAGCCGGCTAGGGACAAAGATTCTGGTTCACTCATCGATCGGCGCTTTCTGGAAGCCTGACGAGGTCATCGAGGATGCATTCGCGACATCGTCGCGCTTCGGCGACGCGGCCGTGGCTATCGAAAAGAATTCTCTCGACGAGTGGCTTCTGCAGCCGATGCGCGCCGAAATGCTACGCCGCGGCGTGACGCTTGCGCTCAAGCCATTGAGTGCGCCGCAGGATCGCGACAAGACGCAGTTCATCATGGGGATTCAGCCGTTCCTGCTCGCCGGCGACATCGTGCTCGTCGGCGGCCGCGGCGCGCACGCCCAGCTCGTCGCCGAAATCCAGAACTTCCCCTCCGGCAAGCGCGACATCCTGAACGCGCTCGCGTATTTCCAGCGCGTTTTCTCGGGGGTCCCCGTGTACGAAGACTTCGGCCAGTGGAACATCGTGTCTTACTACGAGCCGTCGCAGCAGCATCCCATGGCCCTCGCGTTCAACTCGAACGGCGCCGATACGACGGCCGCGCTCATCTGCATCGAAGGGCAGCGCATGGTGGTGGTGGCGGACTGGATCTCGCCGGTACCGCCCAAAGAGGCGGTGAACGACATCGTGCAACTGGTGCGGGCAATGTTCCCGCGCGCGCGCCTCACCGCATGGGTGCCGGCCGACGTGATGGATCAGGCCGACCGCATGCCGGTCGTCGCGGCGCTGCGCGCGGTCAACCTGTACCCGATGCGCGGCGAGTATCTGAACGTCGCGCGCGGCGCGCTGTCGCCTTTGATCCGCACGGAGGCAAAGGCGCGGCGCCTCTTCCAGGTTGATCAGGAAAGCGCGAAGCACACGCTCAATGCGCTCGCTGGTGGATACAACTTTCCAATCGATCGCGCGGGAAATAAAGGTAATGTCCCCGAGACCGGGCCGCACCGAACGCTGATCGAAGGGCTGGAATCTGCGGTCCAGGCGCTCAGTTCGCAACGGGATACGGCCTTGCCGGAAGGCATCCATATGGCCGTCAATCCGCAAGGCGCCTCGTACGTCACAACCCTGCCACGGAGATGAACATGGCAATCGACCGCAAGATTACCCCGAAGGCCCCCACGCAGAAGCCGACGGACTTCTATCAATCGAAGCAGCAGGGCGGCGCCTACGGCAAGCCCGAGAAGGTGGGTGAGCGCCTGAAGGGCGGCCCGATGCGCGAGAAGATGGGCCGCAAGGGGCTGTGATGAAAAAGCGCCGCGAATATCAGGGCACGCGCTCGGTGTCGCGCGACGTCAACGAGTTCTTCGGCAAGTCGCCGTACAAGTCGAATGTCGATGATCGGCCGAAGCGTGTGCCGAAAGACCGGAACACCGGGACTTCGGTCGAGCGCCGGCTTCGCGGCAAGGTGATCGGCTGATGGACCACATCGACATTCTGATCGTCGCGCTGCGTCAGCACGCTGGGCGTCCGTCTCTCTGGAACGTTCCCTCGCTCTGGCGCGCCGTGCTCAAGCAGTGCAAGCGCTAAATGGCCCGCAAAAAGACCGCTCCAAAGAAAGACGACAAGCCCGCAGTCGAGACACTCGATTCGCGGGCTCTTGACGCTGAGAAAACAGGTGAAGAGGTAGAGAACTGGGCCGACAAGCCTGATTCGGAAGCGTACATCGAGGCGGCGAAGCTTTACCCGAAGATCGCGAAGTGCTACGAGAACAAGCAGGAGCAGATGGACCGCTGCCAGGAATACTGGGCGATCTACAACGCCCAACCTGACGAAAACGCCCAGTACTCCGGAAATTCCCAGTGCTACATTCCCGCGGTCCGTAACGCGGTCAATGCACGCATGAAGCGCACGCTCGCGCAACTGTTCCCCGTCAATCACAAGCACGTGGGCGCCACTGGCCCTGACGGCAATATCCCGTTCTCGCAGATCAGCCTGCTCGAGCATTACATCCGCTCGGCGGATGTGAAAGATGCAGTGCGCGCCGACCTGATCGCGGGCGACGTGACCGGGCAGTGGAATCTGTACATCGACTGGTCGAAGACTCAACGCCGTGTGCGCGAACTCATCAGGAAGCCGCCGATCCTTGAAAACAGCGAGCTCGGTCTTGAGGTTCAGGATGTCGCGGCGGACGACGACGACTGGTCATGGGAAACCGAAACGAAGGATGTGACGATCGAGGGTCCGGATATCGTTCCCTTCGCGACTGAGGATCTCGCCGTCCTGCCACCGACCTGCAACAGCATTGAGAAAGCCACCGCGACAACGATCCGGTTGCGACTCGACAGGGAAGCGGTTCAGCAGTTTATCGACGAGGGCATTTTTCTCGGGCACTCGGCGAAGGATCTGGTCGACAATCTGGCCAAGCCTGACGGCGGCCGGGAGAAGTACGTTCCGCCCAAGCGCCGCACCGGTGACGCCGGTATTCGCACTGAAGGCACGTTCAAGTACGCGCTGATCTATGAAACGCACACCAACCTCGACCTCGGAAATGGTCGGGAACCCTGCTACGTCTATTTCGCAGGTCAGGACGAAATTCTTGGCATTATCCGCAATCCATTTTGGTCTGGAAAACGCCCGATCCTCTCAGCCCCGATCGAGCGCATCACCGGATCATTCTTCGGCATCTCCAAGATCGAACCCGTCAAGTTCCTTCAGTGGAACCTGAATGACTTCTGGAATATGGGCCAGGATTCGGCGCAATACAGTCTGCTGCCGATCACGATGGTCGACCCGCTCTCGAACCCGAACTATCAATCGATGGTGGTGGGCCTCGCGGCCGTCTGGCTGACCGATCCGAACAAGACGAAGTTCGCGAATTTCCCGGCGATCTACAAGGATGCGATTCCGCTCTGCGAGAACCTGAAAGGGCAGATCAACGAGTCGATGGACGTCAACGACGCCATGCTCGGCAAGGCGCCGCAAGGCCGGAAGAATCAGGCACAGATGGCCGCCCAGGCGCAGGCTCAGGAATCGAACATCATCGACAACGCGAAGCGGTATGAGGAAGTCATGCTCAATCCGCTTCTCGAATGGATGTTCGAGCTCGACCGTCAGTTCCGCACGGAGGAGTTGACCGTCGAAGTACTCGGCGAGGTCGGCGCGCGCACGAACCTGCAGGTCATTCCGCCGCAGGCCTTCGGTGAGCGCTATTTCTTCCGCTGGTGCGGTACGTCCTACCAGCAGAACCTGCAGCGCATGCAGCAGATGATCGCGTGGATGAACGTCTTGCGCGGCATCCCGCCGCAGCAGCTCGACGGCCGGCGTCTGAATATCGGCCCGATCCTTGAATTCGGCACGGAGCAGATTTTCGGCCCTGAAGTTGCGCCGCGGATCCTGATCGACGAACGCAACCTGTTTCACGTCGAGCCTGATGACGAGAACCTGATGATGCATAACGGCCTGGCCGCTGAAATCCATCAGGCCGATGATGACCGTCGGCATATCGCCTCACACCTGCATGCGGCGCAGTTGACTGGCGATCCGGCCGGTCTTTTCCGGGCTCACGTGCAGCAGCACCAGCAGGCCATGCAGGCCAAACTTCAGGCGCAGCAGCCGAAGCCGCAAGGTCAGCCCGGTGTGCCCGGCGGCGCGGCACCTGGCGTTGCCGGTACGCCGCGCCCGGGTGCTCAACCGGGTCAGCCACGGCCGCAGGGACCGCCCGGCATGATTCATCCGGATCAGCTTGCCTCTCCTGACGCGGGGCCGAGATGAAACGCTACGTTGCCCGCTGCACGCCGTGGGGCACCATCCAGACCGGAGCATTCTTCACGCGCCTGACCGATGAAGAGAAATCCGCCGTGCTCGCTCACGAACAGGGGCACCTGCGCAATGGCGACCCGCTGCGCCGTCTATGGTGGGTGCTCTCGCTTCAGATCCTGTTCCGCCCGACGTGGGTATTCGAGCAATGCCGTCGGCAGGAATTCGCCGCCGATGCGCACGCGGTCGCGCTTGGCCACGGTGTTGGTCTGCGTCGCTTCCTGCTGCGGTTTCCGCAAACGTCGAGCCCGATCTATCCGAATGCACGGCAACGTCTGGAGGCACTCGATGGCTGACGCATTCCGCATCATCCCGCCGCAGGTGATCGCCGCCGGAACCGATGTACCGCCGGAGCAGATCAACGCCGGTTTCATCAACATGGCGAATCAGCTCAACGTCGCGCTCAACACACTGGCGAACGGCGGCGGCCCCGTATTCGCCGCGGCGATGCTCGCTTGGTTCAACAGCTTGCCAACCGCACTGCCGGCGACTGCCGGCGTGCTTTGGAACAACGGCGGCACACTGGCTCAATCGTAGAGGTGAACATGAAACGGTTTATCGCGGCGCTCCTGGTTCTCTTTGCCGCCAGCGCATTCGGGCAGAGCTATCCAAGTCCGACATACAACAACCTCACGGTGCAGGGCACCGCGACACTGACGAATCATCCCCTAGCGGTTTCGTCGGGCGGCACGAACGCTGCCGCCGCCGGCGGAACGGCGCTCGACAACGTCAGCGGATTTTCCGGTACCGGCTTTCTCACGCGCACAGGTGCAGGCGCATACGCGTTCCAGAGTCTGACGAACGGCATCACCTACGCGAATCTGGCCAAGGCCGGCGCGAATACCATGCTCGGCAACTTCACGGGTGCAACCGCAAACGTAGCCGCGTTCAGCGTGCCGTCTTGCAGCACTGCGAACAGCGCCCTGCAGTACACGAGCGCGTCCGGGCTCTCGTGCGGCACCACATTCGCGCTGACAAGCGGAACGCTCGCACAGTTTGCGTCGACGACCTCGGCTCAACTCGCTGGCATCATCCCGGATGAGACCGGAAGCGGCTCACTGGTCTTCGCGAGCAGCCCGGCACTCGCCGGTACTCCGACTGCGCCCACTGCGACGGTCGGCACGAACACCACGCAGATTGCAACAACCGCTTTCGTTCAGACTGCGGCAGGAACCGGCCGCCTTCTCAACGTCCAGGTATTCACTTCCAGCGGAACGTACACGCCCACCGCAGGCGCAAGCTCGGCCGTCATTGAATGCGTAGGTGGTGGCGGCGGTGGTGGTGGCGTCGGCGCGACATCGTCAACGCAGGTTGCTGTCAGCGGTGGCGGCGGATCGGGCGCATTTGGCCGCGCGCGGGCGACGTCGCTTTCATCGCAAACGGTGACGATCGGGGCCGCCGGCGGTGGCGGTGCTGCTGGTGCCAATGCTGGCTCGGCGGGTGGCCAGACCAGCATCGGGACATGGCTCGTATGTCCAGGCGGCGCCGGTGGTCCGGCTGGCACTGCACAGACATTGACGAACGCACAGGCCCTGGCCGGTACAGCTGCCGGTGGCGCAATCGCTACCACGAGCGTCACGTCGATTTTCCTTTCAAGAGGCAGCCCTAGCACGTTCGGGATAAGCGTCTATAACACCGGCGGCGGTGTAAGTGGTGGTGGTGCAAGTAGCATTTTTGGCGGTGGCGGCCAGGCATCAAGTGGCGCAGCCACCAATGCTTCCGGTTTTGGTGCGGGCGGCGGTGGCGCAGCCAACAACATTTCATCGTCGGCGTTGGGCGGGGGCAGTGGAACTGCCGGACTGATAATCGTCTATGAGTTCTCGTGATGAACTACGCACTCGTCGAGAATGGTGTAGTCGTCAACGTGATCGTGTGGGATGGTCACTCCGACTGGCAACCGCCGAACGGACAGACCGTCGTGCAGATTCCGGATGGTGTATATGCGGGAATCGGGTCGACCTATTCGAACGGAACATTTGGCGAACCGCCACAGCCGTCATCGACTGTTTGAGCAGTCCGGGAAATAAACGTACCGTTTGCGCAACCCTGATCAGGAGATCACCGTGCGCAAAACGATTCTGGCCAAACTGATTGGCTTTCTCTTCCCGGAAATCGGCGCGGGCAATACGCCGAACGTTCCCGACAACGGAGCATTGCCCGACCAGGTCGGGCTAGTGAATGCGATCCTCGGAATGAATCCATTCCAGGAAACCGGGTACAACGCAGCGACCAACACCGCCGGTTTCACCGCCGCGCCCCAGCAGATCTCCGGTGCCGCACAGAACTTCCTCAATCTCACAGGTGCGCTCGCAGGCGCTGCGAACATGCAGCTCCCGACGGTCGCAAACCTGATCGCCGCATTGCCGAGCGTTGTCCAGAGCAACTCGGTCGGACTCAGCTTCCAGCTACGCGTCATCAACAGTTCGTCTGGTGCTTTTGCGTGGACCGCGACGACGAACACCGGCTGGACACTGGGCGGCACCATGTCGATGGCGCAAAACACGTGGCGCGATTTCATCATCACCATCACCAGCGCGACGACCGCGACGATTCAGTCGGTCGGCACCGGAACCCAATCGTAAAGGTCAACATGAGCAAGCTCCTGAAATTGCTTCTTGGTCTTCTGCTTCCTGGTGTTGATGATCCGGCAGCAGACCCTGTTGATCCGGTCGACCCGGCAGATGATCCGGTCGACCCGGTCGACCCGGCGGGAAGCCAAACCGATGACGAAGACATCGACTTCGATTTCGTCGAACCCACACCGCGCGCCGCGCCGAAGCGCACCACCGATGACCGCCTCGCGGGAATCGAAGCGTCCATGGCAGAAGCACGTCGTATCGCCGAAGAGCGCATGCGCGGCACTGGTGCTCCGACGGCGCCGGTCGATGTCGAATTCCAGCGCGAGGAAGAGCGCCTCCGCGCTGCGGACCTGAGCGAAACCGAGCGCTGGCAGATCAATTCGAATCGCGTGCTACGTGATAGCCAACGCGCGGCCAATGCGGCGCTGTTCCAGGCCCAGGATCTGAATGACCGGACGACGTTCGAATCGAAGGTCGCCGCCGATCCGCACCGCGCGCGCTATCGCGACAGGGTGGAAGCTGCACTCGCCGAAGAGCGCCGGCACGGTCGCAACGCTTCGCGCGAGGCGATCTACTACCACATGCTCGGCAAGGACATTGCCGACGGCAAGCTCAAGCCGAAAGCCAAGGCGAAGACGCCGGCCGCAGATGTGCCGCGCGGCCGCACGCCGGCCGTTCGCTCCAATGTCCAGTCCGGACGGGGATCGACCGAACACCAGAAGCGCGCCGCGCGGCTGGAAAACCTCAATATCTGACCAGCAAGGGGAAATCCATGTTGACCAAAATCACGGCCCTTCTGCTGGGCCTCCTGCTCCCGGGTGTGACGAACAGTTCGTCGAGCTTTACGGCCGACGTCGAGGCGTACATCCAGGAAGAAGTTGAACCGCTTGCGCGGCGTCAGCTCGTCGCCTACCAGTTCGGCAAGCCGCTGAAGCTCGACTCGAACCGCGGCACGACCTATACCGCGTCACGCTACCAGCGCCTGCCGCTGCCTTACGCGCCGCTTCAGGAAGGCGTCGCGCCCCCGGGCGAGTCGATGACTCTGCAACAGGTGAGCGCCACCGCCCAGCAATGGGGCGATCGCGTGATCATCACAGACGTCGCAAACCTGACCATCAAGCATCCGCTCTTCCAGCAGGCCTGCGAACTGGTTGCGCTGCAGATGCCGGAAACGCTTGAGCGCAATACGCTCAACACGTTGCTCTCGGCGCCGCAGGTCAACTATGCAGGGGGCGTTGCGAACCGCGCCGCGCTGGTCGCGGCCGACGTTATGTCGCCGCACGAATCAAACCGTCTGTTCGCGTCGATGTCGGCTTACGGCGTTCCTCGCTTCAATGGCGATGAGCGCGAAGACATGATGATCGAGGCGGGCTCCTATCGCGATCCGTCGAAGTCGCCCGCGGTCAAGCAGCACTATGTCGCCCTGATCAGTCCGTTCTCGGCTCAGGACATGCGCGAAAATTCGTCGGTCCAGCAGGCTTGGGCATATAGCGACGTGAACCGTCTCTATAACAACGAGCTTGGCGATTTCGGCGGTATCCGCTTCGTCGAAACGAACATGATGCCGTACTGGACCGGTGCCGCGCAGATCAACGGTGCGGCGTCGACGTCGGGCGGACAGCTCGCGACCGGTACGTATTTCATCCAGGTCACCGCCGCGCCCGCCCTGACCTCCGTCGAGCAGACGATCTATCAGGTGTCGGCCTCGCTCAACGTGACCGGTCCCACCGGCTCGATTGCGGTCACGCTGCCGTCGTTCCCGAACTACGTCTTCAACGTGTATATCGGCACGACCAACAGCCCGTCGAATCTTGCCACCGCGATCGGTAACGGTGTCCCGGTGACGGGCGTCCTCGCCGGTCAGGCCACGCAGTTGCAGCCGGGCCAGACGGTCACGCTGACGGGTGTTGGCGTGACGCAGACGCCGCCGGCCGCGCCGGCTACCGGCGTGTCGGTGTTCCCGGTGATCTTCATCGGCAACCACAGCTACGGCCAGGTGCTGCTCGAAAACCCCGAGTTCCACTACCTGACCGGTGCCGACAAGTCGGACCCGTTGAATCAGACGCGCGTCGTGTCGTGGAAGGTCTTCTACGGCTCGATCCTTCTCAACACGGCCTTCCTGGCTCGCGTCGAATGCAGCTCTGCATTCTCGCCGGGCTATCAGGGCGGCACGATCACGACCCCGTAAGGAGTAGCTGATGGGCGCACGCAATACGCAGGAGCCGAACAAGACACCGGCTCCGGAAATGACAGAGGCCGATGTTATGGATTCGTCTCAAGCGGCGTCTCAGGGAACCGGAGCGGCTCCCGAGGAATCGATCGAGGCGCTCCGTGAGCGCATCAAGGCGCTCGAAGCGGACAACGAAAAGCTGAGTGCGGCGAAGGACGTGGCAGAGGAAGAGTCAGCCCGTCTTTCCGCTCAGGCCCAGTCGTCGCTGCTTACGACCTCGGTCGTTGAGCGGTTTGCCGGCAAGTCCGAAGACGGCAAAGAGCTGTGGTGGTACCGGGTAGATCTCGCGCCGTGTGGTGGAACGGATCTGCGCATCAATGGCAAACCGTACCTGCACGGCGAGACGTACAAGTTCGATACGGACACGCTGCGCACGATCAAGGAAATGGTTGCGCGCACGTGGGTTCACGAAAACGACATCAACGGGCACGCCTTCAATCCATACCGGAAGGCGCAGAACAAGGTGCTTGGTGCTGGGTCCGTGCCGTCGTGGGCCAGGCAGTAATCTCTCATCAACTCTCAGGACAAACCATGTCGGAAAAAACGTCGGCCTCTCCGGAAGTTACGGCTGTACCCGCAACTGTGATCGGCAATTTCTCGATCACGCTTCCTGCTCCGAATCAGGCACAACTGTCGGCGAGCGGTTATCTGCTCGATGGCGAGGACAAGGATTCGCTGGATGCGCGTATGGACCTCGTACGCGAGTCCCTGCAGCGCCAGCAACGCATGCTTGAGATCCCGGTTATCGAGGCGCATATCGAACAATACTCGAAAGCTCGGGACGACATCGCGAAGGCATACGCGGATCTGCTCGAACGCAGCAATGCGAAGGCAACAGGCAAGGCAGGAGCGAAGAGCCTGACGAGCCAGGAGCAGGCGAACCTGAAGACCTACCCGGCCCAACTCGATGGGATCGAACGCGAACTCGTGAAGGCGACCCAGAAGATCGCCGACGCTCGCGCCGGGGTATGAGATGGCCTACCTCCAGGCCAGTCAGATCGTCGCGCGCGCCTGCGCGATCGCAAAATGCCCTGGCTTTATCCAGCAGGGCGGCATCTATCTGAATATGGTCCTGGAGGACCTTTGGCTGCATCGTGATCTGAAGATCAACCGGGTCACCGAATTCGTGACGGTGCAGGCAAACAACTACGGCCCCTTCACGTTGCCGTTGAACTACCTGCGCACATACGACCTGTTCTTCCAGCAGAACAACCTTCCGTACTTCCTGAACCCGATCTCGACCGAGGAATGGGACCAGGAATTCAAAGACCCATCGATTGCGAACTATCCATACGAGTACATGACGATTCTTCTCGACGAGACGAGTGCGCAGGCGGCCGGCTCGGCGGGCAGTCTCTATATCTATCCGCAATCGTCGGGGCAGATCGTGCTGACGCACCGCTACATGGTGAAGCAGCCGGATATCACCGCGCCGGAGACGTCGGCGGTGATTCCGTGGTTCCCGGATCAGAACTATCTGATCAAGGCAACCGCGGTGGAACTGATGGGCGAAACGGACGATACCCGTCAGGAGTCGTGGCGCGCGCAATGCGAAGCCATGCTGCGCACGCATCTGATCATGGAAGGAGATGAGCAGGCTGTCGTCAAGTCGGTGCGTCTCGATCCGCGGCGCTTCCATTCGAACCGGACGCTGAAGCCGACGAAGATCACCGACTAGGGGCTGCCATGGCGATCCGAAACGGCAAGCCGGTACAGTTCACGCCGAAAGGGCTCTGTGACGCATTCGATTCCAGTCAGGCGTTTCCGGGCGCCTGCCAGCTTCTGACGAATCTTGTTTTCGACCAGGCTAATCCTGAGCTGGTGGTCTCCCGGCCGGGCGTTGGCGCGGCCGCCACCATGTTCTCCAGTTTCACCACTCCGACATTCGTCTCGGTCTTCATCGTCATTGGCGTGGTCGCGTACGGCATGGTGTCGAGCGGCCGCAATGCGGGCAAGGATGAGCCGTTCGCGTACAACATCCTGACGAACACGTTCATCACGATTTCCGGCGTGACATCCGCGAATACGCCGACGTCACCGGCGACGAGCGGCGCGTGGACACCGCCGACGATGGCCGTCGTGAGCACAAAGATTCTCGTGACGCATCCGGGCTTCAGCGGAACGGGAAGCAACTTCTTCGGCGTGATCGACATCACCAATCCGGCCGCTCCGGCGTGGTCGTCGGCGAACCTCGCCACAAACGCTCTCACAGGCGTGCCCACGTCGGTGGCGAACTTCAACAATCGTGCATGGTTCGCAGTCGGTAACACGCTGCAGTTCAGCGATGTGCTGGTGCCGACCACGCGCACGAACGCGTCACAGTCCGTGACGGTGGGCGACACGACACCAATAATCGCGCAGTCCGGGCTGCCGATCCAGACGACTTCTGCCGGCGTGATCGGCGCGCTGGTGGTGTTCAAGCAGTCGCAGATCTGGCAGATCACGGGCGACCCTGCGACGAGCAATCTGTCCGAAAACTACATCACGCTGACGACCGGATGCATCGCGCCGCGCAGCATCGTGCAGGGGCCGTTCGGGGTTTTCTTCGCAGGGCAGGACGCGCCGTACATCCTGAACTTTCTCGGCACGCTCGTACCGCTATCGAGCCGGCCGGGTACTGACTTTCCGGCTGACCTCCAGGTGCCGTTCCAGAACACCACGGAGGCGTCCCGGATTTCAGCATCGTTCTCGGGCAACATCTATCGCGTGTGCGTGCCGACGCTGGTCCGGGGACAGGCGCAGACGAATGACTACTGGTACGACATCCGGCGCAAACGCTGGACCGGACCGCATTCGTTTCCCTACGACTGCGCCGCACAATACGGCAATCAGTTTGTCATTTCTGGCGCCGCGTCAGGAGCGGCTCTGTTCGTCAGTTCGACCATTCCGAATTCGAACAGCACGTTCAATGACGCTGGCACGAATCTCACCAGTCATCTGCGCTCTTCCACGTTTCCGAAGACGAACCACATGGCGGAAGTTCAGGTTGTGGAATCGACGATCGAGCTGTCCTCGTCCGGACTCTCCACGACGTACAACATCACAGCGTACGACGACCAGAACAACACGCTGGGCTCGACCTTCGTACAAACGCCGCCTGTTGGCTCTCTTTGGGGCAGTTTTCTCTGGGGCGCGGCGAGTTGGGCGTCGAGCTTCAGCATTCCTCACGTGTACAGCATCCCGTGGACGTCCGCTCTCGTGTTCCAGAAGATGGCGATCGACGTAGCGGTCACATCCGCAGAGGGCGTCCAGATCGGCACCTTCTACGCGCGGTATGCGGACACCGGATATACGAATCAGGGGTAAAACATGTCGATCATCGGAGCTCTACCAGTCACGTTGGCGAACGGAAACACAGCCGATGCATCCCAGGTGATGACGAACCTGAATTTCATCATTAATGCTGTCAATGCGAACGCGCAGCCGGCCGGATCCTATGTAGCGCCGGGCACGCTCCCGGCGCCATCGGGCACCCGGATGGCGTTTCACCAGGCAGCGGCGCCGACCGGCTGGGTGAGCGACACGACGATCGGCAACCACGCAGTCATTATTTCTTCCTCCGGTGGCGCCGTGCAGAGTGGCCAGCAAAACTTCGGCGCTCTTCTTACCGGGAGTGTCTCGACGGGTGGTCACACGCTCACAGCATCGGAGATTCCACCACATACGCACGTCCTTCCGGGTGCGAGCGGGCAATACAACAGCTCCGGGAATCCGGGGTTTTTTACCACTGCGACCAGTTCTTCTCCATTCAATATAACCACTGATGGGGGGACTGGCGGCAACCAGCCACACTCGCATCAGCTCACCACGCAATACAACTACGTGGTCATGGTCATCGCACAAAAATCATGAAAAAGTGCCCGCTCATCAAAAAGCCCTGTATCGAATCGGGCTGCACGTTCTGGACTCATCTGCTGGGCACGAACCCGAACACCGGTCTGCCCGTCGACGAATTCGGCTGCTCGATCGCATGGCTTCCGATTCTGCTGATTGAAACGGCACGTCATACGCGAGGCGTGCAGGCTGCAGTCGAATCGACGCGTAACGAGATCGTGTCCCGCCAGGACATTCTGAATAGCGCGGTCCGGTCGGCACAGCGACAGGTGGACCGCACCGAGACCAAATCTTTGCCAGACGGGGAAACAAATGGACGATAACCGCACTTTGACAGAGGCCGATGTGAAGGCTATCGCCGCACAGATCGAGGTCGGCATTACACAGCGTTTTCAATTGAATGTTGGCCGCGGCGTGCTCGCGCTCGTATGGAAGGTCGTCCTGTATGCGCTGATTGCGACGGCGGCGTATGGCGCCGGCGGCGGATTCAAGAAAATATTCTAGGAGAAGGTCATGAGCATCTGGACTGGAATCGAAACGGAATTTAACGCGATCGTCGCCGACGCGCGGTCGATCCCCGAGAAGCTGGCGGCGCTTGTCGATCTGCACGGCAAGGCGCAGTCGCTCTCGTCGATCGAAAGCACAGTGACGTCGATCATCGAAGACGCGGCGAAGGCTACCGCCGACAAGGTGACCGAGATTCTGACGGCGGTCGGAAAGCTGTGAGCTCGTTCGACGACGCCTTCGTTGCTCTCATGGGCAATGAAGGTGGCTATTCGGATAATCCCGCCGATCCGGGCGGCCAGACCATGTGGGGGATTACTGCCCGCGTGGCGCGTGCGAACGGGTACGCCGGCGAGATGCGCATGCTCCCACAAAGCACGGCGAAACAGATCGCGAAGATGGTCTATTGGAATCCGTACTACTGCGACCAGTTCGATCCGCGCGTTGCGTTTGAGGTTTTCGACGCCGCATACAACGGCGGAAGGCCCGTAACCTGGCTTCAGACGGCCGCAGGTGTGAAGGTCGACGGCAACATCGGGCCCGTGACGATCGCAGCAGTGAATGCGGTTGACCCTCGCCAGATCGTGATGCGCTTCCTTGCCTACCGCCTGCGATACCTCGGTGATCTGTCCACGTGGCCAGCGTTCGGTCATGGCTGGGCCAACCGGATCGCGAACAACCTTCTGAAAGGAGCTGCGTGATGGCTGCGCTCGACCCTATTACCGCTGTCACTAACGTGGTCGGCGACGTTATCGACCGGATCTGGCCAGACCCTACTCAGGCTGCGGCCGCGAAACTTCAGCTCCTGCAATTGCAGCAGACGGGCGAGCTCGCGCAGATCACCGGACAGATGCAGATCAACCAGTCCGAAGCGCAGAGCACCGATCCGCTGCAGCACTGGCGCGGCGGTATGGGTTGGGTGTGCGTGTCCGGCTACGCGTGGAATTTTGTGCTGCAGCCGCTAACGAACGCCGTTGCCCAGATCATGGGCCATCCGCTCAACCTGCCGCCGATGGACCTGAGCGAGCTTTCGACGCTCACGCTCGGAATGCTCGGACTGGGCGGCCTGCACGTCGCCGAACGGATCAAGGGAGCAGCATGAGGAATCTAGTGAAAATCGCTGGCGGTATCGACACAGCGCCGACGTTGCTCGCCATTGCCCGCCAGCCTGGTCTATGGAATCGCCACACCGTGCGTACGGAGGGCGACGGCAACCCGCACGCTGATGTGTCGGACATCTGGCTTCGGTACAACGATGTCAAGCCGTACAAGGCCGCGGGCGACTTCACCGGCTTCAATGATCCGCATGACGCGATCTTCTATCCGGAATGGTATGCATTGCCGCAATTGCGGCCGATCGTGTTCGGCCTCATGGCTCGCGTGGAAGGCACGCGTCTGGGCGGTGTGCTGATCACGAAGATTCCCGCCGGCAAGCGTGTGCTTCCGCATGCGGACGATAGCTGGCATGTCCGGCACTTCAACACGAAGCTGTACGTGCCGCTGCAGTCGAATCCGAGATGCTGGAACCGCGTCGAGAACGAGGTGGTTTCAATGGCTCCTGGTGACGTCTGGTATTTCGACAACACGAAAGAGCATGAGGTCGTCAACGAAGGCGATGACGATCGCATCACGCTGATTGTCTCGATCCGGTGCGAGAAATGATCAAACACCACTTCTCGGCCGGAGGCGTGTACGCGCGCGAGCAGACACTGCATGCGGGCGAAGAGGTGCAAAAGCACGTTCACGACTACGACCATCTGAGCTACCTCGCGCTAGGTCGCGCGCTGCTCGAAGTGGACGGTGAATTGAGCGTGCTCGACGGGCCGTGCATGCTCGAAGTGAAGGCGGGCCGCGCTCATCGTATCCAGGCTCTGACGGACCTGACCTGGCTGTGTATCCACGCAGAAAGCGTGGCCGATGCCGAAACATTGATGAAGGGGTAAGCCATGCCGTGGGGAGTCGTTGGAGCGGTCGGAGCTTCGGTAGCTGGCGCCGCGGTATCGAGCGCCATGTCTCCCGGCACGTCCGGAGGTTCTTCCGGGGGCAGCTACTACGTACCGACCGGGCTGGCCACCGCAGACCAGACGTGGCAAGGATTGCTGTCGTCGCTGAACAACGACTATGCCAATCTGGATCTGAACCAGTACGGGCTCAATTCTCTGCAGGCAGGGGTGCAGGCAGGACAGCAATACGGCACCGCGTATCAGACAGCCGCGAACAATGCCGGCACTGGCTACACGAATGCTGGCACCGCGCTCACCGGTCTCGGCAATCTGGATCTGGCTACCCAGCAGTCGCTACTCGGCGCAGGGCAGCAGGTCTATAACATGGGTCTGGACCCGCAGAATGCGCTCTATGCCCGCACCGCCCAACAGCTTCAGGATCAGACTGGCGCGACCAATTCGATGTACGGTCTCGGGTCGTCGGCCGCCGGCGCTGGCGTCGCGAATCAGGCGATGTCGAATTTCAATATCGACTGGCAGAACAACCAGCTTTCACGCGCGGCGCAAGGCTTGTCCGCATATACCGGTGCCGCGAATACAGCGGGCAACTATGGACAGGCGGGCGCCACTGCCCTGACGCAAGCGCCTGGCTATACGCTGATGGGCGGTCAGGTTCCGTATCAGACCGCGCAGACTATCGCTGCAACTCCGGGAAACCTGGCGAACACGTATGGCTCGTTCCTGAACCAGAACGTGTACGGGCCGGCCGAGGGGATCATGGGCCAGACCATCCCGTATATGAACTACGGCCAGGGCGCCCAGAGCGTACCGTTCCAGGCGCAGTCGCAGGGTGCGGGCGCGCTCGGTAGCGCGGTCTCCCAGGGAATTACCGGCGTGGGAAATGCCGTGCAGAACGCGGGTGGCTTCAGCAACTTTTTCAACGGCACAACCGGGTCGTTTGGTAGTGGCGATTTCAGCGGCGCGTTCAACAGCAGCCCGTACTACAGCGGTGGCGGGAATTCGTACGGCTTCACGCTGCAATGAGGTGAATCATGGCCGGACTCTCAGGACTCCCGTATTTTCTGCAGTACCAGGATCAGGCTCAGCAGCAGGCCATGCAGCGCCAGTATGCGCAGATTCAGATGGCGCAGTTCCAGCAACAGCAACAGGACCGTCAACGCCAGCAGGCCGCGCTCGCCGCGGCGGGCAATGCGCTGCCGCAGTTGCTCGCTGGACAGCAGCAGCCGCAACTTCCGCCGCCGCCCGGTCAGGCGTCGCAACCGATGCAGCAGCCTCAAGGTATGCAACCTGCACCGCAGGGCATGCAGGCGCCGCAGGGAGGCGTGCCGCTGCCGTCCGGACCGGTTCCCGGCCAGATGAGTCGGCCGCCGTTGCCGGTCGGTGGTGCTGGCGGTGGAATGCCGGCGCGCGGTCTGCCGCCTTTCCGCCCGCTGCCGACTAGCGCATCGCCGACACAGGCGGCGTCTCCGGCATCGATTCCGGCGCCGCCGACGGCTTCGCCCGGTTCGCAGCAGCCCGCGCAAGGTCCGCTGACGCTCGAAAGTGCGGTCAAGGTGCTTCAGGATCAGGGGCTGAGTGGCGCTGATCTGATGGCGGGACTCTCGCAGCTCACGCCGATTCTGGACTCGCAGGCGAAGAGCCAGGCCGCGCAGTTGCAGCAGCAATTCCAGCACCAGCTGCAACTCGCGCAGTTGCAGGAGCGCTACGACTCGCTGCGCCAGCGCGCGGAAGATAACTCAGCCAATCGCGCCGATCGCGAGCAGGCTCACCAGGACTCGCTCGGCATCCAGCAGCAGATGCTGCAAATCCGCCGCGAGTCGCTGAACAGTCGCCTGCAGGGTGATCCGAATTCGGCGCTCGACAAGGAAGACCTCAGTTTCATGGCCCAGCAGTATCTCGCCGGCGACCGTACGGTATTGCAGAACCTTGGCCGCGGCGTTCAGGGCTCGAAGAACATCGTCGCTCTTCGCAACGAAGTCCGGAAGCAGGCGCAGGAGCAGGGCATGACAGGTCGGGATCTGGCTGCCTCGGTGGCGGAATTCGAGGGCGTCAAGTCTGGCGAGCGCGCACTCGGCACGCGAACCGCGCAGGCCGGGATGGCCGTCAACGAAGCGAGCCAGTTCGCCGACATCGCGCAGGAGGCGTCGAAGGCTGTACCGCGCAGCCAGTTTGTGCCGGCGAACAAGGCCCTCAATGCATACCAGACGAACACCGGGGACCCGAAGATCGTTGCTTTCGGTGCCGCGACGAATTCGCTGATCAACGCATACGCGCGCGCAGTGTCGCCGAGCGGCACGCCGACGGTGAGCGATAAGGAGCACGCGCGCGAGATGCTGAATACCGCGCAGACGCCGGAGCAATACGCTTCGGTGGTGTCGATGATGAAGCGCGAGATGGCGGCCGCCCAGCAGTCACCGGGGCAGGTGCGCAGCGAATTCCGCGAGGCGGTGACGCGCAAGGCGCCGATGGCCAATCCGCCACCGCCGGCGGGAGGCCTGCCCGCCGGATGGTCCGTCACGGAGCACTGATGACCAAGTTCACGTTCACATCGCCGGACGGGAAGAACTACGACGTGGAGGGTCCCGATGGCGCGACTAAGGAACAGGCCTTTGCGATCCTGCAGCAGCGTATCGGATCGCCTGGTGCTGGCGCTTCATCTCCAACGCCGGGCGGCGCTCCTGCGCCTGCTGCAAAGCCTGCAGCAGATCAATCGCCACAGAGCATGACCGGCTTTGTCGGTGGAAACCTGGCGAAGGGCGTAGCGGGGGCAGTCGGGCCGGTTGCGGAGAAGGCGCAGAGCCTCATCGATCTGCCTGCGAAAGCATTCGATAAGGCGCTCGACATGGTGACCGGCGGCATGTCCGGCAAACAGAAGCCGGTGTCGGCGTTGCCGAAAACGGCGGATAAGCTGCCGGTGAGCGATGACGCTCTGCAGGCGGCGATGAAAAAGCTCGGCATCATCACCAAGTCAGCTGAGCCTCGCACGGCTGCTCAACGATACGGTGCGGCCGCACTGCAGGCATTGCCCGCCGCCGCTCTGCCGGGTGCAGGTGAGGGCGTGATGGGCCGTGTTCTCCCGCAGCTTGGCGGCGCGCTGGGTGGGCAGGCGGGGCAGGACATCGGCGGCGCGCCGGGGCGTCTCGCGGGCACGTTACTGGGGGGCGGCGTTGGCGGCCTCGCGACTACCCGTCCGGGCCAGATCTCGCGGCCGCCGCAGTCGGAAGCCGCGCGCGCCTCGGAGTCTTCGGGCATCCCACTCACGCTCGGGCAGGAAACCGGGAGTTCGTCGCTTCAGTTCCTGGAAAACCGGCTGCGCGAGCTTTTTCCGTCGAAGGGTACCGCGCAGGTCGACGAGGCGAAACAGATTGCGGCCGGCGCCGCGCGCGTGAATCAACTCGCGGACCAGTTGAGCACGCAAAGCGTTGCGGATCCGGAGGCGATCGGTAACCGGCTGCGGTCTGCCTACGTCGATACCGTGGGCAAGATCGCTGCACAACGTGACAAGCAGGCATCTTCCGATTACGGCAAGGTGCGTGCCCTCGCGGGCAACAAGCCGGTGATCAAATACCAGAACGTCACAGACGAACTGCAGAAGATCATCGAGGAAAACAAAAACGTGCCCGCCGGCGATGCGAAGAAGATCGCCAGTCAGGCGCGCGGGCTCCTGGATCAGCTCACCGAAGCGCAATCAGGTCAGTCTGCGTCGCCTATCGTCCTGCCTTCAGGTCAACCTGCGCGTCTGCCGACTCCGCCCACGCCCGCTGCGAAGGCGGCGACCGTGTCGGATGCGATGAAGACGCGTGCGGCATGGGGCAAGGCGGCCCGCCGTACCGGCAACATCTTTTCCGACATCGACCCGAACGCGAACCAGATGCTGGCCCGCCGGCTGTTCGGCGCGATCAACAAGGACTTCGATGCAGCCAGTACGGATGGAACGCCGATCGCGAAAGCGCTGAAGGACGCGAACCAGAACTATGCGAAGGCGTCGAAATCGATCGAATTTATCGATCAGTCGGCGCTTGGAAAGCTGCTCGGCAAGGACGTAACGGACGCCGCGTTTTCCAACGAGACGTTCTCGACGAAGGCGCCCGAGGCGATCGCGAAACGTTATCTCACGATGCAGCCGAGCCAGGCGGCTCAGGTGACCGCGATCCTGCGCGAGCACGCACCGCAGGTTCTGCAGGATGCCAAATCGTTCGTGCTGCGCAACGGGTTGGAGCAGGCGACGAACAGCGGTCCCGGTGCATCGGGAATTTCGTTCGCCAGATTCCGCAAGGAAATCGACAGAGTGCAGCCCAAGCTGGAAGAGATGGGATTCACCGCGAAAGAGATCAGGGACATCAAGGATGTTACCGACACGATGGCGCGCGCGGGCGATCGCACAGGAGCGAATCCATCGGGCACGTCTGCCGCTGGCCACATGCTTGGCACCGCGGCGATCGCGCTGGCACATCCAGTCGCGGCCGGTGCGTCCATCGTCACGCCGTGGATCGCGTCAAAAGCGCTGCTTTCAGAGCCGGGCCGCGAGCTGCTGCGCAAGGCTTATGCAGCAGGCACGCCGGCGGCGCGCAATGCCGCCCTCGGCGCGCTGCGTGCCAAGTTTGGCCAGACCGTTACCGGAGCGCCGCAGCAATGAGAATTCTTGCAATCGATGTCGGCTCGAACTGCCTTGACTGGCTGATGCGCTGCCAGGACCATGGCCATCAGGTTGCGTGGTACGACCAGCCGCGCGCCGACGGTACCGACCGGCACGCCGGCGAGGGAATCGTGCCGAAGATTCGCGATTTCGATGAGCTGAGAAGGAAGTGGCTGGGGTGGGCGGACCTGATTTACACGCCGGATAATGTGAAATATCTGACGATGCTCGAACCGTACCGCGCGATGGGCTATCCGATCTATGGCTGCAATCTCGCCGCAGTCGAATGGGAGCTCGACCGCGAGATGGGACAGAAGGTCATGGAAGAGTGCGGTATGCGCATCATCCCGGGCAAGACGTTCCACGACTACGATTCGGCAATCGAGTATGTGAAGCGCGAGTGCAAGCCGTTCGTGTCGAAGCCGTCCGGCGACGGCGAGCGTGCGATGTCGTACGTATCGAACAGCGCCGCCGATATGGTCTACATGCTCAACCGCTGGAAGAGGATCGACAAATACCGCGCTGCGGCGCGCGCCGACGGCTTCATCATGCAGGAGAAGATCGACGGCATTGAGATGGCGGTAGGCGGCTTCTTCGGGCCCGATGGCTGGTCGAAGGTCTGGATCGAGAACTGGGAAAACAAAAAGCTGATGAACGGCGACCTCGGCGTGAACACCGGCGAGATGGGCACGACGGTGCGCGCGGTGCGCAAGTCGAAGCTGGCCGACGAGGTGCTGACGCCGGCCACCGAGCATCTGAAGCGTATCGGGTACGTCGGCTACGTCGACGTGAACTGCATGATTCCGACCGACGGCAAGGGTCCGTTTCCGCTCGAGTGGACGATGCGTGATGGCTGGCCGATCCGGCACAACCTCACGGCGCTGATCGAGGGCGATCCTGCGCAGTGGATGAAGGACAAAATCGAAGGGCGCGACACGCTGAAGATCCGCATGGACGAGGTATGCATTTCTGTCCTGATGGCGCTTCCCGACTTCCCCTATTCGAAGGTCACGAACAAGGAACTGTGCGGCATCCCGATCTACGGCGCCGAAGACATGGAGCACCTGCATTTTTCGGAGGTCATGATGGGCACGGCGCCGCGCGAGGTGAATGGCAAGGTGGTCGACCTGCCGGGGCCAGTGACCGCCGGCGACTATGTTCTGATCGCCACCGGCACCGGCGAGACGATCACCGGCGCGCGCCGCTCTGCGTATAGCGCGATCAAGAAGGTGAAGATTCCGAACAGTCCGTTCTATCGGACCGACATCGGTGTCGGCCGGCTGAAGAAGCAGTTGCCCGATCTTCAGCGCATGGGTTACGCGAACGGGTTGGGGTACTGACATGAAACGCGCGAAACGTGCGGGCTTGATCTCGGAGCAATCCATCAAGGAAGCGCTGACCGAGGCGAAGGGAGACATCTTCCTCGCGTCGACGACGCTCGACTGCACGGCGCGCGAACTGGATGGCTACATCCGCGCTTCCGCCGAACTTCAGCAGTTCGCCGCGGCGATTGAGAAGGTCAAGATCGATCCTGCCTACTCGCGCATGAGCGTCGAGCAGTTCGAGAACCGTCTGGCGGATCTGAGCCTCGCCTACAAGATCGTCGGCATCGAGGAGTTGCACAAGCTGGCCACGATGTCACACCAGAACAGCGGCGCGATGGCGAAGGTGAAGTTTCAGGCGGCGCTCGCGCTGCGCGGCGGTCACCAGCAGGTCGCGGGCGACAGGGAGATCGAGCACGCGCTAAGCGAGCTGAACGCCCTGTATCACCAGAACGCCCCCCGCATCAAGGAGATCCGGCAGACAGTGATCAAGCTTGAAGGTGGTCAGGAAGTCCCTCAAGTAACGATCGAACTGCAGCCAGATCAGCCATAGCCTCGAGCCTGCGGCGCTCGACTCGTTCCCAGTCTGGCTCGACGTCCGGATAGGCCTGCACCCTCTCTAGCGCGATGTGCCCGAGTCGCGCCATTTCCTTGATCGCCGCGCGATGCCCAGCCTCTCTCACTTCCTTCCTGAACGCGCAGCGGCCGGCGCCGATCCATTCCCACGCGGCTTGGAATGCGGCGAATTCCGGCTGCAGTCGGGGTTTCATCACCCATTCCTCTGTCGGCTTCAGGCTGGCGCGCATGTAGGTCACATGCTGGCGCGGTACGCCGGTTTCCCGGGCCAGCTGATCGTCTGAGATGCGCCGGCCGTGAGCGGCCCGCCAGAGCAGCCTCAGCGCGTCGACGGTGGGCGTGCGCAGTTCGATGCATTCCTCGTGCACGCGCCACGTGTGTGGCCGCGGGATGACCGTATATTCGGCGATGTGCTGGCTCGACTGAACAATGCGCTGCATCGTCATCGGGCACTCGACAAAAACAAGCACGTCGGCCGCGCCAGATTTGTCGGAGAATGCATATTCGTCGATCAGCACGCCACCGTTCTTGCGCCATCTTTCATGCTGCCCGCGCGTGGCGTCTTTCCAGAATCCCCATTGATACACGGGCAGGTCGGCGATCAATACCGACCTGAAAAACACCGGCTTGATCGTCGTGTATCCGCGGTTCACGAGGACGTGCGTGAAGTCTCCATGGGCGCGCCGGATCGACGTGGGAATGTCGTTCGTCGCGTATAACTTCATTGCGTAGCGGATGCCGGGCAGGGCGGCGCGGTCGGTGCCGTTGTCTCACAAGGACGTAGTTGCGGGCCTACGGATGGGATAAAGCGCGGCGTTGGCGAGGGCGCGTCGCCGCCCCCACCGCATGCACCCAGAAGCATCACCGTCGACAAAATCGCGATCATTTTCATGGTCAACCTCACGTGTGGAGCAACGTCGAGATGCTCTAATTTTTTCTTGTCGCGGTAACCGTGGGCGGCGATAGATTTCAGCGCTTCTCGTCGAGGTAGTCTGCCCACTGCTGCATCATCTTGCGGCGCTCCGGCAAATACTCTGCGTGCACGTAGGCCGCCGTGACCTGATTGCGCTCCGCGTGAGCCAGTTGGCGATCGACGACGTCGCGGCTGTAGCCGAGTTCACGCAATACCGTGGCCGCCAGTCCGCGGAACCCGTGGCCGGTCATGCGGGACTTGTATCCCATGCGATACAGCGCAAATAGCATGGTGTTGTTGGAAATGGGACCTTTGCTCCTGCCTTGCACGCTGTAGAAGAGATGCTTTTCGGCGCCATTCAGCTTTCTCAATTCTTCGATTGTTTCGAGAGCCTGCTTCGAGAGCGGCACGATATGCGGATCCCGCATCTTCATGCGCTCGGCCGGAATGCGCCATTCGCGCGCCTGCTCGTCGATCTCGGTCCATTCCGCATTGATCATCTCGGTCGTGCGGACGAAGGTCAGCGCCATAAAACGCAGTGCGAGACGCGTCACCACGTCGCCCTGATATTCGGCGATGTCCTTCATGAGCTGCGGGATCTCGACCGGCTTCACCCGGGCCATGTGCTTGACGCCGGTCCCTTTCTTCAGCACGGTTTCAGCGTCGATATCCGCAGCCGGGTTGCGCGAGCATCGGCCGGTCATGATGCCGTACTGGAAAACAGCGCGCGATCGCTGGAGCACCCGCTTGGCCGTCTCGCGTACGCCGCGGGCTTCGATCGCGCGCACGATTTCCAGCATGTGAGGTGCCTCGATGTCTCCGATCGGTTTGGCACCGAGTTTCGGGAAAACGTCCACTTCGAGCGAATTGATCACCTTGCCGCCGTAGACTTCTGTCCAGCCAGCCTTCTGTGACTCGAACCACTCGCGGGCCACCGCCTCGAACGAGGACACCGCCTCAAGCGCCCGCGCGCGCTTCACTTCCTTTTTTTCCTCAGACGGGTCTTTGCCCGCGGTCAGCAATTGCCGTGCAGCAAGACACGCTTTGCGCGCATCCGCCAGGCTGACTTCGGGGTAGACACCGAACGATGCGAGTTTTTCCTTTCCGTCAAACCGGTACTTCATGCGCCAGTAGCGCGAGCCGTTGGGCATCACCTGGAGATAGAGCCCCTTGCCGTCGGCGAGGCGATAGGGCTGTTCGGCCGCCTTGGCCTTGCGGACTTGAAGCTCGCTCAGAGGCGCGATCTGCTTGGGCATGATGTGGGGGTATCGAATTTGGGGGTATTCGGCGATATCCCCACCGATACCCCCAACGAATCTGGCTTGTATTGGGAAGATATGGGCAATGATGGCAGCAAAAAGCCCCGCAGCGCAAGGCTTACGGGGCTTTTCTGGGCAAACTTGGGAGATGCTGGGAGGCTATCTGGTCCCCCTGACAGGAATCGAACCTGTATCTAGCGCTTAGGAGGCACTTGTTCTATCCATTGAACTACAGGGAGATGGATATCTGCGATGCGACGACTGAGCATTCGCCGCTATCAACTTCAGTCTGACCCGCGGGCGTTTCCGGCCTTTCTGCTTCTTCCTAAATGAAGCGCCGCGACAGCCGGTGAACCCAGTTTACAGCAGTCTCTGCCTTGCCCGAGTATGCGAGCGAGCGCAGAGTATAACAAAAAGCGATTAAAACCAGAGATGCCGCAAAGGCCCGGACGCCGGCGAGTGAGGTCGAGATCGACAGCGGCCAGGCGGCCGTTGCCGGCACCGCCATCGACGTCGGCCCACTTACGATAAAAGTGCCGCGGGGCTCCACCGAGTCCGCTCTACGCGTCGCCATAAAATCGATGCAGACGACAATCCGCAGCGCCCGCACGATGTGTCCGAAACTAACGCAGCAGCAAATCTGACGACGCAGCGCGTCGTCAGATTTGGGCAAGAATAAAGATAGCCAGTAGCACGTCACGGATCCCCTATCCGCGCTCTCAAGACGCTTCCAGATCCCAACCACGAACCCGATCACGAACGCGCCCTCCAAAGCAACCGACTCCCCCCATCCCCCTCAAAAGCGACCCCGATACGAGATCGCGACGGTGTGCCCCCGCGCATCGCGACTGAGACTGATAGCCCAGTTAGTCAGCAATGCCCCCGACAACGCGCCCGCTATATCCGCGGCCAGATCCTTGTAGGAAAAGCCACTGCTGCGGCAGGTACCGTCGATGCCTTCCTTGATCAAGCCAGGTATCGTGCCGATGAGTGTGCCGTAAATGACGGGATGCTCGGTGTCGCGCGTCAGGTAAGCGCCGAGCGCACCGAAAGGTGCGGAGACCGCAAAATGTTTCAGCTTGTCGCTTTGAAACCAGCCATCCGATGTTTGGAAACGGTATCCGCCGCGTCCGCCATCGCAGTCCACCCCGGCGTACGCCGCAGTACTTGCCGCAAGCAGCATCGCGAGCGCGATGCCGTGTCTCCATGTCGTTGTCATGTGTTACTCCCCGTTTGTTTTTCGACTTGATTTTTTTGGGGACGCGCGCCGGGCCGAAACCCGCACTGCGTCGTCACCTAGTCGTGTGTTTTACGGGGGCGATGCGCAGCGCAATGTGCGCCGCGCCGCGCAGAGCCGGGCGATGGCGGAATAGGCGCAGGTTTCGGGATGATGCCTGGCGCGACCGGACAAGCGTTGGCCGCTGGGCGGGTTGTCGATCCGGCATCCTTGACTGGCAGAACAGTCATGGCGCGCTGGGGGAAGTCGATCGACAGGTGTTCAAAGAAGGGGAGTTTGCGCTCCTTTTTCAGATAGCAGATAGGAGATAGCCCCGACAAAGCCGCCCCAAAAAACAAACGGCCCAGCAGTCAACGCCTGCTGGGCCGCATGAAACTGCCGACACGCGCAACGAACTAACGCAGCGCGCCGGCGATCCGGCGAATTCGCCTCAGAACTCCACCACCGCGAACTCGGCCTTGCCCACGTCGCACAGCGGGCAGCGCCAGTCTTCGGGAATCGCGGCGAAGCGCGTGCCCGGTGCGATGCCTTCCTCGGGCAGGCCTTCTTCCTCGTTGTAGATCCAGCCGCAAATCAGGCAGACCCAGCTCTTATATTCAGTCACTTCAATTACTTCGCTCACGACGCACTCTTCTCTAGTTCGATGCAAAATCCGCTCAGTCTGCCCCTTTTTTGGGCATGGCGGCGACCCGCAATATTACCGGAATTTGTCAATCCCACAGAAAACTCCCGATCCGGCAACGCCGCAAAGCGCCCGTGACAAACGCCGTACCCACTTGACGGACCCCGTCACACACAGCGTGTATGCTCTGATCCGCAGCTGATCTTTTGGACCGGCGCGCCGGGGCGCCGGGCATGAACTGCGACGATCGGCCTCAGGCACATTGAGGCGCCGTCGTCGCCGGCATGGCCCACGCAGACTCTCGTTTCCCAAAAAGGAGAAAAACGATGTTCAAAAACAAATGGTTGGTCGGTGCGGCATTGGCCGGATTGCTCGCCGTATCCGGCGCGGCCCAGGCCGCAAGCGTGTCGTTCGTGCAGCCGGCGGACGGCGCCACCGTCAGCAATCCCGTCCACGTGGTGTTCGGCGTCGACGGCATGAAGATCGCGCCGGCCGGCACGATGACCGAAGGCACGGGCCATCATCATCTGCTGGTCGACGGCAAGCCGGTGCCCAAGGGCGAGGTCGTTCCCGCGAACGACAAGTCGCTGCACTTCGGCAAGGGCCAGACCGAAACCGATCTGACGCTGCCGCCAGGCGACCACACGCTGACGCTGCAATTTGGCGACGGTGCGCATCGTTCGTACGGTCCGGAAATGAGCAAGACCATCACGGTGCACGTGAAGTAACCCGCCGCACGAGGCAGCCGGGCGCGTATCAACGCGTCCGGGCTTCTTCACCATGCGCAGCGGGCCTGTTCGCGGCCCGCAAGCCGGCCATTCGATCTATCTCTTCCGGCATACAGGCACCCGCCCGTGCGCCCGGTACAATGGGCAGTTCCGACTCATCGCTGCCTTCTCCAAATCTCCATGTCGCTTTACACCATTACCGGGGCCCAACTGGCGTTCGGTCACGTCGCGTTGCTCGATCACGCGGATTTCTCTCTCGAAGCGGGCGAACGCGTCGGCCTGATCGGCCGCAACGGCGCGGGCAAGTCGTCGCTGCTGAAGATCGTTGCCGATCTGAGCAAACCTGACGACGGCCTCGTCACGCGTCAGCAGGGCCTGACTTCGGTTTATGTGCCTCAGGAGCCGGAGTTCGACACGGACGACACGGTGTTCGAGGCGGTCGCCGCCGGCCTCACGCACGCCCGCGCGCTGCTGGACGAATACGACGCGGTCGCCAACCAGCTCGCCGACGAACCGGAAGGCGCGGAGCACGACGCGCTGATGTCGCGCATGAACACGCTGCAATCGTCGCTGGATCATTCGGACGCCTGGAACTGGAGCACGCGCGTGGCCACCACGTTGCAACAGATCGGCCTGAACGGCGAGGCGCGCGTGGGCTCGCTGTCGGGTGGCATGCAAAAGCGCGTCGCGCTGGCGCGCGCGCTGGTCGTACAGCCCGACGTCCTGCTGCTCGACGAGCCGACCAATCACCTCGATTTCGACGGTATCCGCTGGCTCGAAGACCTGCTGGTCTCGCTGCGCGCGGGCCTGCTCTTCATTACCCACGATCGCGCGTTTCTCGATCGCGTCGCCACACGCATCGTCGAACTGGATCGCGGGCGTCTGCTCTCGTATCCGGGTAATTTCTCGGCTTATCAGACGCGCAAGGCGCAGCAGCTCGAAATCGAGCAAGTGGAAGCCGCCAAGTTCGACAAGCTGCTCGCGCAGGAAGAAGTGTGGATCCGCAAAGGGGTCGAGGCGCGCCGTACGCGCAGCGTCGGCCGGATCGCGCGGCTCGTGGAGATGCGCAACGAGCGCGCGGAACGCCGCAACGTGCTGGGCAACGTCAAGCTCGACGTCGGGCAGGGCGAAAAGTCCGGCAAGATCGTCGCCGAACTGACCGACGTGACCAAGCGCTACGGTGCGCGCACGGTGGTCGACAACTTCACGGCTACGGTTATGCGCGGCGACAAGATCGGATTTGTCGGTCCGAACGGCGCGGGCAAGACCACGCTGCTCAAGATGATCCTCGGCGAATTGGCGCCGGACGAGGGCACGGTGCGCATCGGCACGAATCTGCAGGTCGCGTATTTCGACCAGATGCGCGCGCAGCTCGATCTGGAAAAGAGCCTTGCCGACACCATCAGCCCGGGCAGCGAATGGGTCGAAGTCAACGGTCAGAAGAAGCACGTCATGAGCTACCTCGGCGACTTCCTGTTCGCGCCGGAACGCGCGCGTTCGCCGGTCAAGTCGCTCTCGGGCGGCGAGCGTAACCGCCTGCTGCTCGCGCGTCTGTTCGCGCGTCCGGCCAATGTACTGGTGCTCGACGAGCCGACCAACGACCTCGATATCCCCACGCTCGAACTGCTCGAAGAACTGCTCACGGAATACGACGGCACGGTGCTGCTGGTCAGCCACGATCGCGCGTTCCTCGACAACGTCGCGACCTCGGTGATCGCGTCCGAAGGCGGCGGCAAGTGGCGCGAGTATGTCGGCGGCTTTACCGATTGGCAGATCCAGCGCGACCGTTCGCAGCAAATGGCGCTGGACGCGCAGAAAGAAGCCGGCAAGGACGCGGGCAAAGAGACCGCAGCGGCCAAAGACAGCGCGGCGGGCCGCAATACGCAACGCGCCGCGAAGCTGTCGTTCAAGGAGCAGCGTGAACTGGAGGCGCTGCCGGAAAAGATCGCCGCGCTCGAAGCCGAGCAGAAAACAATTGGCGCACAACTCGAAGACGGCTCGGTGTTCGCCAAAGACGCGCAGGAAGGCACGCGTTTGACGGAGCGCTATGCCGCGATCGACGAAGAACTGCTGCTCGCGCTGGAACGCTGGGACGAATTGGAAAACCGGCGCAAATGAGGCGTGCGCGTGGCGCCGGAACCGGCTGCGCCACCGCGGTCCCTTATCCGGACGGCCAATCCTTCGCGTCGTGAATTGCCGCCCGGGTCGAAATCAGTAAAATACCCCGCGAACAGGCTTCCCCGGCGTTCGCACCAGCGTCGACGTTGCCCCGCCCGGTCGATGGGCAGGCTTCGAGCCGCCGTCGAGCGCGCCAACGGGAAGCCATGCGACAAAACAGCTTGCCCGCACTGCGGGCACCCCACCTAACCCCGTTGTTTCGTTTCGCTTTTTTTGAAAACTCAACGCATTGTCCACAGCTTTCTGAACAGGACCTGTGGACAACGATGAACCGACGCATCCGAGTCAACCATGTCTACGAAAAAGCCAAACGCCGCGTATAGCGAAGCGTCGATCAAGGTGTTGAAGGGCCTGGAGCCGGTCAAGCAACGGCCCGGGATGTACACCCGCACCGAGAATCCGCTGCACATCATTCAGGAAGTCATCGACAACGCGTCGGACGAAGCCCTCGGCGGCTACGGCCGGCAAATCACCGTGACGCTGCACGCGGACCATTCGGTTTCCGTCGAAGACGACGGCCGCGGCATTCCGTTCGGTCTGCATCCGGAAGAAGGCGTGCCGGTCGTGGAAATCGTATTCACGCGCCTGCACGCGGGCGGCAAGTTCGATAAAGCCGCCGGCGGCGCGTATACGTTTTCGGGCGGCTTGCACGGCGTCGGCGTGTCCGTCACCAACGCGCTGTCCACGCGCCTCGACGTCACCGTGTGGCGCGACGGCAAGATCGCCGAACTGAGTTTCGCCAATGGCGACGTCGCCAAGGAACTCGAAGTGCGGCCCGCCGCGAAGGGCGACAAGAAATCCGGCACGCGCGTCACCGCGTGGGCCAATCCGAAATACTTCGATTCGCCGAACCTGCCGCTCGGCGAACTGCAACGTCTGCTGCGCTCGAAAGCCGTGCTGCTGCCGGGCGTCGAAGTCACGCTGATCAACGAGAAAACCGGCGAACAGCAAACCTGGAAATACGAAGACGGTCTGCGTGGCTATCTGCTCGAAGGCATGAACGGCAGCGATCTGCTGATTCCGCTGTTCGAGGGCGAGCGCTACGCCGAAAACTCGCGCGCGAGCGAAGAGACTTTTGCCGAAGGCGAGGGCGCGGCGTGGGTCGTCGCGTGGAGCGAGGAAGGCACGCTCATGCGCGAGTCGTACGTCAACCTGATTCCCACGCCCGCGGGCGGCACGCATGAGTCCGGCTTGCGCGACGGTCTGTATCAAGCTGTGAAGAGCTTCGTCGAGCTGCATAACCTGCAGCCGAAGGGCGTCAAACTTTTGGCGGAAGACGTGTTCGCGCGCGTCTCGTTCGTGCTGTCGGCGAAGGTGCTCGATCCGCAATTCCAAGGGCAGATCAAGGAGCGACTGAATAGTCGCGACGCGGTTAAGCTGGTGTCGTCGTTCGCGCGGCCGGCGCTGGAATTGTGGCTGAATCAGCACGTCGAGCTCGGCAAAAAACTCGCCGACCTCGTCATCAAGCAGGCGCAGGCGCGCACGCGTGCCGGGCAAAAGGTCGAGAAGCGCAAGAGCTCGGGCGTCGCGGTGTTGCCAGGCAAGCTGACCGATTGCGAATCGACGGAAATCGGCCGCAACGAACTGTTCCTCGTCGAGGGCGACTCGGCGGGCGGCTCTGCGAAGATGGGCCGCGACAAGGAATATCAGGCCATCCTGCCGCTGCGCGGCAAGGTGCTGAATACGTGGGAAACCGAGCGTGACCGGCTGTTCGCCAACAACGAGGTGCACGACATCTCGGTGGCGATCGGCGTCGATCCGCATAGCCCTGACGACAAGGTCGATCTGTCGAACCTGCGCTACGGCAAGATCTGCATTCTGTCGGATGCGGACGTCGACGGCTCGCACATTCAGGTTTTGCTGCTCACGCTGTTCTTCAAGCATTTCCCGCAACTGATCGAACGCGGACACGTGTGCGTGGCGCGTCCGCCGCTGTTCCGGGTCGATGCGCCCGCGCGCGGCAAGAAGCCGGCGCAGAAGCTCTACGCGCTCGACGAAGGCGAACTCGAAGCGATTCTCGACAAGCTGCGCAAGGACGGCGTGCGCGACACGCAGTGGTCGATCAGCCGCTTCAAGGGCCTCGGCGAAATGAGCGCGGAACAGTTGTGGGACACCACGATGAACCCCGACACGCGGCGCTTGAGTCCGGTGGCGCTCGGCGCACTCGACTACGACGCCACGGTCGCGCGCATGACGATGCTCATGGGCAAGGGCGAAGCGGCGTCGCGCCGCAGCTGGCTGGAAGAAAAGGGCAACGAAGTGGAAGCGGACATCTGAGCGAGCGGTTTTGCGGGCATGTCTGCCCGCGCTCTGACTTCGCACGAAAACTTCACGCCAAACACGGATACGGAATCTAGATGGACGACGATAACACTCTCGACCTTTTCACCGAGCCGCCGCCCCCCGAGGGCGACTTTCTAACGCTCGGCAATTACGCGGAACGCGCGTACCTCGACTATGCGGTGAGCGTGGTCAAGGGCCGCGCGCTGCCGGATGTGTGCGACGGCCAGAAGCCGGTGCAGCGCCGCATCCTGTTCGCGATGAACGACATGGGTCTGTCCGACAATGCGAAGCCGGTCAAGTCGGCGCGCGTGGTCGGCGACGTGCTCGGTAAGTATCACCCGCACGGCGACCAGTCCGCGTACGACGCGCTGGTGCGTCTCGCGCAAGACTTCTCGATGCGCTATCCGCTGATCGACGGCCAGGGCAACTTCGGTTCGCGCGACGGCGACGGCGCGGCGGCAATGCGGTACACGGAAGCGCGCCTCACGCCGATCGCGAAGCTGTTGCTCGACGAAATCAACCAGGGCACGGTCGATTTCATGCCCAACTATGACGGCTCTTCCGAGGAGCCGAGGTTGTTGCCCGCGCGCCTGCCGTTCGTGTTGCTGAACGGCGCATCGGGTATCGCGGTCGGATTGGCCACTGAAATTCCGTCGCACAACCTGCGCGAAGTCGCGGCGGCGACGGTCGCGATGATCCGCAATCCGAAGATCGAACACGCGGAATTGATGCAGCACGTCGCCGGGCCGGATTTTCCGGGCGGCGCGCAGATCATTTCGAGCGACGCCGAGATTTCCGCCGCGTACGAAAGCGGGCGCGGCAGCCTGAAGGTGCGGGCGCGCTGGAAGATCGAGGAACTCGCGCGTGGTCAGTGGCAACTGGTGATCACCGAATTGCCGCCGAACACGGCAGCGCAGAAGGTGCTCGAGGAAATCGAAGAGCAGACCAACCCGAAGATCAAGCTCGGCAAGAAAGCGCTCACACCCGAACAACTGCAAACCAAGCAGACCATGCTGGCGCTGCTCGATGCCGTGCGTGATGAATCGGGCCGCGACGCGCCCGTGCGACTCGTGTTCGAGCCGAAGTCGAGCCGCATCGATCAAACCGATTTCGTCAACACGCTGCTCGCGCATACGAGCCTCGAATCGAATGCGTCGCTCAATATGGTCATGGTCGGCGGTGACGGCCGGCCGCGTCAGAAGGGCTTGAGCGAAATCCTGCACGAGTGGATCGCGTTCCGCTTCGCCACGGTGACGCGCCGCACGCGCCATCGTTTGAGCAAGGTCGACGACCGGATTCACATCCTCGAAGGCCGGATGATCGTCTTTTTGAATATCGACGAAGTCATCCGCATCATTCGCGAATCGGACGAACCGAAGGTCGCATTGATGGCCGCGTTCGGCTTGTCCGACCGTCAGGCCGAAGACATTCTTGAAATCCGGCTGCGTCAGTTGGCGCGGCTCGAGAAGATCAAGATCGAGAAGGAACTGGCCGAACTCAAAGACGAGAAGGCCAAGCTGGAAGAACTGCTCGGCAGCGAATCGGCGATGAAGCGTCTGCTCATCAAGGAAATCGAAGGCGACGCCAAGCAGTACGGCGACGAACGCCGCACACTGATCCAGCAGGAAAAGCGCGCTACTTTCGAAGCGCGTGTGGTGGACGAACCGGTGACGGTCGTGGTGTCGCAGAAGGGTTGGGTGCGCGCGCTGAAGGGTCACGGACTCGACGTGGCGGGTTTCACGTTCAAGGCAGGCGATGGGCTCTATGCGGCGTTCCAGTGCCGCACGCCGGACACGCTGGTCGCGTGGGGCAGCAACGGCCGTGTCTATTCGGTCGCAGTGGCGATGCTGCCGGGCGGCCGCGGTGATGGCGTGCCGGTCACGTCGCTGATCGAACTGGAGTCGGGCAGCCATCTGATGCATTACTACGCGGCGTCCGCGGAGCAGGCGTTGCTGCTTGCTTCGAGCAACGGCTTCGGGTTCGTTGCGAAGGTCGGCGACATGGTGAGCCGCGTGAAGGCCGGCAAGTCGTTCATGACGATCGATGCCGGCGCGGCGCCGCTCGCGCCGATGCCAATGCTGCCGGACGCGACGCACATTGCGTGTCTTTCCTCGGGGGGACGTTTGCTGGTGTTCGGAATCGACGAGATGAAGACGCTCTCGGGCGGCGGCCGCGGTGTCACGCTGATGGCGCTCGACGACAAGGAAACTCTCGTACAGGCGCTTTCCATCAACAACGCAGGTGTCGTGTTGATCGGCACGCGCCGTGGCGGCCGTGTCGATGAAGAGAAGCTGAGCGGCGCGGCGCTCGCGCCGCATATCGGCAAGCGGGCGCGCAAGGGCCGCGCGCCTGAGAGCAAGATGAAGCTCGAAGGTATGCGTCCGGTGCTGGCCGCTTAACGAAGCTTGACATTGGAACATGGCAAGCGTCTGCTAGCATGTGAGGCGCTTGTCGTGCGTGGTTCGTGCGCAGTGAGAGTACAAAACCGGGGAGCAGTATTGCCATTACGGTGGACATGCTGCGATAACAACTACAAAAACGGCGCGAAAGCCACGGGTGTCATGGAACTGCGTGCATAGCGCGTGGTCGAATGCGCTCAATAGCCGCTTGCTCATAGCACTTGTTATAAGCGGCGTGGCGTCGTCGGGAGAGGAAAACAACATGAACAAGGCTATCGAATTCGCGCTCTTTCTCCATTTGCTCGCGGTTGCTGTGTGGGTAGGTGGGATGGTGTTCGCGCATTTCTGTCTGCGCCCGGCCATTGCCGATCTCTCGCCGCAATTACGTTTGCCGTTGTGGGAATCGGTGTTCGGTCGATTCTTCAATTGGGTCGCGGCCTCGGTGCTGGTGATTCTCCTCACCGGCGGCTTCCTGCTAATGCAATTCGGCGGCGGCCATGCCACCTGGCCGCTGCATGCCATGGCCGGCCTCGGCATCGTGATGATGCTGATCTTCGGGCATATCCGCTTTGCCGTTTTCCCGCGCATCCGCCGCGCGGTGCAGGCGCAAAAATGGCCCGACGGCGCGCGCGCTGTCGGCACGATCCGCCGTCTGGTGCTGATCAATATCGTGCTCGGCGTGGTAACGATCGGCGTCGCGGTGCTGTCGCGCGGTTTCTGAGATTTTGCAATTGCCCGTTTGAAAGCCGATAGCCGCGTGGTGACACCACCGCGCGGCGCACCGTTGAAGGCTCGTCATCATTGAGCGAAGCCTCGCTGTCGTCTAGATCAGCGCGCCATAAGCGAGCCACAGCCCGCATACCACGGCTACCGTCCCGTACACCACGTACACCGGCACCTTCAGCTTGGCGAAGCACATGGCGGAGAACAGCGCGGTCAACAGATAGATCGGTTTGAACGGCACATGGGCTGCAATGCGCAGTACGGCCACCGCGAGAAACGCGGTGGTGACGGCGCGCAGGATCCGCATGCCGTGCTCGAAGCGCGGATTGGCCTTCAACTGATGCAGATGCCGCTGCGCCAGCACGACGAGGCATCCCGACGGCACGAACAGCGCGAGCGTGGCAATCAGCGCGCCCACCCAGCCATCCACCAGATAGCCGAAGAACGGCACCACGTTCAACAGCGGTCCGGGCGATAGCGGCGACAGCGAAAACGCCAGCGTGAAGTCGTTATCGGAGACGCCGATCGCCGGCGTAACGAATAGCGTCTTGAGTACCGGCAACGCCGAGAAGCCGCCGCCGAACAACGTCATGCCGGCACCCGCAAGCCGCGGCCACAATAGCGCCAGCTCATAGCGATGCGGCAACGGCATCGCGAACAACGCGAGAAAGATGGACAGAGCGCTCAGCATCTGCCAGTCGCCGCGCGCGAACGAGACGATGACGCGCGAATTGCGCACCGGGCTCACGAACCAGCCGGTGCCGAAGGCCGCTCCGAGCATGACGACATAAGCGGCCGGACTGCGCGCATAGAAGAGCGCGATGCAGCCCAGCACCGCCGCGCCCCATTCGAGTTTGCCGCGCACCAGCGCACGCGTCTGTTTATACCAGGTGATCGCGATCAGGGTGGCCAGCACGACGCTGAAGTGATTGAGCAAGGTTTGCGAGGCGGCGGCACGCACGAACGGCGTGCGGTAGAAGATCGCGAACAGCGTCATCAGCATGAAGAAGGGCAGGACGCCGGCAATGCCCGCGACCCAGGCGCCGGCGCGTCCGCGCAGCGCATGCCCGAGTTGCACGGCGACGTTGCAGCCCACCGGGCCGGGCACCATCCAGGCGAGCGCGATCAGATCGGAGAAAGCGACGCGCGAGAGACGTCCTTCACGCTCGACATAATGGTTTTCAAGTTGCGCCATGAGCGCGAGGCCGCCCCATGACAACGCCGACAGGCCGAATACGACCCGGAACAGCGTCCATAGCGGTTCCCGTTCGCCTCGTCTGGCAGCATTCTGGCTCGTGATCATCTTCATGGCGCCAAACGCGCCCGGTACGCGGGCGCTAGTCCTTTGAGATCATCGTTTAGTGGTCTGCGCGGCCGGCCGGCGGCATCGCGCTGTGATGCGGTACAGCGAGAATGTAGCCGGTTTTGCGGCGCTGCGGGGGACGACCTGTAACGACCCGCAACGGGCGCCGCGCTCAGGTGTTGGTGCTGGATACGCTGCTGGTGCTGTCGGCTTCGTGAGCGATGCGGCGGCCCGTCATGCCGCACACGCCAAAGCGTTCCAGCAGCGCCGGAATCGCGTCCACCGGCACCGGACGCGAGAACAGAAAGCCCTGCGCCTCGATATGGCCGAGCGCGGCGAGCCATGCAATCTGCTCTTCGGTCTCCGTGCCTTCGACCACCACCGTGAGCCCGAGCGAACGCGCCAGATTGACGATAGCGGTGACCATCACGCAGACGCTGCGGTCGCCCGGAATTGCCTGGATGAACGAACGGTCCACCTTCAACGTGTCCACCGAGAAGCGGTTCAGATAGGACAGCGACGAATAGCCGGTGCCGAAATCGTCGAGCGCGATGCGCACGCCGAGGCGCTTCAACGCGAAGATCTTCTCGGAGACCAGTTCGGGATATTCCATCATCGCCGTTTCGGTGATTTCGAGCTCGAGGCGGCGCGCGGAGATGCCGCTTTCCTCGATGGCGTGCGAGATCGTTTCGTACAGGTCGCCACGCCAGAATTGCACCGCCGAAATGTTCACCGCGAGCGACAGCGTGTCGTAGCCCTGTTGCTGCCACAGCGCGAGTTGGCGGCAGGCGGTCTCGATCACGAAGTCGCCGATCGGCACGATCAAACCGGTCGATTCCGCAACCGGAATGAACTCGTTGGCCGGAATCAAACCGTGCTGCGGATGATTCCAGCGCACCAATGCCTCGAAGCCGGTAATGCAGCGGCGCGTCAGATCGATCTTCGGCTGATAGGTGAGGAACAGTTGGCCTTCGGCGAGCGCCACGCGCAACTGCTGTTCCCACTTCATCAAATGATCCGCGCGATGCGACAGCTGCGGCGAGTAGAACTGATAGCAGTTCTTGCCCGCGTCTTTCGCGCTGTACATGGCGAGGTCGGCTTTTTTCAGCAGGTCGATCTCGCTTTCGTTGGCGACCGAGTAGAGCGCGATGCCGATGCTCGCATGCAGCACGAACGAACTGCCGCGCACTTCGAACGGCTTGGCGAACGCTTCGGCCGCGGCTTCGGCGAGCGCGACGGCGCGCTTCTCGACGTCGTCGCCCTTGATCACGACGACGAACTCGTCGCCGCCGATGCGGCTCAGCGCGCCACCTTCGCCGACCGCAGTGGCGAGCCGCGAGGCCGTCATTTGCAGCACGATGTCGCCGGCGTTGTGGCCGAGCGTGTCGTTGACGGTCTTGAAGTTGTCGAGGTCGATAAAGAGAATCGCGAGGCGGCCAAGGTTGGTCTGCTGCGCCACGTCGTGCCGCAGGGTCTGCAGCGTCGCGTAGCGATTACGTAGACCGGTGAGCAGATCGTATTCGACCAGGTGCGTCATCTCGCGCTCGCGGCCGAGCAGCTTGCCGATCAGGCCGGTGGCCACGGCGAAGAAACTCAGCATGGCGAGCGAGATGAAGCCCGCCATCATCAGATAGACGTTGCGCGTGTGGTTGTAGTCGGCGAATTCTTCGGCTTGCGAGAGACCCACCAGCACGCCGAGCGGATAACCGTCGATATGCCGGTACGACACGATGCGCGTGACGTTGTCGATCGAATCGATATAGGTGCCCGACACGTGCTCCGAGGTCGGATACGAACCGCTCGCCGAGAACACGCCGTTGGCGGTGTTGGTGCTGCCGGTGCGCCGCGCGAGCACGGTGCCGTTGTCCGAGATCACCGCGATCACGCCTTCGCGACCGATCGCCGCGTTGTTGTAGAAGTCGGTGGTGAAATAGCTGGGATCTTCCGAGACCACCACGACGCCCGCGAACGAGCCATCCGGATGATTCAGACGCCGCGTCATCTGCAAGGTCCAGTGGCCGGACACGCGGCCGAGCACGGGCTTGCTGATATACAACTGGTCGTCGTTCTCGTGTTCGTGAACCTTGAAGTGTTCGCGGTCGGACAGATCGATGCGCTTGGGGTTGAGCTCGGCCGTGTTGGCGACCAACGTGCCGTGTTCGTCGATCAAGGACACCTGCACCAGTGTCTCGCTTTGCACGACGCCTTTTTCCACCGTGCTCGCAAGATCGAAATGGTTCGGCGTTTTCTCGAACTCGAATTTGACGAAGCGGGTGATCTGATCGACCTGGTGAATCGCCTTGACCGTGTGCTGCTCCAGCGCCGCGGAGAGAATTGCAGCAGAGGCCATGGCCTCGCGATAGGTCGCTTCTTTCTCGACCGACAGACGCGCGAAGATCACTGTCCAAAGCAGGATCAGGACCAATACGCCTAGCGCGGGGATTGCGAGCAACGCGCGCCGGCGCGACACTGCGGGGTCGCGCCGGGGTTTGGCATCGCGCTGGTCGGAGAAGCGGGCTTGACTCATCGAGCGGCCCGTGCCTGGGTGCCGGCCGGTTGCAAACGAGCGAACGTCGACTGCGCTGATTTCGTGAGTGGCTGCATGGTGACCAAGGTGCCGGAACTGCTGCGCAGAAGAAATAAGCGTGGCGCCGTGCCTGACCATCCGCAGGTCATCGGGTACGTCTTGATATTACTTAATGCCACTGGATTAAGGAAGAGGCCGGGCATCGGGTATACGAGGGCGCGGCAAGATGCCCGTTGCGATGAATTTGGCATCCTGTGCAGCCGCTCTTGAGGCCGCCGCAGTGCGGTCATATTCGGGTATTTCATCGGGAATCGGCGGCGAGGCGCGCCAGCATTCAGGTGTGCCAGGCCTTTAACAGGCCTCTTCCGATGCAAGGCGCATTTAATAGTGCAAACGATGCGGCGTTTTGTGGTCAAGCGCGGCCAGGCAGGGCGAACCCTATGCCGCTCCCAATTGCGAGCCTGACCCATGAGCGAGGCAAGGGGCGTGCCGGTCAGGGCAAGCGAAAGGTGCCGTCGACAATCGTCACCGACGGGCCGCCAATCCATGTCTTGCCGCGTGCGTCGTCGTAGTGCACGGAGACACGGCCGTCTCGGCCCAGCGCGGTGCCTTGACGGGCTGAATAGTGCGTGCCCGGGCGCAACCGCTGGGCGCTCAGAAGGCCTGCAAGCGCGGCATTGGCGCTGCCTGTCACCGGGTCTTCACCGACGCCGAAACTGCCGCCGGCCATCAGGCAGCGCACCTCGAAGGTGGCCGGGCCGCCGGCCTCGTGCGGACCGTAAACAGCGAGGCCGTGCGTACCCACCGAATGCACGAGGTCGGCTAGCGCGGCGGCGTCGGGTGCTAGCGCGAGGCATTCACGCGCCGAGTTGACGCGCACCACGAGCCACGGCGCACCATTGTCGACCGCGCAGGGCGTCGCGTTGAAATCGATAGCGTCGCTACGTAAAGCCGTAGAGAGTGCCGCGTAGCGATCCCCGGCAAGCGGCGTGACGCGCGCGGGCGGTGCGGCGAAGGCCCACGCGCCGTCCGCTCCCGGCAGCGCCTCGAGTTCGACGAGTCCCACGCCGCATTGCTGCACGAGCTTGCCGGCCTGCTTCGGCTGATAACCGCTTTCGAGCAACGCGTGCGCGGTGCCGAGCGTCGGATGACCCGCGAACGGCATTTCGCTATGCGTGCTGAAGATGCGCACGCGATAGTCGGCGGCCGGGTCGGTCGGCTTCAACAGGAACGTCGTTTCGGACAGATTGGTCCAGTGAGCGATGGCCTGCATCTGTGTCGCATCGAGTGCGTCGGCATCGAACACCACGGCAAGCGGATTGCCTTTGAACGGCACCGCCGTGAATACGTCGACTTGTTTGAAACGGACAGTGTGGGCGGGCATCGGGCGCGGTCCAGCGAATCAAACGGATGGATAGGGTTGGCGGATTCTATCCGTTGATGACGTAACGATCTACCTTTGCACAAATGCAAAACGCGCCGCGGGTGGCTGACACCTCGCGACGCGTTCCTGTCTCGCTGCGCCGGACGAACCGGCGGCTTCGACTGCGTTACTGCTCTATTGCTTACTCGACTTCGGCGATCATCTCGATCTCGACGCACGCGCCGAGCGGAATCTGCGCGACGCCGAATGCCGAGCGCGCATGCTTGCCGCGTTCGCCGAACACGTCGGCGACCAGTTCGGACGCGCCGTTGGTGACCAGATGCTGTTCGGTGAACTCGAGCGTCGAATTGACGAGACTCATCAGCTTGACGATGCGCGTGACGCGGTTCAGATCGCCCACATGCGTGTGCAGCGTGGCGAGCAGGTCGATCGCGATCGAGCGTGCGGCGGCTTTGCCTTCCTCGGTGGTGAGGGTGGCGCCGAGCTTGCCGGTCCACACCTTGCCGTCCTTCTTGGCGATGTGTCCGGAGAGATACACCGTGTTGCCGCTTTGCGCGCTCATCACATACGCGGCAGCCGGCGCGCCGGCGGTCGGCAGTTCGATGCCCAGCTCCTTGAGCTTGTCGTACACATTCGTTTGAGCCATGGTGTGTCCTTGATCAGTAGTGGAATTCGGTGGATGCGGTCAGGCGAAATCATGCAAACCGCGCGCATGAAACACACAAACAGCGCGCGGCAGACTTCAGATCTTCGCGCGGATCAGCGCGCCGAGGCGTGATACGCCTTCGTCGATCCTGGCCGGCGGCACCGTCACGAACGACAGCCGCAGCGTGTTGTGTTGCGCCTGGTTCGCGAAGAACGGACCGCCCGGCACGAATGCGACGTTCTGCGCGACAGCTTCTTCCAGCAGCTTCATGCTGTCGATCTGCGCGGGCAGATTTACCCACACGAACATGCCGCCTTCCGGGCGATTCCAGCTCACGCCTTCCGGCATGTAGCGTTCGAGCGAAGCCAGCATCGCCGCGCATTGGTCGCGATACAGTTCGCGGATGGTCGGCACGTGCGTGTCGAGGAAGCCGTCCTTGATCACTTCGTACACGATGCGCTGCGTGAAGCTCGGCGTGTGCAGATCGGTCGCTTGCTTGGCCTGCACGAGTTTGAAAATCAACTCTTCGGGCGCGATGATGTAGCCGACCCGCAGGCCCGGCGCCAGCACCTTCGAGAACGAACCGAGATGGACGATGTGGTCCGGCGCCATCGAGAGCATGGTGGGCAGCGGCTCGCCGGCGTAGTCGAGCGCGCCGTACGGATCGTCTTCGATTACCGGGAACGGCGCGGTCTTCGCGAACTCGGCGAGCGCGCGGCGGCGTTCGACCGGCAAGCGGCGGCCCGTGGGATTCTGGAAATTGGGTTGCGCGTAGAGCAGGCGGGCGCCGGCCGTCAGTTCGGGCGTGAGGCCTTCGGGAACGAGGCCGTGTTCGTCGGTCGGCACTTGCACGTAACGCGGCTCGTACATCGAGAACGATTGCAGCGCGCCGAGGTAGGTCGGCGTTTCGACCAGCACCGGGCTGCCCGGGCATACCAGCACCTTGCCGAGCAGGTCGAGCGCCTGTTGCGAGCCGGTGGTGATCAGCACCTGAGTCGGACGGATCTGCGCGCCGTTCACCGAATAGCGCTTCGCGATCCATTCACGCAGCGGCAGGAAACCTTCGGTCGCGCTGTATTGCAGCGCCGCGGCGGGTTCGTCGCGCAGAATGCGGTCTGACGCGGCGCGCATGCGTTCGGCCGGGAACGTAGCCGGCGAGGGCAGGCCGCCCGCGAACGAAATGACTTCAGGCCGCTCCGTGACCTTCAGAATCTCGCGAATCGCCGAGCTCGTGAGCTTGCGTGCGCGTCCGGACAGTTGCCACGTGGGGGCTTTCAAGTCGCTTTGGTCCATGGTCTCCTCTGCTGGTACTGGAACCGGTCAAAACTTCGATTATCGCGCGAGTCGGCGACCCGCGCGCGCTGCTTATTTAAGGGTCCGTAGACCGTTGGGTGTTTCGAACTCGGCGACGAGCGCCGGCGCGCCTTCCGTAGGCTGCAACCCGATCAGATGCGCCGCGCCGAGCCAATGCAGTTGCGCCGCGACCGTGTCGGCTTGTGGGTGCGCGCCTTTCAAGGCTTTCAGCGAAATCTCCGTTTCCGGCAAGGACGTGGACGGATGCTTCGTCGTGTCCCACTGAATCAGCGAGGGCAGCACGCCGTCGCCGATGCCTTGCCAGGCGGGGAACGCGCCGTCGTCCGGCACGGTCAGGCCCCACGTGAAATCGCCGCGCGTCATCGGCACGACCGGGGGAATGCGCTGCGGATACTGCGCTTGCCACGTCGGCAGGTGTTTCGGCCGCTCGACCCGGGCGACCCAGTGCGACAGATACGGCCCGTTTTCGAGCCGCGCGTGTGTTGCCGGGTCGTCGAGCGCGAACAGACGGGGGCGCGGCGCGCTGCTGTCGGCGGGCGCATTGTCAAGGGCTGCGGCTTGCGGATCGATCGCGATCACTTCCAGATACACGCCGCCCCACAGGTTCAGCAGGCGGTTATGCGTGCGCATCAGCGGATGCGCGCCGCCGCCGGCCGGCGCGACGCCGAGCGTATCGGCGACGTACTGCGTACCCTCGTCGAGGGTGCGGGCGGAAATCACGAGATGATCGAGGCGGAGCGGGTGAGCAGTCATGACGGAGCGGGGAAACGGTTTTCTGCGGTGAACCGGAGCGGACCGGGTGTCGCGGCAACGCTGCCGGGGCCGTAAGCATAACCGTTTGCCGGATCGGCGGGCCATGCGGATGGTGTTCGGCAGGGTTTTGCCGGAGAGCGTGTGGAGCGTGGTGAAACTCGCCGTGCCGCCATCCCATCCTTTACTTATCTCAAATGTAGCGACGCCGACCGGCACAGTAACGGTACAATCAATTCGATACTGTTCGGTACAGTTGGAGCCCGTCATGTCCGTCCCGCTTGCCCAGATTCCCACTCCGCACGACACCGCGTCGCTGACGCTGGTCGAGCAGCTCGTCCAGTGGGCGCGCCGCCGTATCGAGGAGCGCGTGTTCCGCCCCGGCATGCGCATGCCGTCGATCCGCAAGCTGGCGCTCGACAAGGGCGTGTCGCGCTTCACGGTGGTCGAGGCGTACGAACGGCTGGTGGCGCAGGGTTTTCTGGAGTCGCGGCGCGGCTCCGGGTTCTATGTGCGCGAACGGCTGGGCGGCGCGGCCAGTGCTGCCGCCGAGATTCATCCGCTCACCGCGGCGGCGCCGGCGCCGGCCACGATCGACGTGGTCTGGCTGCTGCGCAACATGCTGCACACCGGCGCGCGTCCCGAGCGTAGTCCTGGGCTGGGTTATCTGCCGGCGCGCTGGCTCGACGGCGACCTGATCACCAACGCTCTGCGCACGCTCGGCCGGCAAAGCGGCGCGCAGATGCTCGGCATCGGCACGCCGCAGGGTTTTCTGCCGCTGCGTCAGCAATTGCAGACGCGGCTCGAGGAACTGGAGATCGGTGCGTCGCCGGATCAGATCGTGATGGTGTCCGGCATCACGCAGGCGATCGACCTGATCTCGCGCATCTACGTCAAGCCGGGCGATGCGGTGATCGTCGGCGATCCGGCGTGGTTTCAGATGTTCGGGCGTTTCGCGTCGCAGGGCGCGCGGCTCGTCGGCATGCCGTACACGCCGGACGGCCCGGATCTCGACGCGCTCGAGTCGCTGGTGCAAACCTGGCGGCCGAAAATGCTGGTGATCAATTCGGTGCTGCAGAACCCGACCGGCACGTCGCTCACGGCGGCCCAGGCGTTCCGCATTCTGCGCCTCGCCGAAGCGTACGACTTCATCGTGGTCGAGGATGATATTTACGGCGATCTGTGTCCGCCGAGCTATCCGGGCACGCGCCTCGCGAGTCTCGACCAGTTGAAACGCGTGATCTATCTCGGCAGCTTTTCGAAAACGCTCGCGCCGAATCTGCGCGTCGGTTTCATTGCCTGCGCGCCCGAAGTCGCGACGGCGGTCAGCGACCAGAAAATGCTGGTCGGCATGACGAGCCCGGAACTGAACGAGCGTGTGCTGTACAAGATTTTGACCGAAGGCCACTACCGGCGGCATGTCGAACGGCTGCGCGTGCGGCTCGACGGCGTGCGCGAGAAGTCCGCGCGGATGCTGGAGAAGACCGGCCTGAAGCTGTTCCTGACGCCCATGGCCGGCATGTTTTTGTGGGCCGACACGGGCGTCGACGCCGACGCGCTGGCGGCCGCCGGCCACGAAGCCGGCTTTCTGCTGACGCCCGGCAGCCTGTTTTCCCCGCAGCAATCGTCGACCACCTGGATGCGCTTCAATATTTCCAACTGCGGCGATCCGGAACTGGCCACCTTTTTGTGCCGCTATCTCGACAGTGTGGCGCGCCGCGCCTCTTGAAACCGCGCCGGCTTGCCCCCAGCTAGGCGGACGATCCGGCGGCCTACGCATCCGGCGGCCGACGCTTCGGCCCAGCGCCGGCCCACCGGCGTGACGCCGGCGACAGGCCGACGGCAAGCCGACGTCGCCGGCGAACCGCAACGCGCGGCGCGGCGCCCGACTTGAACCCCCATTCGCAACAGAGAGGAAGTCCGACCATGGCACAAGAAACCATGAGCTTTCAGGCAGAAGTGAAACAGCTTCTGCACCTGATGATTCATTCGCTGTACAGCAACAAGGAAATTTTCCTGCGCGAGCTGATTTCGAACGCTTCCGACGCGGCCGACAAGCTGCGCTTCGAAGCGATCGAAAACAGTGGGCTGTACGAAAACGATCCGAACCTGCGGATTCGCGTGTCGTACGACAAGGCCGCGCGCACCATCACGCTCGACGACAACGGCATCGGCATGAGTCGCGACGAAGCGATCGCCAACCTCGGCACGATCGCCCGCTCGGGCACCAAGGAATTCTTCGGCAAGCTCTCCGGCGACCAGCAGAAAGATGCGGCGCTGATCGGCCAGTTCGGCGTGGGCTTTTATTCGGGCTTCATCGTCGCGGACAAGATCACGGTCGAAACGCGCCGCGCCGGTTTGCCGGCCTCGGAAGGCGTGCGCTGGGAAAGCGCTGGCGAAGGCGATTTCGCCGTCGAGCAGATCGAGCGTGCCGCGCGCGGCACGACCATCACGCTGCATCTGCGTGCGGATGAAGATGATCTACTGTCGTCGCATCGTCTGAAGTCGATTATCCAGAAGTACTCCGACCACGTCGCGCTGCCGATCCTGATGCAGAAGGAAGAGTGGGACTCGGAAAAGAGCGAGATGGTCACGAAGGACGAGGACGAGACCGTCAATCAGGCCAGCGCGCTGTGGACGCGCTCGAAGAACGAGATCACCGACGAGCAGTACAAGCAGTTCTACCAGCACCTCTCGCACGACCATCAAGATCCGCTCACGTGGACGCATAACCGTGTGGAAGGCCGCAGCGAGTACACGCAATTGCTGTACGTGCCGACCCACGCGCCGTTCGACATGTTCAATCGCGATTATCGCGGCGGCCTGAAGCTGTACGTGAAGCGTGTGTTTATCATGGACGACGCCGAGCAACTGCTGCCCGCGTATCTGCGCTTCGTGAAGGGCGTGGTCGATTCGGCGGATTTGCCGCTGAACGTGTCGCGCGAAATTCTGCAGGAAAGCCGCGATGTCAAGGCGATCCGCGAAGGCGTGACCAAGCGTTCGCTGTCCATGCTCGAAGAGCTGGCCAACTCGGATAACGAAGCCGACAAGGAAAAGTACGCCGGGTTCTGGAAGGAATTCGGCCAGGTGCTGAAGGAAGGCATCGGCGAAGACTTTGCCAACCGCGAGCGGATCGCGAAGCTCGTGCGTTTTGCGTCGACGCATACGGAGACAGCCGAGCAGACCGTGTCGCTGGCCGACTACGTCGCGCGCATGAAGCCCGAGCAGACCAAGATCTACTACGTGACCGCCGACACCTGGCAGGCGGCGACCCACAGCCCGCACCTCGAAGTGTTTCGTAAGAAGGGCGTGGAAGTGCTGCTGCTGACCGATCGCGTGGACGAGTGGATCCTGTCGTTCCTGAACGAATTCGAAGGCAAGCCGCTGCAAAGCGTGGCACGCGGCGATCTCGATCTGGGCGCGTTGAACGACGAAGAAAAACAGGCCCAGGAAAAGGTCGGCGAAGAGTTCAAGCCGCTCGTCGAGAAGATGAAGGAAGCGCTGAAGGACAAGGCCAAGGACGTGCGTCTCACGTTCCGCCTGACCGATTCGCCGTCTTGCCTCGTTGCCGACGACGGTGAAATGAGCGGCTATCTGCAGCGCATGCTCAAGGCCGCGGGCCAGACGGCGCCGTCGTTCCATCCGATTCTCGAAGTGAATCCGGAGCACGCGCTGGTGAAGGGCCTGCACGCGGACAGCGCGAACTTCGACGACTGGTGCCATCTGCTGTTCGATCAGGCATTGCTCGCCGAAGGTGGCGCGCTGGACGATCCGGCGAGCTTCGTGAAGCGCACCAATGCGCTGCTGCTTGCGCGCGCGAACTGAGCGCGGGTCGAGCTTGATGCCCCACGGCGTCGTTCTGACGCTTGAGGTTGAAAAATGCGCTGCTTCGGCAGCGCATTTTTTTTGCCTTTTGGCGCGGCGCGGCGCGGCGTGATTCAGCGAAGCGCGGCTGACTCCGCTTTGGCCTCTTCCTGCCGAGCGCTTAACGCGCTGACGCCGGCCCCTCCAGATGACGCACTTGCGAGAGCACGCTACCGGCCAATTCCTTGGCCTCGTGACATGAAGTGTGATCGGCCAGCACTTTGGCGGCGAGACTGCCGATCGCCTTGCTGGTCTGTTTCGACGTGTGGTGTTGCGCCAGAGCTGAGCCCGCCAGTTCTTTCTCCAGTTGCGCGACGCCCGCGCGCCGTAAAACGACCGCAGCCAGATGAGCGATGCTGTCGGATGTTTCCTTCGATTTTCCAGTGTTCAAAGCTTGCTCCATGTTGTAGTTGATTGATCTGGTCGACTAAGGGGAGTTGCGCGTAGTCGATTGAAATTAATTATGGTTAACTAACTAAATAGAATCAATCGTATTAAATTGAGATTAGTTTATGAGATGTAAAAACGCGGTTTTGTCTTATGCTCGCGCGATTTTTATTCGGAGGCTTGAAGGATTATTTCCAATCTCTAAGCATTGAAAGCACCGGGTCCCATTTTTGTGATTACGCCTTCGCGCATGACAACAACAACGCTCTGAATTCCCATGTCCGATTCCGCTCTGGCAGTACCTCTCGATTCCGTTCATCTCCTGTGGTCCATCCTGCGCGAGCAAGGTTTTGAAGCCGCCGCGCGTCGCGCAGTCGAATTCGCCGTGGCAGGCGGGACGCCGCAGTTGCACGCCGACCTATGCGCGAGCGCCGGGCGTTTCGAAGAGGCGTATCACAGCGCGTCGCAGGCGCAAGCGTGTGCGAACGGAGCGCGTCATGCGCGGGTCGCGCTGTTCGCCGACGCGCTTGGCTACGCCGGCGCCGCACAGCGCAACAGCGAGCGGGCGGTGGCCGCGCAGCCGATCGAGGTAACGATCGACTGGGTAGCGTGGCTGATCGACACGTGCGGCGCCCATTCGGCGGCCGCGCGAATCTTGCGTGCCTACGAGCGGCGAGCGCCGCAGGACGCGCGCGCGCCGTGGTGGTTGTCGATCGCGTTGACGACGCTGCCGGAGGCGAGCGCGCGGGACGAGCGTCGCGCGGCGCTGCTGCGCGCGTATGCGCTCGACCCCGCGATCGATCCGGCATTGCCGTTGCAACTCGTGCTGACGTTGCGAGAGATGCGCGATTGGCCGATGGTCGAACGTATCTGCCGCGAAAGGCTTGCGCGCAATCCCGCCGATGCGGAGATCGCGTGGCAACTCAGTCACGCGCAATGGCAGTGCAACGACGCAGCCGCGGCGGAGGCCACCATGCGCGCCGTGGACGCCGTCGCGCCCGGCAATGCGGACGTGCTGGCGGCGATCGGCATGTATCTGAACGAGCAGGCACGCTACGCGGACAGCGAGGCGGCGCTGCGAGCGGCGCTCGCGATCGATCCGTCAGCGGTGCAGGCCGCGGTCGATCTGGCGGACCTGGAACTGCGGCGCGGCGATTGGTCGAGCGCGTGGCCGCGTTTCGAGGCGCGTCTCGCGCGCGAAGACCGCGAACAGAACAACGTCGTCAGCGTAATGACACGTTTGTGCCCGCGCTGGCGTGGCGAAGCGCTCTCCGGCAAGACCTTGGTCGTGCACAGCGAGCAGGGCAGCGGCGACGACATCCAGATGGTGCGCTTCGTTCCTCGGCTGGCGGCACGCGTGCGTGACGAAGGCGGACGGCTGGTGCTTGCCGTGCGTCGCGCGCTGCAACCGCTGTTTGCGCGTTTCTATGCGAATTGCGTGTCGATCGAAGAAGGCCCGCTCGGCTCGCCGGATTACGCGTTGCCGCTCATGAGCCTGCCGCTCGTGCTCGGTGTCGAGCCTCCGCAGGTTCGCGGCTCGCCCTACCTGCAGGCCGATACAACGAAGGCGGCGGCCTGGCGCGAACGGATCAGCGCGCACGCGCCCGATGCGACGTGGCACGTCGGTCTCGTGTGGTCGGGCAGCCCGACGCATCGGCGCGACGCCAAGCGGTCGATTTCGCTTGCCGCGTTGGCGCCGCTGCTGGCGCTTCCAGATGTCGTCTTCCATCCGCTCACGCCCGGACGCCACGCCGATGTGACGGTGCTCGCCGCGCAGGGATATCGCCTGTGCGATCTGACTGGCGATTACAAAGACGGCTTCGACGACGTAGCGGCGCATCTCACCGCGTTGAACGCGCTGGTGACGATAGACAGCGCGCCCTTGCATCTCGGCGGCGCGTTAGGGCATAGCGTGCTGGCAATGCTCGATCACGTTTCCCACTGGTCGTGGGGTAACGAAGAAGCGCAGCCCTGGTACGACTCGGTCGAGCTGTTCCGTCAGCCGCAGCCCGCGCAATGGGCGCCGGTGGTCGAGCGGGTGGCCGCGCGCCTGAAGACGGTGCTGGCGCCGCACCAGACAGCCTGAGCGGCGCAAACCGCGCCAGGTTGAGAGCAACTCACGCAACTGATCGACTTCGATGCACGAACACGAATTAATATTCCCCGCCAGCGTCTCCAACGATCTCGGCGCGATGGCCGCACATGCCGACACCTGCTTCGCCGCGGGGCGCCATCACGAAGCAATTGCCGACTACCAGCGCGTTCTTGCCGAACAGCCGCACAACGTACACGCGCTCCATCGACTCGGCCTCGCCTTGTTTTGCGTCGATCGGCCCGACCGTTCGCGCGAGCATTTCGATCAGGCATTGAACGTCGCGCCTGAGCGCGCGGATATCTGGGAACATCGTGGCTTGATCGCCGCGCTGGACGGCGAGCTGATCGCGGCCGAAGCGTTCTACCATCGCGCAGTGGGCCTCGGTGGCGGCACCGTGAGCCTGCATCGGAATCTGGGCGATTGCCTGAAGCTGTCGAAGCGCCTCGTCGAAGCACGCGGCCACTACCTCAAGGCGCTTGAGCTCGAACCGACGTTGCATCACGCCGTTCGCTCGCTCGCACGAGTCAGTACCGAGCTCGAACGCTATCAGGACGCAGCAGACTACTGGCTGCGTGCATGGGCGCTCGACCCGACGCATCTGCCGGACGCGCTCGACCTGATTACTGCGTTGTCGAGAGCACAGCGCGGCGAGGGGATCGACAGCGTGCTTGCCGAACTGCGCATTCGCTTCGCCGCCGACGCATCCGCGTTGCAACAGGTGGCCTTCGCATTGAACGACGCGGAGCGTTTCAGCGATGCGATCAGCGTCGCCATCGAAGCGCTCGGCGTCGATCCGCGCAACGGCTGGCTGCATCACAACGCGTCGTTTGCGTTCAACATGCTGGGCGACTTCCCGGCCATGCATGTGCATGCCGTCGAAGCCGCGCGGCTGATGCCCGATCATCCGCTGATGCAGTTCAACCTTGCAGCCGCGCAACTGCGTGCCGGCGACTACGAAAACGGCTGGAAGCAATATCGATGGCACGAAGCCCTGCCGGAAAATCACGACCTGGTTCGCCCGGCTTATCCGGAATGGCAAGGCGAGCGCGTGACGGGCCGCCGCTTTCTGCTAGTCGGCGAGCAGGGGCTGGGCGATCAACTGCAGTTCTTGTGTATGGCCGACTGGTTGAATAAGCGCGGCGCCCAGGTCGACGTCTGGGTCGAGGCTCCGCTTGGCGAAGTGGCGCGAAGCGCGGCCGGCGTGCGTGCCGCGTGGACGACCGCGCCGCCCGGACCGTACGACTACTGGTGCCGCATGCTCAGCATGCCGGAGCCTATGAAGCTGGCCCTGCCGATGTTGCCGCTCTCGACGTCGTATCTGCGAGCGGAACCCGCACAGGTGCAACGTTGGCGGAGCCGGCTCGACGCATTCTGTGCAACCGATGCACGCGATGCGCCTCGAAAACGCGTCGGCATCGTCTGGGCCGGTAACCCGGCGTATGAGCTCGATCGTTATAGGTCGATTCCATTGCGCCAATGGCTGCCGGTTTTGCAGCAGACCGGTGTGCACTGGTTCGCGCTGCAAAAGGGCGAGACGCAGAACGAGGCGGTGGCGTCGCGTGCGGATATCGGCATGCACGCTCTCGATCCGGAGATCGACACGTTTGCCGACACGCTGGCGATCGTGCAGTCGCTCGATCTGGTGATTACGGTGGACACGGCGGTTGCCCATCTGGCCGGCGCATGCGGCACGCCGGTGTGGGTGCTGGTGCCGACGTTCACCGACTGGCGCTGGCTGACGGAGCGCGACGATAGTCCGTGGTATCCGTCCGCGCGACTGTTCAGACAGCGTGAGTTGGGGCGTTGGGATACGGTGCTCGACGAGGTCGCACGAGCATTGCGCGATTTTGTCGCTGGCTGAAAACCGGACGCCTCACACGCGCCCGGTTTTTCGGTTGAAGGCGGCCGTGAATGGCCGTCGGCTACTTCTTGCCCATCAACGTATCCATCGTCTCACCGCGCACGACGATCTCGGTGCGACGGTTCAGCGCGCGGCCTTCGGGCGTATCGTTGCTCGCCACCGGATTGTTGTACCCGTTGCCCTTCGTGCGAATGCGGTCCATGGCGATGCCGCGCGCCACGAGCGCGTAACCCGCCGCGCTCGCGCGCGCCTCGGACAAATGCTGGTTGTATTCGAGCGTGCCGACATTGTCGGTGTAGCCCTCGACGACAATCGGTTTCTTACTGCGCTTGAGCAGCACGGCCGAGCGATCGATGACCGCGGCCGCGTCGCTGCGCACGTCGGATTTGTTGAAATCGAACAGGGCGGTTTCGGGCAGCTTGACCGCGACACCGCCGGCGACCGGCGCCACTTCGATACCGACAGCCTTGTTCAGCGACGTCTCCGTGTCGCGGTTCAGTTGCGCCGCGCAACCTGTCACCAGCAGGACCGAGATCGCGCATGCGGTTGTGCTCAGAATGTTCTTCATCTTCGTGTCTTTTCCTTGATTGTGCGTTCATGTGGCGCGCCGTGGATCGCGGCGGCCGGCTTTGCAAAGCACGGAGGTTTTATCGCGCGACGCGAGCCGCGGAGAATCGGAACTATCTGAAATCGACACGCCAGTGGAAGTGCTTCACCACCGCTGTCGTAGTCGATGGAATCTGCTGAAGGGCGAGACCTGCGCGTTGGCGAATGGTCCGACAGCTGCGCCGTTATAATCCGACACCATGTCCATCCGTTTCGATGCCGCCGACGCCCACTGGCGCGTCGCGCCCTTACCCGGCTTCACCGCCGCCGAGAAAGACTGGCTGACCCGCGGCGGTTCACTGACCGCGCATCTGCGTGCGCTCGGCGCCGTCGCGGTACGCGTCACGCACGAAGGCGTCGCGCTGCCGTGGGCCGACGAGAGCGCTGCGCTCGGTCTCGTGCCGCGTGCGCCGGTCTGGGTTCGGGAAGTCGCGCTATCAGTCGACGGCGTGCCGTTCGTGGCGGCGCATAGCGTCGCGCCGCTAGCCGCGAGCGCCGGCGTGTGGCAGGCCATACGGCGTCTGCGCACGCGGCCCTTGGCCGAGTTGCTGTATAGCGATAGCAGTGTGGCGCGGTCGTCGCTGGTGAGCCGCAGGTTGACCGCGCGGCATGCGCTCTATCGTCTGGCTGCGCGTGAAATCGAAGGGTTGCCGCCACACGCGCTGGTCGCGCGCCGCTCGGTGTTCGAGCGCCACGGCGCGCCGCTGATGGTCACCGAATGCATGTTGCCGGCGTTATGGACACATCTGGCGAGCTTGTCAGGCGCGAGCCGATCGGACGATTGGCTCGCCCATCCCCGGATGCGCGAACACGGCCGTGCGCTCGAACACACCGCATCGCGCGCGCATCCGGCGACGCGTGCGTCCGACGAACGGAGCCGCTGATGCTGCGCGGTTTTCCTCCGGTCGCCGCCGCGGATACGCATACGCTGATTCTCGGCAGCTTTCCCGGCGAGGCGTCGCTTGCCGCGACGCAGTACTACGCGCATCCACGCAACCAGTTCTGGCGCCTGCTCGGCTCCGTGCTCGACGAACCGCTCGCCGAACTCACGTACGAGGAGCGCTTGCGCCGCGTGCTCGCGCATGGCATCGGCGTATGGGACGTGCTCGCCGCCTGCACGCGCGAAGGGAGTCTCGACGCCGCGATCCGCAATGCCAGCCCGAATGATTTCGCTTCGTTGCGCGCGCACGCGCCGAAGCTCGCGAAAGTCTGCTTCAACGGCAAGACGGCGGGCCGCTTTGCGCCGGTGATCGGCGCGGCGGGCTACGCCACCCTCGTATTGCCTTCGTCGAGTCCGGCGAATGCTATGCTCTCGTTCGACCAAAAATTGCGTCTTTGGCGCGACATCCTTACATGACGAATTTGATCAAGCGCGCTTCCGCTGAAGCGCGTGCCTTCCGCAACCGCGACGCTGACGTCGCCGGTGGCAAACAAAAGCCGCATAAATCGCAGAACGCCACGCGCAACAAAACCCGCGTTTCGCACGACGACGGTCTGCACGACGCGCCGCAAATCGAAGCGCCCCGCAAGCCGCGTTTCGCGCCGGTCACTTTCTCGGAAGAGGGCGGCGTGCGCTTCCTGCATTTCGGCACGGAGTGGGTGCAAGGCGCGATGCGTCTGCGCAAGCCCGATCACATCGAACTCGAATACGCGCAGCAGATGATGGCCTGGCTGCTGTTTATCGAAACGCCCAAGCGCATCGTCCAGCTCGGTCTGGGCGCCGCGGCGCTGACCAAGTTCGCGCACCGCTTCCTGAAGCGCGCGAAGGTCGAGGCGGTGGAAGTGAACCCGGCGGTCGTGGTGGCCGCGCGCACGATGTTCGAACTGCCGCACGACGATGCCCGTCTGACGGTGCACGAAACCGATGCGTGGGACTTCGTCAACGACCGCGCCAACCACGGCACGATCGGCGCGTTGCAGATCGACGTCTATGACGCGACCGCGCGCGGTCCGGTGCTCGACAGCGTCGGCTTCTATCGCGCGGTGCGCGCGTGCCTGACCGACGCGGGCGTGGTGACGGTGAATCTGTTCGGCGATCATCCGAGCTTCGTGCGCAACATGAAGCGTCTGAACGAAGCCTTCGACGGCCGCGTGCTCGCGCTGCCCGAAGTGCACGACGGCAACCGCATCGCGATCGCGTTCTCGGGTCCGGCGCTCGAGGTGCCGTTCACGGCGCTGCAAGCACGCGCCAGGCTGATCGAAGCGGAACTCGGTCTGCCCGCGCATAAATGGATCAAGGGTCTGCAGGAATCGACCGGGCAGAACGGCGACTCGTTCGCGATCTGATTGCAACGACCCATGCGGTCGGACCTCGCCAGCCGGCCCGGTCCAAAGCAGTGCATGGACTGAATGTCCCGGACGGCGCGCCACGCGCCGTTGCGCCCACGCGACGTTCGCCGCCTTCATCCATCGTGCATTGAACAGCCGGTCTTCTTCCTCGCGAAGCGGGCCGGCCTGTCAGACCCAAGCGGCACGCCCTGATGCGCCTCGCCGCAGCGCTTCAACTCCTCTTGCTGAAACGCCTTCGCGCTGACCCTGAAAGCACGGGCGTGCTGGGGTCGTCCCTGCTTGACCGCGCTCTCGCCGCTCCTATACTCTTTCGAAGCTTTCGGGGCGCCCGTGGCCATCCGCTATGGGATCCACCACCCGTCAAACACGGGCCAACATTTCAATAATAGGGAAGAGGAGACGTCATGGCTCACGACGCCGACGCGAACAAGGCCAGCAAGCACTGGCTCTGGTTGCTGCTGTTACCCTGGATCGCGATGATCTGGGTGCCGTCATATAACAAGGTCGAACCGGTGCTGTTCGACTTTCCGTTCTTCTACTGGTATCAGCTCCTGTGGGTGCTGATCAGCGCAGTCATCACGGCGATCGTGTACTTCAAGACCAAGACGCGCTCCAGCGGCCGTCCGCAGGGGGGCGCACAATAATGAACGCCATAGCAACTTTCGTCTTCGTTCTGTTTTTCATCGGCGTCACGATTCTCGGGTTTATCGCGGCCCACTGGCGGCGCGGCGATCTCGCGCATCTGGAAGAGTGGGGCCTCGGCGGCCGGCGCTTCGGCACCATCGTCACCTGGTTCCTGCTGGGCGGCGACCTGTACACCGCGTACACCTTCATCGCCGTGCCGGCGCTGGTGTTCGGTGCGGGCGCAACGGGTTTCTTCGCGCTGCCTTACACGATCCTGATCTATCCGTTCGCGTTCGTGGTGTTCCCGAAACTGTGGAGCATCGCCAAACGCCAGGGCTATGTGACGTCGGCGGACTTCGTGTCGGCGCGCTATGGCAGCCGGATGCTCGCTCTGGCGATCGCGGTGACCGGCATCGTCGCGACCATGCCGTACATCGCGTTGCAACTGGTCGGTATCGAAGTGGTGATCGGCGCGCTCGGTTTCGACACCAAGGGCTTTGTCGGCGATCTGCCGCTGATCATCGCGTTCGCGATCCTGGCGGCCTACACGTACACCTCGGGTCTGCGCGCGCCGGCCATGATCGCGGTGGTCAAGGACGTGCTGATCTACATCACGATCTTCGCCGCGATCATCGTGATTCCGCCGCAACTGGGCGGCTTCGGTCACATCTTCAGCGTGGTGCCGCCGGCCAAGCTGCTGCTGAAGGCGCCGGACGTCTCGAGCCTGAACGGCTACAGCGCCTACGCGACGCTCGCGGTGGGTTCGGCGCTCGCGCTGTTCCTGTACCCGCACTCGATCACGGCGGTGCTGTCGTCGAAGTCGGGCAACACGATCCGTCGCAATATGGCGATGCTGCCGGCTTACTCGCTGGTGCTCGGCCTGCTCGCGCTGCTCGGCTTCATGGCTTTGGCTTCGGGCGTGAAGGACATGCCGGAGTTCGCGCCGTACTTCAAGGCGTTCGGCCCGAACTTCGCGGTGCCGGCGCTGTTCCTGCATTACTTCCCGTCGTGGTTCGTCGGCGTGGCGTTCGCGGCGATCGGCATCGGCGCGCTGGTGCCGGCGGCGATCATGTCGATCGCGGCCGCTAACCTGTATACGCGCAACATCCACAAGGAGTTCGTCAATCGCAACATGACGCATGAGCAGGAGACCAATGTCGCCAAGCTGGTCTCGCTGATCGTCAAGGTCGGCGCCGTGGCGTTCATTCTCGGCCTGCCGCTCACGTACGCGATCCAGTTGCAACTGCTCGGCGGTATCTGGATCATCCAGACCTTGCCGGCGATCGTGCTGGGTCTGTACACGCGTGTGCTCGACTACCGCGGCCTGCTGGTCGGCTGGGCCGTCGGCATTGCAACCGGTACGTGGATGGCGATTTCGCTGAAGCTGGCCGGCTCGATCTTCACGATCCACCTGTTCGGCATGGCGATTCCGGGCTACGCTGCGGTGTGGTCGCTGATCGTGAATCTGGTGGTGGCGGTGGTGGTGAGTCTGCTGGTGCGTGCGTTCGGCATGCAGCGCGCCGAAGACCGTACCCGTCCGGAAGACTATCTGGACGTGGTCGAAAGCTGATCACGGCTGCTTCATGTCGTGCCGCTCCACGGGGTGCGACAGCCTGAAAACCGCGACGCCCGCACACCACAATGTGCGGGCGTTTGTCCTGATGAGGCACTCCAGGGCAGGATAGCGGAACCGTCCTTCACCGTATCGAGCGCGCCGCCATGGCTTCTGCCGATTCCCGCACCGTGATTCCACGCCGCTCGGCGCTCAGCCGGATGGTCCGCGCGGTTACGTCGCCTTACTACCGCTATCGCCACGCCAAGGTGCTGCACAGTCTGCGTGTCGGGCTGGCCATGCTGGTGTCGATTCTGGCCACCACCGGCATCGACATTCCGCACGGCATCTGGTCTTCGGTCACTTTGCTGGTGGTGATCGGCGGCTTGCAGCATCACGGCAATATCCGCAAGAAGGCGGCGGAGCGGGCGGCGGGTACGCTGCTCGGGGCATCGATCGGGCTTGCGCTGATCGTGCTGCAGAACCTGACCGACTCGCCACCGCTCACTTACGTGCTGATGTCGATCGTCGCGGGCATCTGCGCATGGTTCGCGATCGGCTCGTCGGGCTATATCGGGCTGTTGACGGCGATCACCATGTGTATCGTCGCGGGCCACGGCGACAACCAGATCGACGTGGGCCTGTGGCGTACGGCGAATGTGCTGATCGGCATCGTGATCGCGCTGGCGTTTTCGTTTGCGCTGCCGCTGCATGCCACTTATTCATGGCGCTACGGGCTTGCAATGAATCTGCGCGAATGCGCGCGCATCTACGCGCGGCTGCTGGAGGGCGAGACGATTAGTGAGGAAGAGCAGGTCAGGCGCTTTCTGGCGATCAACAAGCGGCTTGTGCAATTGCGTTCGCTGATGCCTTCGGTAGCGAAAGAAATCGAGGTGCCGCAGTCGAAGCTCGAGGAGATTCAGCGGCTGCACCGCTCGGTGCTCAGTTCGCTGGAGTTGCTCGCCACCGGTCCGCTGATGCACGCCGACGCCACGGCGCGCGCCGCGTACGCCGAGCAATGCGGCGCCGAGGTGCGCACCGTGCGCGCGATTCTGCTGGCGATGGCACGCGGCCTGCGCTTTGGCCGGGCGACGCACTTCGGCATTCCGTCCGCGTCGGCGCTGGCGCAGAGGCACGGCGACGCGGCGCTGAAGCTGCCACCCGAATTTCAGGGGCCGTACTGGCTCGGACAACGGCTTGCCGAACAGGTGGACCGCCTGCGCGAGCGGTTACTGGAAACCGAGCCGAACTGGAACATCGAACGGCGTGCGTGGCCTTTGTTGAAGGCTTGAGTGGGTCGGCGCCCGCTCCTGGGCGGCGCGGCGGGCTGACCGAACCGAGCGCGGTGACCACCGCAACTGCCGCAGCCACCGCAATCGCCGCAACTGCGGCAACTGCGGCAACTGCGACAACTGCGACAACTGCGACAACTGCGACAACTGCGACAACTGCGGCAACTGCGGCAACTGCGGCAACTGCGGCAACCGCAGCAACCGCAGCAACCGCATCAATCGCTGCAACCGCATCAATCGCTGCAATCGCTGTAATCGCTGCAATCGCCGCTTGCGGGCACGCGCACTGTGGTCCGCTGCGCCGTTGCGCTCAACCTTCGGGCACTGTCACCATCCACATGAGACCGAAGCGGTCGACCACCATGCCGAAGCCTTTGCTCCAGAAGGTTGGTTGAAATGGGAGTGTTACCTGGCCGCCGTCGGCGAGCGCATTGAAGAACTGTTCGGCGGACGTGGCGTCGTCGGCGGTTAGCGAGAGGCTGAAGCCGTTCATGGTGGCGGCGGGATCGCAATGGCCGTCGGAGGCCATCCAGTCGGTCGAGCCCATGCGCACATTGGCGTGCATGATTTTTTCTTCGAGACCGGGTCGCGGCTGATTTTGCGGATCGGGCGGCGCCTCCTTGTAGCGCATCTTGAAAGTCACCTGAGCGCCGAGCTTAGCGCAGTAATAGTCGAGCGCTTCTTCGCAGCGTCCATTAAAAAATACGTAAGGTTGAACGACCATGATCGTCTCCGGAAGGGGTGAGCAGCGCGACATCCCGCAAGAGCCCACGGTTTGAAGAAGTACCGCGCCGGCGCGCGCAGCGCCCCCGGAAGAATGAGCGCCTTGTCACGAAAGCGGAATGTGCGAGAACACAGATTCCAGATGCACCACTACCGCGACTGTGCGGGGGGCCCGCTTATGTGCTGGCGGTGTGAAGCGGCTTTCTTTGCCTACTTTCTTTGCCGCGGCAAAGAAAGTAGGTGCCGCCCCGCACAGGGGCGACGCTAATAGACCACCGAGAAAGGCCCTTGCAAAAAGATTCTAGTCGTCCACCGGAAAGCAACAGTGACTAAATATCGTAAGCCCAGCGCCACCCGATGCGCTCCAAACTCAACGGCAAGCGCCCGAAGCAGGCACGTAAACGACGCACGGCCCTGAACCCTAAAGCCCAAGGCCGCATGTATGAAGCGCCGGCTAAAAGCAGCGCGAGCGAGTCTTACCGCAATGCTTCGATCAACTTCTCCAACTTAACCGCATCAGCAGCAAACGCACGAATCCCCTCAGCGAGCTTCTCAGTCGCCATAGCCTCATCATTAACAAGAAACCGGAACGACGCTTCATCAACCGGCACGCGTTCAATATCCGCATCTTTAGAGCTATCCGGCGACAGCTTCCGCTCCACCTTCTCCGTGCTCTCCTGCAGCTTCTGCAGCAGATCCGGACTGATAGTCAGCAGATCGCACCCAGCCAGTTCGAGAATCTGCCCCGGCGTGCGAAAACTCGCGCCCATCACCTCGGTCTTGTAGCCGAACTTCTTGTAATACGCATAAATGCGGCGCACCGATTTAACGCCCGGATCATTGGCGCCGCCATCTTTCGCTTCATCCCACGCGCTGCCGGCATTCTTCTTGTACCAGTCGTAAATCCGCCCGACGAACGGCGAGATCAACTGCGCGCCGGCCTCGGCACAGGCCGCCGCCTGAGCCAGCGAGAACAGCAGCGTCATGTTGCAGTGAATACCTTCCTTCTGCAGCACTTCCGCCGCGCGGATACCTTCCCAGGTGGAAGCCAGCTTGATCAGCACGCGTTCGCGGCCGATGCCGTGCTCCTTGTACAGCGAGATCAGTTCGCGGCCTTTGGCGATCGAAGCTTCGGTGTCGAACGAGAGGCGCGCGTCCACTTCCGTCGAAACGCGGCCCGGAATGATCTTGAGAATTTCGGTGCCGAAGGCGATCAGCAACTGGTCGATGATCGCGCCGACCGGCTTCGACGCGTGCGCCTTGACGGTCTTTTCGAGCAGCGGCTTGTAGTCGTCTTTCTGCACCGCTTTCAGAATCAGCGACGGATTGGTGGTCGCGTCCTGCGGCTTGTACTGGGCAAGCTGCTGGAAGTCGCCGGTATCGGCCACGACGGTGGTGTATTGCTTGAGTTGATCGAGTGCGGTTGTCATGTTCGGGCCTTCAGGGCGCGTGCGCGCCATGGTTCAGGAGAAATGAGGTTGCCACCGGTCTGAAACGCAAACCAGATCCGGCGGCCGCGGGTCACGCTGCAGCGCTGCCCGTCATCCTGCCGGGGAATTTTGACGGAAAGCGCTGCCGGATGCTTCTATTCTATGGCGGATCGGCCGATGCAGTGTTGACACTTGCCCACGGCGATTCGTTCACACCAAGTTCAGGCGGCATTTTCCGCCGATTGATCCGGCACTGACCGATTCTGCCGAGCAGTTCGCCGCCCTGATTTTGCCAGCAATCAGTAGCGGGACCGCGAGTCGTTGCTTCGCGTTGCAGGCCCGTCAGGCACGCGGCGCGTTCTATACCATTTGCGTCGGCGCGGCTGTCAGCCGCGACTAGAGCACCGGGCCGCCGTCTCGGGCTGCAGGCGCATCAAGCACGCCGCGTTCAACACCACTTGCGTCAGCGCGGCTGAATCCGCCACCAGAACACCGAGCCGCCGCCTCGCACAGCAATCGCATCAAGCGCGCCGCGCATTCAACACCACCTGCGTCAGCACACCCGCCACCAGCCCCCAGAAAGCCGAGCCGATGGACAGCAAAGTCAGCCCCGACGCCGTCACCATGAACGTGACCAGCGCCGCCTCGCGCTGCTTCAGGTCCTGCATGGCATTGGCGAGCCCGCTCATGATCGAGCCGAACAACGCCAGCGCCGCGACGGACACCACCAGCGCCTTCGGCAATGCGGCGAACAGCGCGGCGATGGTTGCGCCGAAAACCCCGGCGATCAGGTAGAAGATGCCGCACCACACCGCGGCCATATAGCGCTTGCTGCGGTTTTCGTGCGCTTCGGGGCCGGTGCAGATCGCGGCGGTGATTGCCGCAAGATTGATGCCGTGCGACCCGAACGGCGCGAGCAGCAGCGAGGCGATGCCGGTGGTCGAAATCAGCGGCGCCGAGGGCGTGGTGTAGCCGTCCGCGCGCAGTACGGCGATGCCCGGCACGTTCTGCGACGCCATTGCCACGACGAAAAGCGGGATCCCGATGCTGACGCCGGCCGCCACCGAAAACGCCGGCATCGTGAACACCGGATGCGCCAGCGCGACATGAAAACGGCTGAAGTCGAGCAGCCCGAGCCCGCCGGCAGCCATCGTGCCGACGATCAGCGTCGTGACGATCGCGTAGCGCGGCGCGAGCCGTTTGACGATCAGATAGGTGAAGAACATGGTCAGCACGAGCGCGGTCTGGAATTGCGCGGCGCGGAATATCTCGATGCCGATCTCGAACAGGATGCCCGCCAGCAAGGCCGAGGCGATGCCCGCGGGAATCTTCTTCATCAGCGTGTCGAACCAGCCGGTCAGGCCGACCAGCGTGAGCAGCAGCGCGCAGACGATAAACGCGCCGATCGCCTCCGCGTACGCCACATGCGGCAGCGAGGACACCAGCAGCGCAGCGCCGGGCGTCGACCAGGCGATCACGATCGGCGCGCGAAAGCGCAGCGACAGGCCGATCGTGCAGACGGCCATGCCGATCGACAAGGCCCAGATCCACGACGAAATCTGCGCGTCGGATAGATGCGCCGCCTGGCCCGCCTGGAACATCAGGACGAGCGAACTGGTGTAGCCGGTCATCATCGCGACGAAACCGGCGACGATGGCGGACAGCGAAGTGTCGGCGAAAGGATTGAGGCGCCCGGGCGGCGTGACGGCAGGGGACAAATCGGGCGTGGAAGACGGACTCATGCAGATGCTTTCTTATCGCTAAAGGTAAAACGAAGGTAAAACCTGACCGGGCTATTTGCTCAGCATGCGCATGGCGGCCTCGAGGCCGGCGAGCGTGAGCGGATACATGCGATGGCCGAGCACTTCGCGAATCGCGCTGACCGACTGCCGGTACGCCCACAAGCCTTCCGGTTCGGGATTGAGCCACGCGTGATGCGGGAAATGATCGGCGAGCCGGCGCAGCCATACCGCGCCGGCTTCGGCGTTGTTGTACTCCACCGAGCCGCCCGGTTGCAGCACTTCGTACGGGCTCATGGTCGCGTCGCCGACAAAGATCAGCTTGTAGTCGGAGGTGAATTTGTGCAACACGTCCCACGTCGGCATGCGCTCGGCGTGACGGCGGCGGTTGTTCTTCCACAGGAAGTCGTACACGCAGTTGTGGAAGTAGTAGAACTCCAGGTGCTTGAACTCGGCTTTGGCGGCGGAGAACAGTTCCTCGGTGCGCTTGATGTGATCGTCCATCGAGCCGCCCACGTCGAGCAGCATCAGCACTTTCACCTTGTTGTGCCGCTCGGGCACCATCTTCAGATCGAGCCAGCCGGCGTTCGCGGCGGTGCTGCGGATCGTGTCGGGCAGATCGAGCTCTTCGGCGGCGCCTTCGCGCGCGAACCGGCGCAGGCGGCGCAGCGCGATCTTGATGTTGCGCGTGCCGATTTCCACCTGGTCGTCGTAATCGCGATAGGCGCGCGCTTCCCACACCTTGACGGCGGTGCGGTTGCCCGCCGCGTCGCCGCCGATGCGCACGCCCTCCGGGTTGTAGCCGCCATTGCCGAACGGCGACGTGCCGCCCGTGCCGATCCACTTGCTGCCGCCTTCGTGGCGCTCTTTCTGTTCGTCGAACAGTTCCTTCAGGCGCTCCATGAGCTTGTCGAGGCCGCCCATCGCCTCGATCTGCGCTTTTTCTTCGGGCGACAGATCGCGTTGCAGCTTCTTCTTCAGCCAGTCGAGCGGGATGTCGAAGGCGAGCTCCGACGCTTGCGCGACGCCTTTGAAATACGCGCCGAACGCCTGATCGAACTTGTCGAAATACTGCTCGTCCTTGACCAGCGTCATGCGCGCGAGATAGTAGAACTCGTCGAGCGACGGCGCGATCACGTTGGCCTTGAGCGCTTCGAGCAGCGTCAGGTATTCCTTCACCGACACCGGCAGTTTGGCGGCGCGCAGCGAGTAAAAGAAGTCGATCAGCATGCTGGGTCCTCCGCGGCGGCGGTTGGTCGGGGCGGCGCGCTTTTCAGCGGCGGCCTCGCGACCATCCGGCTCCTGGTCACGATCAATACGCGCTCATTGAACGTCCGGTGAGCGCTCAATCAGCGCCCAATCAGCGCTCAATCAACGGTTATTGCGGTTCATGAAGATCAGCCGCTCGAACAGGCTCACGTCCTGCTCGTTTTTCAGCAGCGCGCCATGCAGCGGCGGAATGGTCTGCTTCTGGTCGGACGAGCGCAGCGCTTCGGGTGGAATGTCTTCGGCGAGCAGGAGCTTGAGCCAGTCGAGCAGTTCCGAGGTGGACGGCTTCTTCTTCAATCCGGCGACGTTGCGCAGTTCGAAAAAGCTCTGCATGGCGGCCGCGAGCAGATCCTTCTTGATGCCCGGATAGTGCACCTCGACGATCTGCTGCATGGTGACCGGATCGGGGAACTTGATGTAGTGGAAGAAGCAGCGGCGCAGGAACGCGTCCGGCAGTTCCTTCTCGTTGTTCGACGTGATGATCACGAGCGGGCGCTGCTTCGCGCGGATCAGCTCGTGCGTCTCGTACACGTAGAACTCCATGCGGTCGAGTTCACGCAGCAAATCGTTCGGAAATTCGATGTCGGCCTTGTCGATCTCGTCGATCAGCAGCACGGTTTGCTCGTCCGACTCGAACGCCTGCCACAGCACGCCCTTGACGATGTAATTGCGGATGTCCTTGACGCGCTCGTCGCCGAGCTGCGAATCGCGCAGGCGCGAGACCGCGTCGTACTCGTACAGACCCTGCTGCGCCTTGGTGGTGGACTTGATGTGCCACTGCAGGAGCGGCATGCCGAGTGCGGCGGCGACTTCTTCGGCGAGCATCGTTTTGCCCGTGCCGGGTTCGCCCTTGATCAGCAACGGGCGCTTGAGCGTCATCGCGGCGTTGACCGCGAGCTTGAGGTCGTCGGTGGCGACGTACTGCGATGAGCCTTCGAAACGCATGGCGAGATGCTCTTTTTCGGGAAAAAACCCAGTATAAGTCAGAAGACCTGTTGGCTTGAAACCGCCTCGCGTAAGGTGTCATCCGCGGTGCCGTGGCGTGCAGCGAGTGCGCATGCGGCGTCGGCGAACGGGCCGAAGGCTCGCCCGGCGGGCCCGGTGGGCGGGCGCGCCGGGCGCGAGCGGGCTGAATGCGGCGTCGGTTGCCGCGCTGGCCGCGGAGTCGAACGGGTGCAATCAGCGCGAGCGGCCCGTATGCGACGGCGGCCGCCATGCCCTGCGGATCGGGCGCGGCCGAGCAAAGCGGCGCTAGCCGTGGCTTTGCAGCGGCCGGATGCGCCGCGGCCCCGCGCGGTGGACGTTCGGCGCGGCGTCGCGGTACAATTAGCCCGATTTTTTTGGCCTGCGTGGCTACCCTATAAGAATAACGGCGCGGGCCGTTGCCTTTTGGTCGCCCGTTTCCCCTCAAGCCAGGTTACATGCTATGAATAAATTCGTTGGCAAAAACGTCGTGATCGCAGCGCTGTCGGTGCTCGCGGGCTATACGGCCAGTGCGCAGGCAGCGGATGTCGTCGGCAACGCGAAGGCGGGCCAAGGCAAGGTCGCGATGTGTATTGGCTGCCACGGCATCCCTGAATACCGCACGGCTTACCCTGAGGTCTACCGCGTGCCGATGCTCGGCGGGCAGAACCAGGCGTACCTCGAGAACGCCCTGCATGGCTACAAGAAGGGCGACCGCCATTTCGAAACAATGCGCGCCATCACCGCGTCGCTGTCGGATCAGGATATCGCCGACATCGCGGCCTACTACGCAGCGCAAAATTCCTCTTCGAAGAGCAATCCCGACAAGTGACCGGCTGCGGCTCGTCCATCCAGTCACTCGGCAAATAAATTCGCGGGATAGGAGAATTCATGAATAAGCCCCAACAGGCACTCCACACGGTGTTCAAGGCTGCATGCGCGTCGGCGGCAGTGATCGGTCTGGTTGCAGCGAACCTCGCGTATGCCGCCGACGCCGGCAACGGCAAGGTGCTAGCTGAAAGCCACAACTGCGCGGCATGTCACGGCGTGAATCTGAACAAGCCGGTGAGCCCGGAATATCCGAAGCTCGCGGGGCAGCATTCCGACTATGTCTACTTTGCGCTGCGTCAGTATCAGATGGGCAACGGCAACCCGCATTTCGGCCGCAATAACGCGATCATGCAGGCGCAGGTGCAAAGTCTGTCGCAAGGCGATATGAAAGACATCGCCGCTTATGTCGAATCGCTGAACGGCGATCTGGTGCAGAAGAAATAAGCGCGTCGCACGTCCTTCGCGCCGCTTTCGGATTGAACGACACCCCGCTTCGGCGGGGTGTTGTGCTTTTGGAGCCGCGGTCTTTGCCCGCTCGCCCGTGTGCGCGCGACGCAGGCCTTAGTCGCGCGTGGCGCGTCGCTCGATGCGTTGCAGATACGCGTCCGTGTCCGGCGGCGTGCCCGTGCGCTGCGCCTCCCAGATGGTTTCGCCGAGGCAGTCCATGATCGCGTGCTGCGCCTCGTGGGTCGAGCCGAGGCGTGCGGCGAGCCGTTCATGCGCCGCGCGAATGCCGGGCGGCTGGTCGATCGACAACTGTTCGGTGATCGCCAGATGCATCGACAGATGCAGAAACGGATTGGTCTGGCCGCGTTCGGGTGAGTAGTCCTGAGCCTGGGCGGCGTCGCCGTCGGTCAGGTCGGCGTGGTATTCGGGATGTTCGACGATCCAGTCGGCGGCAATCGCCTCCAGCGGCGTCAGAATTTCGCCTTTGCGCTGCTTGCGCCAGGTGTCGGTGAAGAAGAGACGGACTTCGTCGCGGCTGGGATTGAACATCGTAAGACCGGTGCGTTGAGTGGGGCGTTGGACGTGAGCCTGTGAAGCGTCAACTCGTGAAGCGGACGAGCGGACGAGGCAGGGCGTCATTTTACGCCGGGGCGGCGCGGGCTGCTGGCGGCGCCCCGGCGCTTCAAGCGGCGCCGGTTGCGCCTACAGATCCGGCGGCGGCGTTTTCGGCCGGAACTCGCACAGCGGCTCGATCACGCAATGCCAGCATTCAGGCCGGCGCGCCTTGCACACATAACGGCCATGCAGGATCAGCCAGTGGTGTGCGTCCTGCTTGAACTCGGCGGGCGTGAATTTCTCCAGCGCCACTTCGACCGCGCGAACGTCCTTGCCGGGCGCAAGACCGGTTCGATTCGCAACCCGAAAGATGTGCGTGTCCACCGCAATGGTCGGATGACCGAATGCCGTGTTCAGAATCACATTGGCCGTTTTCCGGCCGACGCCCGGCAGACTTTCGAGCGCTTCGCGATCCTCGGGCACTTCGCCGCCGTACTGGTCGAGCAGAATGCGGCAAGTCGCGATGACGTTCTTCGCCTTGGTGCGATAGAGGCCGATGGTCTTGATGTAGCCAGTCACGCCTTCTTCGCCCAGATCGAAAACCTTCTGCGGTGTGTTCGCGACCGGGAACATCTTGCGCATGGCCTTGTTGACCGACACGTCGGTGGCCTGCGCCGACAGCAGCACGGCGATCAGCAGTTCGAACGGAGTGGTGTACTCGAGTTCGGTTGTCGGATGAGGATTGAGACTCTGAAGCGCCTCGTAGATGGCGCGGCGTTTGTTCGCGTTCATGCTGGGCGTGACGGTGCGGTTAGCGCTTGTCGGACGGCGTGCCGGTGTCGTCCGCGGCGAGGCCGAGACGGCGGCGGCGTGCTTCGGCGGCATCGATCTGCGCCTGCACATCCGCGCTCACGCGCTCGGTGTTCAGCGGGCCTTGGCCCTTGGCGGCCAGTTCCTCTTTTTTCTTGCGAGCACGTTCGAGCGCGGCCTGGATGATCGCGCGTTTTTTGGCTTCGGCGTCGTCAGCGGTAGGTGCGGCCAATGGCGCCGCGTCGGTGGCCGCAGTTGTTTCGGTAACCTGAGCAGTGGCAGCGCTGCCTGCTCGCCGCGCTGCAGCACGTGCTTCGGCAGCCTCGCGCTCGCGTGCGAGACGCGTTTCGCGCCGGTCGTGGCGTGCGCGCGCGGCGTCGGCCTGCGCCTGGCTCCACGCATCCCAACCGGTTGCTTCACCCGTGACCGGCGGCAACGCAATGCAGTCGACGGGGCAGGGCGGCACGCACAAATCGCAACCGGTGCAAAGCTCGACGATCACCGTATGCATCTGTTTCGGTGCGCCAACTATTGCATCGACTGGACAGGCCTGCATGCACAACGTGCAGCCGATGCAAACTTGTTCGTCGATAACCGCCAGCGGGCGCGGCCTTTCGACGCCATTGGCGGAATTGAGCGGAATCACCGGCTTGCCGAGCAACACGGCAAGCCGGGCAATACCTTCGGCACCGCCCGGCGGGCACTGGTTGTAATTGGCCTCGCCGCTTGCAACGGCTTCGGCATAGGGACGGCATGCGGGGTAACCGCACTTGGTGCATTGCGTCTGGGGAAGCAGATCTTCGATGCGGTCTGCGAGTGTTCTGGTATCGGTCACGGTCACGGCGTGGGGCTCTGACTGGTGCTTTGGCTTGCGGCCGCACAGCTTGAACTAAATAGCACATTATCGCCGATTTCCCCAATTGCCATCCGCAATCCATGTGCCATAATCGAAGCGCTTTTTCGAAAGACCGCAGAAGGGTATTCCCCCAACCAGCCCGTTCAGTGCTGTCGGTGCAAGGCCCGAGGAGAGGCCGGCGGCGCGATCCGGATAACGCGGCTCACGAAGACGATGCCACCATGAATCAGCCGAAAATCAAAAGAGATCCTGAAGGCACACGGCGCCGCATTCTGCTTGCGGCGGCCGAAGAGTTTGCAAATGGTGGGCTATTCGGCGCGCGCGTCGATCAGATCGCTCGCCGCGCGGAAACGAATGAGCGCATGCTCTATTACTACTTCGGTAGCAAGGAACAGCTTTTCACCGCGGTACTCGAGCACGCGTTCAGCGCGCTCAACGAAGCGGAGCGCACGCTCGAACTCAATGGCATTGCCCCGGTCGAGGCCATCACGCGTCTCGCGCATTTTGTTTGGGATTACTACCGCGATCATCCCGAGTTGCTGCGTCTCATCAATAACGAGAATCTGCATGAAGCGCGCTATATGCAGAAGTCCACGCGCATCCGCGAAATGATCTCGCCTATCGTCGCCACGCTCGGCGGCATTCTGGAGCGCGGTCAACGCGCGGGGCTGTTTCGCACCAATGTCGACCCGCTGCGCTTCTATGTCACGCTGTCCGGCATGGGCTATTACATCGTGTCGAACCGCTTCACGCTTGAGGCCACCCTCGGCCGCGATTTCAGCAGCGCGAGCGAGCGCAGTGAAGTGATTCAGATGAACACCGAGTTGCTGCTCGCCTACCTGTTGCGGAAGTAACCTCGCGTCGCGCGCTGGGCACCGAGGCTTCGGGATCCTCATAAACGACAACGGCCTCCGAAGAGGCCGTTGTTTATCGACTATGCGTGCGAAGCTCAGGCTTCGACTTTTTCCTTCGCTACCTTCGGCGCCTTGTTGTGCGCGAGGATGAAGTCGCGCAACTGCGGGTAGATGATGGTGCGCCAGCGGCGCCCCGAGAAAATGCCGTAGTGCCCGCACTTTTCCGCTGTGAAGTGTTGCTTGTGCTCCGACGGAATGCCGGTGCACAGCTCGTGCGCGGCATAGGTCTGGCCGTCGCCGGAGATATCGTCCAACTCGCCTTCGATCGTGAAGAGCGCGGTCTTCGTGATGTCCTGCGGTTTCACCCGTTCGCCGGAGACGTGCCACGTGCCTTCGGCAAGGCTGAATTCCTGGAAGACCACGCGGATCGTGTCGAGGTAATAGTCCGCGTCCATGTCGAGCACGGCGTTGTACTCGTCGTAGAAGCGGCGGTGCGCTTCCGCGTCGTCTTCGTCGCCGCGCAGCAGGCTCTGGTAGTAATCCCAGTGCGACGCCGCGTGGCGTTCCGGATTCATGGCCACAAAACCGGTGTGCTGCAAAAAGCCCGGGTAAACCTTACGGCCCACGCCCGGATAATTCGGCGGCACCGTGAAGATCACGTTGTTCTCGAACCACTCGTACGAGTGCTGCGTGGCAAGCGAGTTGACCGAGGTCGGGCTCTTGCGCGCGTCGATCGGGCCGCCCATCATCGTCATGGTGCGCGGCGTGTCTTCGCCGCGGCTCGCCAGCAGCGAAATGGCGGCGAGCACCGGCACGGTCGGCTGACACACCGAGATCACGTGCAGATTCTTCGCGCCAATGTGACGGATGAACTCCTGAATGTAGGCGACGTAGTCGTCCAGACGAAACTGGCCGGCTTCGAGCGGCACCATGCGTGCGTCGATCCAGTCGGTCAGGTAGACCTTGTGATCCTGCAGCAGCGTTTTAACGGTGTCGCGCAGCAGCGTGGCGTGGTGTCCTGACAACGGTGCGCACACCAGCACGACCGGCTCATCTTTCAATTGGGTGACAGCGTCGCTGTCGTCCGCGAAACGCTTGAAGCGCATCAGGCGGCAAAACGGCTTTTCGATGATCGTCTGTTCGATGATCGGAATGTTGTGGCCGTCTTTGACAATCTGATGAAGGTTGAACTCAGGCTTTTCGTAATCTTTGCCAAGCCGGTAGAGTAGTTCGTAACCGGCTGAGAGGCGCGTGGCGCCGGGCACGTAGGCCAAAGGGCTGGCGGGATTCGCGAAGGATTTCGACGCGGCCTGAGCCCAGGCGGTGAGGGGGCTCAACATCGCCCGTTGGAATTCGTGCAGTTGGTAGAGCATGGGTGCTCCGTTTTAAGCGGTTCGCATGGGGCTTCGCAAACACGCGTGTGGCGTTGCAGCGGGCCAAATTGGTTGTAGGCACATTGTTTTTCGGCCGACATTCTCGTCGATCATATCGAACAAAGCGTACTTGTGCAATGCAGCATTTTGCGCGCGGCTAGCACGCAAACTGTCATTAAATCATGCTACTGGCGATGTTGCCGCGCCGCTATCGGGGGTTGCAGCAGCATCAAGTTCCGTTGCTCCGGTGCCGTTATGGGGCGGTTGCCCGGTCGCCTGCGCCATGGCCTGTTCATGTTTCATCAGGTTCAGGCCGGTGTGCACGAGCGCCACGTGCGAAAACGCCTGCGGAAAATTGCCGACAAGACGCTTCGCAGCGGGATCGTACTCCTCCGCGAGCAAACCGACATCGTTGCACAGCGCGAGCAGCCGTTCGTACATCGCGATCGCTTCGTCGAGGCGGCCTTGCAGCGCCAGGTTGTCCACCATCCAGAACGAGCACGCTAGAAACGTTCCTTCTCCCGGCGGCAGGCCGTCGTCGTATTCGGTTGTGCGATAGCGCATCACGAAGCCGTCGTGCATCAGGTCGCGTTCGATCGCGGCCACGGTGCCTTTCACGCGCGGATCGTTCGGCGGCAGGAAGGCGACCAGCGGCATCAGCAGCACACTCGCGTCGAGCCGGTCGGTGCCGTAGCACTGCGAGAACGCGTTGAGCGTGGGATTCCAGGCCTTCTCGCAGACTTCCGCGTGGATTTGCGCGCGAGTGGCGCGCCAGTCGTCGAGCGGGCCCTCGAGCTCGAACATTTCCGCCGACTTGATCGCGCGATCGTAGGCGACCCACGCCATGACTTTCGAGAAGGTGAAATGCTGGCGGCCGCCGCGTGTTTCCCAGATGCCTTCGTCGGGTTCCTGCCAGATCGTGTCGAGGTGCTTCAGCAGTGCGCGTTGCACGTTCCATGCGGTGTCGTCCGCCTGCAGGCCGCCGACCCGCGCCAGATGGAGCGCATTCATCACTTCGCCATAGACGTCGAGCTGGCGCTGGCCGACCGCGTTATTGCCGATCCGCACCGGTTTCGCGTCCTGATAGCCCGGCAGCCAGTCGATTTCGAATTCGGGCAGACGCCGCTCGCCGGCGATGCCGTACATGATCTGCAACTGATCCGGCGCACCGGCCATCACGCGGCCGAGCCAGCTGCGCCACGCGCGCGCTTCGTCGTAGTAACCGCCGCGCATCATCGCGAGCAGCGTGATGGTGGCGTCGCGCAGCCAGCAGTAGCGGTAGTCCCAGTTGCGCGTGCCGCCGAGCTGCTCCGGCAGCGAAGTAGTGGGCGCGGCGACGATGCCGCCGGTCGGCTCATAAGCGAGCGCCTTCAGCGTGATCAGCGAACGGCGGATCGGTTCGGCCCAGCGTCCTTCGACCGTGCTGCGCGCCGACCATTCGAGCCAGTGATTCTCGGTGCGTGCCAGCGAGGTGTGCGGGTCGCGCGCCGGCGGAATGCGCAGATGCGAGGCCGCATAAGCAAGCGAGAACGGCACCCGTTCGCCTGCGCTGACAGTGAATTCGGCGACCGTCTTCATGTCTTCGCCGCGCAACTCGACCGGCGTGCGCAACACGGCCGTGTCCGGTCCGACGATCGCCTTGATGCCGCTGTCGTGCTTCAGGCGATCGACCCACGGCACGGAGAAGCCGTAATCGAAGCGCAGCACCAGTTCCATTTTCATGCGCACGGTGCCGCGTCTGCCGACCACGAGCCGCACCATTTCCGACCAGCCGTTACCCGGCGGCATGAAATCGATCAGCGTGACGGCGCCCTCGCACGTCTCGAAGTCGGTTTCGAGGATCAGCGTTTCACCGCGATAACGGCGGGTGATGGTCGGCGGCGTGTCCGAGACCGGCGAGATCAGCCAGCGGCCGTTTTCGGGCGTGCCGAGCAGGGCGGCGAAGCAGGCGCCCGAATCGAAGCGCGGCCAGCAGAGCCAGTCGACGGATCCATCGCGGGAAACTAGCGCGGCCGTATGGCCGTCGCCGATGAGCGCATAGTCTTCGATGAGTGCGGGCATGGGAGCGGGTCAGTAGTGCGCGCGGCGAGTCGCGCTGCGCGAGATGTCGTTGAAGTGTGGTTGCCTTTACCCGACTGGCGCGATGCGTTTTGGTTCATCACGCGACGCAAAAACGCGGGTTGGTAAATGTCAAATCAATGCCTACAATCAGATTTCATGCCGACGCCCGGAGGAGCTTTCCGGATTATGAACCGGCCCCGCCCATGGCGCATACAGACGCCGTTTCCGAGGACCAAAGCTATGCTGAACCCGTCGAAATCTGATTGCATCACGATTCTCTCGGCCGCCAGCGAACTTGCCGACGATTCGATGTTGCCGCTCGATCATGGCCGCCTGGGCCTGACTCGCAACGGCTTGTTGACCGCTGCCGCCTTTCTGGTCGAACGGGCGTGCTTTCGCCGTTATCAGGCAGGCGACGGCCATTATGCCGTCGGCGCGCTGTCGTTGCAGGGACGGCTGCGTCTCGACCAGCTTTCGAACGGTTAACCGGCGGCGCTTCATGCACACGGAATGGTGACTTCACAGCACTGACCGCAAACTCACCATGCTTCGGGCGAACGACGTTGCTTCGCCATGCCGTTCCGGTTTTATCGCTTGCCTCAAGCTTCACGGCCATCGGCGCGTGAAGCTTTTGCACGTCTCATGTCCTGCCTCCATGCGGGGCGCAGCCGGGCCGGCGCTGCGCCCGGCCGCGCGTTCCATGCTTGCGTAACCCTTGCGTAAGCGCTTGCCGCCGCCGCTCAGAAGTGCGACGACCCCACGCCGAAGATCCCAATGATGCCGATGATGATCAGATAGAGCGCGACGATGTAGTTCAACAGGCGCGGCATGACGAGAATCAGAATGCCGGCGATCAACGAAACCAGCGGGCCCAGGCTGAGTGTGACGTTCATGAAGACTCCGTAGTGTGAGACGCGATTGAAAAAACGCCCCGTCAGGCGGGACAATTGCTGCTCATGCCGCCGATTGTCGATTACCGGCTGATCCGGCGCGGGTCGACGGAATCGCTGCATGATCCGAGACAACGCTTTTATACTTCTTTCGATAAGAACAACGCTCGACCGATTGCGCGGCAGACCAGCGACACCATGACAACCGATTCAATCAAATAACCGCTGTCCGAGGAGGTCATATGCTTCGTCGTCACCGAGCCGCCGCGATGCGTGCCGTTGCGGATTCCCGCTTGCCTTCTGCTGCTGATTCCACTTCATGGCGCGTCGCGCGTGGTCCATTGCGCTCTGCCCGCTCGATAATAAAAGGTTTCGTGCTCATGGTCTCGATTGTTGCTTCGCATGCATTTGCGCAAGATTCCGGCCCGGCTCCCGCCGACGGCGTGTATGACATGCTGGTCGGCACTTATACCGGCCCAAAGAGCGAAGGTCTGTACGTCTATCGCTTCGACACGAAGACGGGTGAAGCGACGCGCGTTTCGGCCGCGCAGACGGTCAACCCGTCCTACCTTGTGGTGAGCCGCGACCGCCGCTTCGTCTACGCGGTCAACGAAATGCCCGGCGACAACGGCCCGGCCACGCAACGCGGCGGCATCAGCGCGTTCCGTTTCGACGCCGCGAGCGGCCAGTTGACGTTTCTCAACAAGGTCTCTTCGGACGGCAACGACCCCTGCTATTTGAGCCTGTCGCCGGACGGCAAGTATTTGCTGACCGCGAACTATTCCGTGGCCGCGGATCCCGGCGGCAGCTTCGCGGTGTTCCCGTTGCAGGACGACGGCCAGGTCGGCGCGTCGGTGCTCACCGTGCATCACGAAGGCGGCGGTCCGGTGAAGGGCCGTCAGGACAACTCGCATGTTCACTCCACCGTGTTCTCGCCGGACGGCCACTATCTGTTCGCGCAGGATCTCGGCGCGGACAAGCTGTACTCGTATCGCTACACGCCTGACGGCAGCCGCGGCCTGTTCGGCCCGACCGACTGGCGCTACAACCAGGAAAAAGCCGGCTCGGGTCCGCGCCATCTGGTGTTCGGCGCCGACGGCAAACACGCATATCTGACGAGCGAAATGGCCGCCACGGTCAGCACGTTCAACTATAACGACGGCAAGCTCACGCAGGTTCAAACGCTGTCGCTGACCGAACCTGGCTTCAAGGGCGCGGTGGGCGCGGCGGCGATTCATCTGTCGCCGGACGGGCGCTTTGTGTATGCTACCAATCGCGGCGACGCCAACGACATCGTGATCTTTTCGGTCGACCCAACCAACGGGCACCTGAAGAAGATCGGCCGTCAATCGAGCATGGGCAAGTCGCCGCGTGAGTTCGCGATCGACCCGACCGGCAACTGGCTGATCGTCGGCAATCAGAACAGCGATACCGTATATGTGTTCAAGCGCGATCAACAGAGCGGTTTGCTCGAAGCAAATCCGAAACATTTCGAGCTCGGCGCGCCGGTGGACTTCAAGCTGGTCTCGCCGTCGTAACACGAGATGCCGACGACGCGGTGAAAGACGAGGCGGGTGATGTCGATGCGCCGCGCGCGGGATGAAAAAACGGGCCGCGTTTGTGAAGCGGCCCGTTTCTTTTTTGTGGTCGATTTCGCGGCGAGGTTGTTTGCGCTTGAGTCCTGCGTCCCTCGGAAGCGCCGGCGATCAGCTGCAATCAGCGGCGTTCACCGGCCATTCGCCGCTTATTCCGCCGGCCCGGGCGCCAGCACTTCGCGGCTGCCGTTGATGCCCATCGCCGACACGAGGCCCGCGGTTTCCATCTGCTCGACGAGCCGCGCCGCGCGGTTATAACCGATGCGCAACTGCCGCTGCACCGACGAGATCGACGCACGCCGGGTGCGCACCACGAAGGCGACCGCTTCGTCGTAGAGCGGGTCGGCTTCCGCATCCGGCGATTCGCCGAACAGGTCTTGGGCCGCGCCGCCATCGGTGGCCGGGCCGTCGAGAATGCCTTCCTCGTACTGCGGCTCGCCGAACTGCTTCAGATACTCGACGATCCGATGCACTTCCTCGTCGGCGACGAACGCGCCGTGCACGCGTTGCGGATAGCCCGTGCCGGGCGGCAGGAACAGCATGTCGCCCTGACCGAGCAGCGACTCGGCGCCCATCTGATCGAGAATCGTGCGCGAGTCGATCTTCGACGATACCTGGAAGGCGACGCGCGTCGGAATATTCGCCTTGATGAGGCCGGTGATCACATCCACCGAAGGACGCTGCGTCGCCAGAATCAAGTGGATGCCGGCGGCGCGCGCCTTCTGCGCGAGGCGCGCGATCAGCTCTTCGATCTTCTTGCCGGCCACCATCATCAGGTCGGCGAGTTCGTCGATCACGACTACGATCAGCGGCAATGGCGCGAGCGGTTCGGGCGCTTCCGGCGTCAGCGAGAACGGGTTGCCGAGCTTCTTGCCCTTGGCCTCGGTATCGCGGATTTTCTGGTTGAAGCCGGCCAGGTTGCGCACGCCGACCGCGGACATCAGGCGATAGCGCTTTTCCATTTCGCCGACACACCAGTTGAGCGCGTTGGCCGCCAGCTTCATGTCGGTGACGACGGGCGCGAGCAGATGCGGAATGCCTTCGTAGACCGACAACTCCAGCATCTTCGGGTCGATCATGATCAGGCGCACTTCTTCCGGCGTCGCCTTGTAGAGCAGCGAGCAGATCATCGCGTTGATCGCCACCGACTTGCCCGAACCGGTCGTGCCGGCGACCAGCATATGCGGCGCCTTCGCCAGATCGGCGACGACCGGATGGCCGGTGATGTCCTTGCCCATGGCGAGCGTCAACTGCGAATGCGAGTTCTGGTAGACGCTGGCTTCGAGGATTTCGGAGAGGCGGATAGTCTGGCGCTTGGCGTTCGGCAATTCGAGGCCCATGCAGGTCTTGCCGGGAATCGTCTCGACCACGCGGATCGACGTGAGCCCGAGGCCGCGCGACAGATCCTTCATCAGGCCGACGATCTGACTGCCGCGCACGCCGAGCGCCGGTTCGACTTCGAAGCGCGTGATGACCGGGCCGGCCGATGCGCCGACGACGGTCACCGGCACCTTGAATTCCTGCAGACGCTGTTCGATCAGCAGACCGGTTTCGATGAGCTTTTCTTCGGAGACCGGTTCGACGTCGATGTCCGCGGGCGCGAGCAGGTCGAGCGTGGGCAATTCGACCATCGATGCCGCGGGCGCGCGGAACTCGAAGCCGTTGGCGGGGCTGTGGCCGCGCAGGGGAGGGCGTGGCTGGACGGCGGGTTCGGTGGGCTCGGTTGCCTCAGTTGCCTCTACGGACGGGGTCGCGGTTGTAAATGGTGCCGCGAGCGATGCCGGTGTTGCCGGCGCCAGCGGCGGCATGGCGGCTTCGTTCGGACGTTCTTCAACGGCGAAAGATTCGTCGTCGGCGACATCGGATGCCGCGGGCGCTGTCTGAACCGCGAAGCCCGGAAAGCGAACCACGTTTGATGCTTGCGGCGCGAGGTTCTGCGGCGGCACCGCGATGGGCAGGTTCGAAGCGTGCGGGTTAGCCGACGAGTCCGGCGTCTGCGGTGTCGTGCTTTGCGGCGCCGCTGCGGTGCTTATGTTCGCCGCATGTGCGGTGGCCAATGTCTCCGAGACATGCGGCGCGACATGCTGCGGCGGCATTGCGGCGGCGATGTTTGCAGCGTGCGCAGCGGTCGGCGAGTCCGATGCTTCAGGTACATCCGACAGGGCAGGGGCGTCCGCCGTTTCCGTTTCGACGGGCGTGGCGGACTCGCCAGCGCGGGCGATGCTCAGCGATGGCATGGCGGCGTCAGGCGTCGGGCCGGTTGCGCTCGACACAACGACGCGGCTGACAGCCGGCACGCTCGATGACGACGCGGCGTGTTGCGCCAGTACCGCATCGAGTTCGGCTTCCCAAGGCGCGAGCGTTTTATCGATCACCACTTCAGCAGCCGACGCGGGCGCGGCGGCTTGCGGCTCGACAAACGGTGCGGCTTCTTTCGCTTGTTCGGCAATGGCCGGCGCAGTGGTGTACTCGGCGACGCGCGGTGCGATGACTTCTGAATGGTGCGCAGGCTGGCCGAGCGTCTGTGCCGTTTCAACGCTCGGGCTCGCGTGATGATCGGCGTGAGTTGTCGATACGGTCGGATCGTCTTCGAACGGCGGTTCATCCTCGTGCGCTTCGCTTGCTTGCAACTGCGCGGCGAAAATTTGGAACGGCGTCGGCGTGGCGACCGGCGGCACAAACTGCGATGCCGGCGAAGGCGAAGGCGAAGGCGAAGGCGAAGGCGCAGCAATCAGCGCGTGCTCAACCACCGGCGCCGCCGTCAACGGCGGTTGAATAATTGGCGGCTCGATCGGCCACTGCACGACGGGCTCGTGGCTGACTTCGGGCGGCACTTCGAACGCGGCTTCCACGCGCGGCGCATCGACCGGCGCCTTTGTCACGTGATTGACCGGCGCGCCGTCCGCAACTTCAAGCGAAGGATGATGCGCATCTGGCGTCAAAGCCGGTTCAGCCGCATCTGCGCGCGACACATCCACAGTCGACTGCTCGGGCTCGAACGACGGCGCCGCGTTCGGTGCACTCGTCACCTTCGCGTTTTCCGAGCCAGTGCTGCGCGCGAGGCTCACGCCCGCGATATCGGTCCAGCGTGCGGCGTTTTCCGCGATGCTGCGAAGGGTCTCCTGGACGCTGGCAGGCGGCGTGACTTTCTGCGTCGCCGGCATCGGACGCGTGTAGCTGGGCGCCAGACGGCTCGATGCCGGCGTCGGCGTGGCGTCGTTCGAACGCGGGGCAGGCGAGAAAGCTTGCCGGGGCGCCGGCGTGCGATTGACGGAAGCCGCCGAGGCCGCCGCACCTTGGGCCGTCGTCGAAGGGCGGCTCGCGCCGGCCGCTGCGGCTCCAACTGGGCCTATGGCGGAATGAGAACCCGCGCTGCCCGACAGGGCTCGCGCCGTCGCTGACGTGTGCACCGCTGCCTGAGCTACCTTGGCCGCAGCACCCGCAGCACCCGCAGCACCCGCAGCACCCGGAACAAATGCGCCCCCGGCCGCCAACCCCGCGCCGGCTCCCGCCGATCCTACGGGCCGTTGCTCGCCAGCCGAACGACGTCCAACCTGCGACGCGCCAACGCGAGCGGAAGCAGAAGCGGAAGCAGAAGCGGAAGCAGAAGCGGAAGCACCAGACACCCCCGACCCACCTGCCGAACCTGAGACTGAGCCCGCCATCGATCCCGCTCCCGGCGCAGTCGCGCGCGGCCCGGACTCGCGCAACCAACCAGCCGGCGCAACTGGCTCAGCCGGCATCCACGCAGCCTTCTCCGCTTTGAGTGGTTGCGTCTGCATCGGCACATGCCGCGGCGGTGTCGTGGCGGCGCCCGTGCGCAGTACCGGCTCAGCCTGCTTCGCCTGGCTGCGTGGTGTTGTCGCGCTCGCGCGCCAGCTCGCCGCAGCGCCACGCGCCGCCGCATCCTTGCCCGCCACGCTCGCCGCAGCGCCAGCCGCAGCCGCGTCGCGCCCACGCGCTGGCGGACGCCAGACCGTCGGGCGCGCATAACGGCCATTGGTTTTAGGCGCCATCGTATTGGCGGCCGGCGAAACATGCGACGGCAAACCATCGTCGACGCTGCGATGACGGCGCGCTTCCTCGTCGCGTTTGGCCAAGCCGCGCGACAGGCCGAGACCGAACGCGCCGTCGGCCCAGGCGGCGAAATCGCGCCAGCGGAAATCGATCAGCCAGGGCAGGCTGATGAAAAGCAGCGCGAGCGCCGCGAGAGGCGTGCCGATATGCCCAAGCAGATGGCCGAAGCCCGCAGCCAGCGCATGGCCAAAGCCATTCACGCCGGCTACGGCGATCAGCGACGCCTCGAGCGTGCAGCTCGCCACCAGCACGCAGACGAAACCGAGCCACAGCCGGATCGTGCCGGGGCCGCGCAGGCCCGCGCCGCCCGGCAGAGCCGACTTCACGAGACGCCACAAAAGAGGAATGAACCAGACGGCTGACCCGCCGAACCAGCCGAAAACTACCGTGTGCATACTAGACATCAGCGAATGACGGACGCGCGAAAACGCAATCCGTCGAGTTTAACCGGCGAAGCCCGATGCTTCGAAGGCAGACGCAAGTATGCTTGCGTCCAATTGGAAAACAGACCGGCGCGCGGTCTGCCGTCGGTGAAAAACAACGGCTGTCGGGACAGCCTTCACCCGTCATACGGACCGTCCGGATCGCGGCGCCGCTGTGCGCAGTCCGCTGCGCTCATCAGCGCGCCAGCGCATCGAAGGGACGATCCGCGACGCGTTCATTTCGTGCTGCTGTCGAAGGTCAGCGTGTCGCCGTTGTCGAGCACCAGTTGCATCTGCTGCGGCGCGCGCATCTGCACGCCGGTGCGGTCGATGTGCGTGAGCGCATTGAGATACGCCCCTTCGATCTGTCCGCCCGGCGTCGCGCATGCCATGCGCGTGCCGCCGAGCGTGCCGAAGCTCAGCTTGCCGTCTTTCAACGCGTACGAGCCCATGTAACGGTTGCAGCCGGAAAAGCCGCTGGCGTGGCGCTGGCCGGTCGAGGTGGAGAGCGTCAACGTGATCGGCTTGCCCTGATCGGCGGCCGGGATTGCGCGCGTCGTGCCGTCGGCCTGTTTCCAGGCGCTCAGCACCCAACTGGTGTCGTCGAGCAGTTGCGCGGCGGCGGGATTGAATGGGTCGGGGGCGGCGGCTTGCTCGTCGGGATGTTTCGGGATCGCACAGGCGCTCAACAGCGCGGCGACGCTCAACGCGGCAATGGCGGTGCGCAGATAAGGGTTCAAGCAAGGGGTGAAGCGCGCAACACGTCGCGCGGAGGAGCTTTGGAGCATGGCGTCGTTCCTCTTCAAACTGGCGAAGGCGTAAGGGTAACGCACTAAGCTCGCCGCACGCGAGAGCAACGGCACGCGAAAGCGCCGATTCGGAGCGCCGCGGCGCCCTTGCGCGCCGCCTTCGCGCCACGCCGTTGCCCTGCACGCGCGAATCATGGTGCGGCCGCCGCGAGCAAGGCGCGGCGAGGGGCCCGCATGTTAACATCGTGCTCTATCCAATCCCACCCTCATCCGACTTTTATCTGGAGACCTCATGCAGATCGGCCAACGGATCGGCACGCCCCTTTCTGAATCCGCCACGCGCGTCATGCTGCTCGGCGCCGGCGAGCTCGGCAAGGAAGTGATCATCGCGCTGCAGCGGTTGGGCGTCGAAGTGATTGCCGTCGACCGTTACCCGAATGCACCGGGTCACCAGGTGGCGCACCGCGCGCACGTGATCGACATGACCGACCGCGCCGCGTTGCGCGCGCTGGTCGAACAGGAGCGGCCGCATCTGATCGTCCCCGAGATCGAGGCGATCGCCACCGACGCGCTCGCCGCCATCGAAAGCGACGGTCTCGCCGAAGTGATTCCGACCGCGCGCGCCACGCAACTCACCATGAATCGCGAAGGCATCCGTCGTCTGGCCGCTGAGGAGCTCGGCTTGCCGACCTCGCCGTACGCATTCGCCGATTCGCTCGACGAACTGCGCGCGGGCATCGCCAAGGTCGGCTATCCGTGCGTGGTGAAGCCGGTCATGTCGTCGTCGGGCAAGGGGCAGTCGGTGCTGCGCAGCGACGCCGACGTCGAACCCGCATGGCAATACGCGCTGGCCGGCGGCCGCGTCAATCACGGCCGCGTGATCGTCGAAGGCTTTATCGACTTCGAATACGAAATTACGCAATTGACCGTGCGTGCCATCGACCCGGCGAGCGGCGAGGTCAGCACGTATTTCTGCGACCCGATCGGCCACGTGCAGGTGGCGGGCGACTACGTCGAATCGTGGCAGCCGCAGCCCATGAGCCCGCTCGCGCTGGAACGTTCGCGCGAAGTCGCGCACAAGGTGACGGCCGCGCTCGGCGGGCGCGGCCTGTTCGGCGTGGAACTTTTCGTGCGCGGCGATGACGTATGGTTTTCGGAAGTGAGTCCGCGTCCGCATGACACGGGTCTCGTCACGCTGTGCTCGCAGCGCTTTTCGGAGTTCGAATTGCACGCGCGCGCGATCCTCGGGTTGCCGGTGGATACGTCGCTGCGGGCGCCGGGTGCGTCGGCGGTGATTTATGGCGGGCTCGACGAGGCCGGCATTGCCTTCGAAGGCGTGGCCGCGGCGTTGGCGGTACCGAACGCGGACCTGCGGCTGTTCGGCAAGCCGGAGAGTTTCGCCAGGCGCCGCATGGGCGTGGCGCTCGCCACCGGCGAGAACACCGACGAAGCCCGTTCGCGCGCGAAGCAGGCCGCGGCGGCGGTGCGGCCGGTGTCGGCAAAGTAAGTGACGGCGCAACGCAGCGACTCGCGGTAGCCGAAGCGATTCGCCGTGCACCGCTCACCCCGCGTGTCCGGCGTCATCGCCGCGCGTGCAATCTGAGTGCTTGGGCTCGTCGAGCCTACCGGAGTAGAGGTACGTATGGCGCTGGACATTCGCAACACCACGCGGCGCGGTTGGACCGGCCGACTCGGCGCACTCGGCGTGTTGTTCGCGCTGTGCGCCGGGTTGACCGGATGCGGCCTCGCGGCTGCGCCGTGCCGGGTCGCGTCGGCAGGCTTGAAGATCGTGCCGCTGGTCGGACATGTCGCCGCCGCGCCGACTGACGCGTGCGCCGACGTGATCGATCCGTAACCGGTCCGTCGCCACTCGTTCAGCCGCAACGTGCGGCGCGTCACCCGCGTTTGATTGGTAGCAACGATCGAGGCATCTCATGAAGAAATGGCTTGTTGCAGTCACCACGGCGGCGGGTTTCGCGGCGCTATGCGGCGAGGCGTGGGCCGCGCCGTTGCAGTTCTCCGAGATTCAGACCAAAAACCGTCAGACGCACAAATACACCTGCGCGACCGGCAAGATCCTGCACGTCACTTACTGGAACACGGCGAATGGCCAGAGCTTCGCGCTCGTGCCGGTGAAGGGCAAGCAACTGCTGTTCGTCAACACGCTGTCGGCGTCCGGCGCGAAATATCAGGCCGGCAGCTACACGTGGTGGACCAAGGGCCCGCGCGCCGACCTGTACGACGCCATGGCCGGCGAAAACGCGCCGCCCATGCTCTCCGACTGCATCACCATCAATCGCTGAGCGCGATGCGGCGGCTTTCCCTTCCCATGCCGCCGCTTCTTCTTTCGACCCCTGCCTTGCGCCTCGCAGCATTGCTCGCCAGCGCACACCGTTTCCATTCGAGTAGTAAGCTGTCCCGCATGGCATTGCCGCCGTGCCTCCGCGTCCTGCCATCGTAGTCATGCCGGGCGCTGCCGGCGTGGCCGTCGTCGTTTTCGATCGTCCGTTTCCGGAGCCCGAGCGTTGGGCTCACGGCCCGCGTCCGTATCATCAAGCGAGACCCTCAATGAAAGCATCGGACCTGTTCGTCAAATCGCTGGAAGCCGAAGGTGTCGAGTACGTGTTCGGCATTCCCGGTGAAGAAAATCTCGATCTGCTCGAATCGCTGCGCCGCTCGAAAATCCGTCTGATCCTCACGCGTCACGAACAGGCGGCCGGTTTCATGGCCGCCACGTACGGCCGTCTCACCGGCCGCACCGGAGTATGTCTGGCCACCCTCGGGCCGGGCGCGACCAACTTCGTGACCGCCGCGGCGTACGCGCAACTCGGCGGCATGCCGATGCTGATGGTCACCGGGCAAAAGCCGATCAAGTCGAGCAAGCAGGGGCATTTCCAGATTGTCGACGTGGTGCGCATGATGGAGCCGCTCACCAAGTACACGCGGCAGATCGTCTCGATCGCCAATATCCCGGCGATGGTGCGCGAGGCGGTTCGTCAGGCGGAAGAAGAGCGGCCGGGTGCCACGCACCTCGAATTGCCCGAAGACGTCGCGCATGAAGAAGGCGACGGCAAGCCGATTCCGAAGAGCTTCAGCCGCCGTCCCGTCGCCGAGGAAAAAGCCGTGGCGCGCGCGGTCGAGGCGATCACCGGCGCGAAGCATCCGTTATTGATGATCGGCGCGGGCGGCAATCGCAAGACCACCACCAAAATGCTGCGCGAATTCGTCGACCAGATCGGCATTCCGTTCTTCACGACGCAGATGGGCAAGGGCGTGATCGACGAATCGCATCCCATGTGGCTCGGCAATGCGACGCTCTCCGACGGCGACTTCGTGCACCGCGCGATCGATCACGCGGACTGCATCATCAACGTCGGTCACGACGTGATCGAGAAGCCGCCGTTTTTCATGCGCAGCGGCGACGCGGGCGAGAAAACGGTGATTCACGTCAACTTTCTCGGCGCGGAAGTGGATACGGTGTACTTCCCGCAGATCGAAGTGGTCGGCGATATCGCCAACGCGGTGTGGCAACTCAAGGAAAGTCTCAAGGAGCGGCAGGAGCATTGGGACTTCACACGCTTCAAGGAGATCAAGGAGCACTTCGAGGCGCATCTGGCCAAAGGCCAGCACGACGACCGCTTTCCCATGTATCCGGTGCGCGTCGTCAACGACGTGTACGAGACCACGCCGGTGGACGGCATCGTGTGTCTGGACAACGGCATGTACAAGATCTGGTTCGCCCGCTACTACCGCGCGCACGAACCGAATTCGCTGCTGCTCGACAACGCGCTGGCATCGATGGGCGCGGGCTTGCCGTCCGCGATCGCCACCAAGATCGTGCACCCGGACCGCAAGGTCATGGCCGTGTGCGGCGACGGCGGCTTCATGATGAACTCGCAGGAACTGGAAACGGCGGTGCGTCTGAAACTGGATCTGGTGATCCTGATCGTGCGCGACGACGCGTTCGGCATGATCCGCTGGAAGCAGGAAAACATGAACTTCCCGGACTACGGCATGACGCTGCGCAATCCGGATTTCGTCGCGTATGCCGAGAGCTACGGGGCGAAGGGGCATCGCATCGAAACGGCGGCGGAGTTCGCGCCGTTGCTGCGCGAATGTTTCGCGACGCCCGGCGTGCATGTGATCGATCTGCCGATCGACTATTCGGACAACGAGCGCGTGCTGAATCGCGAAATCAAGCGGCTTTCGGCGCAACTGTGAAGGCATCGGAATCAAGGAGACGCGTCATGTTGCAAAAGACTTACCCGTACTACCTGGCTAACGTTGCGGTGGCCGCCAACACCGATCTCGAAGTCACCGATAAATTCAGCGGCGAAGTCGCCACCCGCGTCGCGATGGCCGACGCCGCCGCGATCGACAAAGCGATCGGCCATGCCGTCGACGCCATGCCCGCTTTGCGCGCCTTTCCGCCGTTCAAGCGCCAGGCGGTGCTCGAACATTGCGTGAAACGCTTTCGCGAGCGCTACGACGAACTGGCGCTTGCGCTGTGCATCGAAGCCGGCAAGCCGATCAACGACTCGAAAGGCGAGGTCACGCGCCTGATCGATACGTTCAAGGTGGCGGCGGAGGAATCGGTGCGCATCGACGGCGAGATCGTCAATCTGGAGATCTCGCCGCGCGCCAAGGGCTATCACGGCTATGTGAAGCGTGTGCCGATCGGCCCGTGTTCGTTTATTTCGCCGTTCAATTTCCCGCTGAACCTGACCGCGCACAAGGTCGCGCCGGCTATCGCGGCGGGCGTGCCGTTCGTGTTGAAGCCGGCGAGCCGCACGCCGGTCGGCGCGCTCATCATGGGCGAGATTCTGGCGGAGACCGACCTGCCGAAAGGCGCATTCTCGATTCTGCCCGCGCATCGCGACGGCGCGGATCTGTTTACTACGGACGAGCGCTTCAAATTGCTGTCGTTCACCGGCTCGCCCGCGGTGGGCTGGGATCTGAAGAAGAAAGCGGGCAAGAAGAAGGTGATCCTGGAGTTGGGTGGCAACGCGGCCGCGATTGTGGACGGCGATCAGGGCGAGAAGCTCGACTATGTGGTCGATCGGCTCGCGTTCGGCGCGTTCTATCAATCGGGGCAGAGCTGTATCGGCGTGCAGCGGATTCTGGTCCACACGAAAATCTACGATGCGCTGCGCGAGAAGCTGATCGCGAAAACGAAGTCGCTGGTGATGGGCGATCCGAAAGACGAAAAGACCTTCGTCGGGCCGATGATCTCCGAATCCGAGTCCAAACGCCTCGCCGGCTGGATGGACAGCGCGGTGCAGGCGGGCGCGAAAATCGTCGCGGGCGGCAAGGTAGATGGCGCGATGTTCGAGGCGACGCTGCTCGAAGGCGTAAAACGCGACACGGATCTGTATCGCAAGGAAGCCTTTGGACCGGTGGCGATTCTGGAGCGCTTCGACGATTTCGGCGCGGCGCTCGCGACCGTCAACGACAGCGACTTCGGCCTGCAAGCGGGCGTGTTCACGGATTCTCTCGCGCATGCGCATCGCGCGTGGGACGAACTCGACGTGGGCGGCGTGGTGATCAACGACGTGCCGTCGTTCCGGGTCGACGACATGCCGTATGGCGGCGTGAAGGATTCGGGGCTGGGGCGCGAAGGCGTGCGCTACGCGATCGAGGACATGACCGAGCTGCGCTTGATGGTGATGCGCGAGACGTGGTGAGACGCGCTGTCACGCAACTGTCGTCTTCACGAACTACGCTGCGAGCGAGGCGCGCCGGTGCTTTGCCGCGATTTGCCGGCGGGTGCGCCGCCTGCCGGCACCCGCCTTTCGCGGACGTAAGCAGAAAGCCGGCACGTGCGCCATGAGTGTTTTTGCTGAAGTGCTACAATACCGGCCTTTCCGGCGGGTGTTTCCGCCGGCCGGAGCCGGCCGCAATTTTTCCCGCCGTACCGACAGTACCAACGGGTCCCGTGCGGAACGCCGTGGCTCCGCCTTCATCACAATGCCCTCTGCGGTTCCGACCGCTGCCGCGCGCACGCGCGAAGCGCATTTTTAGCGAAAGCCACCATGTCCGACACAGCCGTCACGCCCAGTACTGCGACTTTTGATCAATTCGGCCTCGCGCCCGACATCCTGAAAGCCGTCAAAGAGTCGGGCTACACCGTCCCCACGCCGATCCAGGAGCAGGCGATCCCTGTCGTGCTGGCCGGCCGTGACATGATGGGCGCCGCGCAAACCGGCACCGGCAAGACCGCGAGCTTCTCCTTGCCGATCATCCAGCGTTTGCTGCCGCAGGCCAGCACGAGCGCTTCGCCCGCCCGCCATCCGGTGCGCGCGCTGATCCTCACGCCGACCCGCGAACTGGCCGACCAGGTCGCCGCGAACGTGCAGGCGTATGCGAAACACACCGCGCTGCGCAGCGCGGTGGTGTTCGGCGGTGTGGATATGAATCCGCAATCCGAGCAACTGCGCCGCGGCGTCGAGATTCTGATCGCCACGCCGGGCCGTCTGCTCGATCACGTGCAACAGAAAACGGCCAATCTCGGCCAAGTGCAGATTCTCGTGCTCGACGAAGCCGACCGGATGCTCGACATGGGCTTCCTGCCGGATCTGCAGCGCATTCTGAACCTGCTGCCGAAAGAGCGTCAGACGCTGCTGTTTTCAGCCACGTTCTCGGGCGAAATCAAGAAGCTGGCCGCCACATATCTGCGCAACCCGCAGACCATCGAAGTCGCGCGCAGCAACTCGACCGCGACCAACGTGACGCAAGTCGTGTACGAAGTCGCGGAGGGCGACAAGACCGGCGCCGTCGTGCAATTGATTCGCGAACGCGGCCTCAAGCAGGTGATCGTGTTCTGCAACAGCAAGATCGGTGCGAGCCGTTTGGCGCGCAGCCTCGAGCGCGACGGCGTGGTTGCGACCGCGATTCACGGCGACCGCACGCAGAATGAGCGGATGCAGGCGCTCGACGCGTTCAAGCGCGGCGAGATCGAAGCGCTGGTGGCGACGGACGTCGCCGCGCGCGGCCTGGACATCGCCGAACTGCCGGCGGTGATCAACTTCGACCTGCCGTTCAACGCGGAAGACTACGTACACCGGATCGGCCGCACCGGCCGCGCGGGTGCTTCGGGCGATGCGTTGTCGCTGTGCAGCCCGAACGAGCGCAAGCAGCTGGCCGACATCGAGAAGCTGATCAAGCGTCCGCTGGACGTGCAGCGCCTGACGGTGGAAGCGCCGGTGCGGCATCATCATGAAGAACGCGCGCCGCGTCGCGAGCGTAGCAGCGAGGGTCGTGAGGACCGTGGCAGCCGTCGCCGTACGGGTGCGTCGTCGTCGGGTTCGTACGACCGGCCGCATCATCATCGCGCGCAGCCCGTGGATGATTTTTTCCTGAAGCCTTATGAGCCGTCGCCTTCTTCGGTTCGCAAGATCGAGGAAGCTGCTGCTTCGGCCGCGCCGCAAAAACCGGCGTCCAAGCAGCCGCTGGCAGCGCTGCTGGGCGGGTTTGGGATGCCGCGGAAGTCGTCCTCGTCTACCTGATTTGTAGTTTGCTGGCGCGGCTCGGTTTATCTCAGGGGACCGGGTTCGGCCGCAAGCGGGGCGCCCCCTGAAGCGCAGCAAGATTCGGGGCGCTTCGAAAATTCATGCCGCACGTTATCGCACCACGTACCACACCCCACGCCGGCTGCCGCAGCCAGTCTGCGCAATGCACGCCGCGCCCGCCGAGATCATTTTCAAACGCGAATCGCGCTCACGCTGCTGGCAACCCCATCCGTTTTGCCCATGCCGCCGTGGCGGCAGCATAAAAGCCGTTTAGCGTCGTATGGGCCGCAGCGTTTTCCAGATCGAGCCCGAGATGCCGTGCCGCCGCGCTCAGCGCTTCGAGCGGCTTCTCGCTGTCCAGTGCCGTGGCTCCGTTCTGCTTGCTGAGTTTTTCACCCTCTTCATTCGTGACGACGGGCACATGCAGATATTCAGGTGTCGGCACGCCCAGGCAGCGCTGCAAATAGATCTGCCGTGCCGTTGAGTCCATCAAATCCGCGCCGCGCACGATGTGCGTGATGCCCGCGTCCGCGTCGTCGACGACCACGGCCAGTTGATACGCCCATTGGTCGTCCGCGCGCTTCAGTACGAAGTCGCCGACCTCGGTGGCCAGATTCTGCGTCTGTTTGCCTTGCCAGCGGTCTTCGAACGTGATGACCGCACTGTCGCCGTCGGGCACGCGCAGGCGCCATGCGCGTGCCGGTTTGCCGTGCAGGCCATCGCGACAGGTGCCCGGATAGGCGAGGGTCGTATTGCGCGTGTGCGCGTTGAGCAGCGAGTCGGCGATTTCCTTGCGCGTGCAGCCGCACGGATAGATCACGCCGTTCGCTTTCAATTGCTCCAGCGCTTCCTGATAGCGCGCCATCCGCGCGCTTTGCCACACAGGCGGTTCGTCCGCGTGCATGCCGAAGCGTTCGAGCGTGGCGAGGATGTCTTCGGCGGCGCCCGGCACGGTGCGCGGGCCGTCGATGTCTTCAACGCGAACGAGCCATGCGCCGCGATGCGCACGCGCGTCCAGCCAGCTTGCGAGCGCGCTGACCAGCGAACCGAAGTGCAATGGCCCGGTGGGTGAGGGCGCGAAGCGTCCGCGGTAGGTCATGGCCGAGTGGTGGCGTGGTGCGCCGCCACCATCACGCGGCGCGCGCCGCCTTGCTGTCCGGATGGCATTCCGGACACGTCTTGCCGGCTACGTACAGAGGCGATTCTTGCGCTTCTGGCGGAACCACCGCGCGGCAGCCGAAGCATTGCGTGGTCTTGCTAGGCTCGAGTTGCGGATTGAGCGCGGTGCGGTAGTCGAATACGAAGCAGTCGCCGTGATAGTGCGCGCCGCCTACTTCCTCGAAGTATTTCAGAATGCCGCCTTCGAGCTGATACACGTTCTCGATGCCGACTTCCTTCATGTGGATCGCGGCCTTCTCGCAGCGAATCCCGCCCGTGCAGAACGACACCACCGTCTTGCCTTCCAGGTCGGCGCGATTCTGCTCGATCACCTCGGGAAACTCGCTGAATTTCGTAATGCGGTAGTCGAGCGCATTGTCGAACGTGCCGACGTCGACTTCGAACGCGTTGCGCGTGTCGAGCATCACGACCGGGCGGCCCTGGTCGTCGTGACCGCGGTCCAGCCAGTGTTTCAGCGTAGGCGCGTCGACGAACGGCGCGCGGCCGAGCTCCGGCCGGATGGCCGGCTTTTTCATCGTGATGATCTCGCGCTTGAGCTTGACCAGCATGCGGGTGAACGGCTGCTTGTCCGACAGACTTTCCTTGAACTGCAGATTGGCGAACTTGCCTTCGAACAGCGTGTCGTGGCGGATGTAGTGGATGAAGGCGTCGGTGTTTTCGCGCGTGCCGGCGACGAACAGATTGATGCCTTCCGGCGCGAGCAGAATGGTGCCCTTCAGGCCAAGCGCGTTGCAACGTTCCGTGACGAACGGGCGCCATGCGGCGGTGTCTTCGATAGTCGCGAAATGATACGAAGAGAGATTGACGATACTCATGAGTGTCCAGCAGTAAGAAGTGACGGCCTTGCGGAAAACGGGGGCGCATTGGGCTGCCCGCCTTCAAACGCCATACGGCGCGGTCACGTCGAATAGAGCGAAACCCGTATTATCCCTCAACCCGGCGCTTCCCCGGACTCGGCCGAATGGCCAACGGGTTGCGGTAGCGCAAATCGTTCGTCAACTTGCTGTCGATTCGCTCTGCGCGATCGTCCGTTCGCGTGCTTGGCAGGCGTAGAAGCGCCTGTGCGCGCGGCTTGCGCAATTGTGTCTTAAGCCGATCGGCCAACGCGCGGTTTCGGCCTGAAAAGTCCGGACGGGTGGCGTTACAATGTCGCCCATGTCAGATCCCCGCTTCGTTCACCTCCGCGTTCACTCCGAATTCTCGATTGCCGACGGCATCGTGCGTCTTGACGACATCGTCAAGGCTGCGGCCAAAGACGGTCAGGGCGCGCTCGCCCTCACCGATCTCGGCAACGCCTTCGGCCTCGTCCGTTTCTACAAGGAAGCCCGCGGCAAAGGGGTCAAACCCATTGCCGGCTGCGACGTCTGGATCACCAATCCGGACGACCGCGACAAGCCTTCCCGTTTGCTGCTGCTCGTCAAAGACCGGCGCGGCTATCTGAATCTGTGCGAACTGCTCAGCAAGGCATCGCTCACCAATCAGTACCGAGGTCGCGCGGAGGTCGAAGCCGGCTGGCTCGAATCTGGTCTCGGCGAAGGCTTGCTCGCATTGTCAGGGGCGCAGCAGGGCGACGTCGGCCTCGCGCTTGCGGCGGGTAATGAGGAAGCGGCCAAACGCAACGCGTTGCGCTGGGCGAAGGTGTTCCCGGGCGGCTTCTATATCGAGTTGCAGCGCAGCGGCCAGCCGGGCGGCGAGCAGTACGTGCAGCAGGCGGTCGCGCTCGCGGCGTCGCTGAAATTGCCGGTGGTCGCCACGCATCCCATGCAGTTCATGACGCCGGACGACTTCACCGCGCACGAAGCGCGCGTGTGCATTTCCGAAGGCGACATTCTGGCCAATCCGCGCCGTTCGAAGCGCTTTACGTCCGAGCAGTACTTCCGCACTCAGGAAGAGATGGCGGCGCTGTTCGCGGACATTCCGTCGGCGCTCGCCAACTCGGTTGAAATCGCCAAGCGTTGCAACCTCACGCTCGAACTCGGCAAGCCCAAGCTGCCGCTGTTCCCCACGCCCGACGGCATGTCGCTCGACGACTACCTCGTGCAGCTGTCGAAAGAGGGGCTCGAAAAGCGTCTCGAACAGTTATATCCAGACGCCGCTGAGCGGGAAGCGCAACGCGAAACGTATTACGCGCGCCTCGAATTCGAGTGCGGCACGATCATCAAGATGGGCTTTCCCGGCTACTTCCTGATCGTGGCGGACTTTATCAACTGGGCGAAGAACAACGGTGTGCCGGTCGGTCCGGGCCGGGGTTCGGGCGCGGGTTCGCTGGTCGCGTACGCGCTCGGCGTGACCGACCTCGACCCGCTGCGCTATAACCTGCTGTTCGAACGTTTCCTGAATCCGGAGCGGGTGTCCATGCCCGACTTCGACATCGACTTCTGCCAGCACGGTCGCGATCGCGTGATCCAGTACGTGAAGGAAAAGTACGGTGCGGACGCGGTGTCGCAGATCGCCACCTTCGGCACGATGGCGGCGAAGGCGGCGGTGCGCGACATCGGCCGGGTGCTCGACCTCGGCTACATGTTCACGGACGGCATCGCCAAGCTGATTCCGTTCAAACCAGGCAAGCACGTCACGATTGCCGACGCGATGAAAGAGGAGCCGCTCCTGCAGGAGCGCTTCGACAACGAAGACGAAGTGCATCAGCTGCTCGAACTCGCGCAGCGGGTGGAAGGGCTGACGCGTAACGTCGGCATGCACGCGGGCGGCGTGCTGATCGCGCCAGGCAAGCTGACCGATTTCTGCCCGCTGTATACGCAGGGCGATGAAAGCGGCGTTGTGAGCCAGTACGACAAGGACGACGTCGAAGCCGTCGGCCTCGTGAAGTTCGACTTTTTGGGTCTGACCACGCTGACGATTCTCGACTGGGCCGAGCGCTATATCCGCCGCCTCGATCCGTCGAAGCAGGACTGGTCGCTCGGGCAGGTGCCGCTCGACGACCCGGCGTCGTTCTCGATCCTGAAGAAAGCGAATACGGTCGCCGTGTTCCAGCTGGAAAGCCGCGGCATGCAAGGCATGCTGAAAGACGCGCAGCCCGACCGCTTCGAGGACATCATCGCGCTGGTCGCGCTGTATCGTCCGGGCCCGATGGACCTGATCCCGAGCTTCTGCGCGCGTAAGCACGGCCGTGAAGTGGTCGAGTATCCGGATCCGCGTGTCGAATCTGTTCTGAAAGAGACCTACGGCATCATGGTCTACCAGGAGCAGGTCATGCAGATGGCGCAGATCATCGGCGGCTATTCGCTGGGCGGCGCCGACTTGTTGCGCCGCGCGATGGGTAAGAAGAAGGCCGAGGAAATGGCCGAGCATCGCGAGCTGTTCCGCCAGGGCGCCGCGAAGAACGGTCTGACCGCCGAAAAAGCGGACGAAATCTTCGACTTGATGGAGAAGTTCGCGGGCTACGGCTTCAACAAGTCGCACGCGGCGGCGTATGCGCTGCTCGCGTACTACACCGCGTGGCTGAAGGCGCACCATCCGGCGGAATTCATGGCGGCGAATATGTCGCTCGCCATGGACGACACGGACAAGGTCAAAATCCTGTTCGAAGACTGCCTCGCGAACAAGATGGCGGTGCTGCCGCCTGACGTGAATTTGTCCGCGTACCGCTTCGAACCGGTTGCCGAGCCTGACGGCAAGCGTTCGAAAACGATCCGCTACGGCCTCGGTGCCATCAAGGGCAGCGGCCAGAACGCGATCGAGGAAATCCTGCGCGCGCGCGAAGAAGGTCCGTTCATCGACATCTTCGATTTCTGCAATCGGGTCGATCGCCGCATCGTCAATCGCCGCACGGTCGAAGCTTTGATCCGCGCCGGCGCGTTCGACACCTTGCATGCGAATCGCGCGCAACTGATCGCTTCGGTCTCACTCGCCATGGAAGCCGCCGAGCAGGCGAGCGCCAACGCGTTGCAGGCGGGTCTGTTCGACATGGGCGACGCGCCCTCGCAAGGACATGAACTGGTCGACGAATCGGAGTGGCCGGAAAAGAAAAAGCTGCAGGAAGAGAAGGCCGCGCTCGGCTTCTACCTGTCGGGCCATCTGTTCGACGCCTACAAGAACGAAGTGCGCCGCTTCGTGCGTCAGAAGATCGGCGAACTGAAGGAAGGGCGCGACAAGCTGGTCGCGGGTGTCATCGCATCGCTGCGCACGCAGATGACCCAGCGTGGCAAGATGCTGATCGCGCTGCTCGACGACGGCACCGGCCAATGCGAAGTCACGGTGTTCAACGAGACGTTCGAAGCGCACAAGCAGCTGTTCAAGGAAGACGAACTGCTGGTCGTCCAGGGCCAGGCGCGTAACGATGCGTTCACGGGCGGCATCCGCTTCACTGTCGACACGGTCATGGACCTCGGCCGTGCGCGCTGCCGTTACGCGGAAGCGGTCAAAGTGCAGATGAACGGCAATGCGGACGCGCTGGCGTTGCGTCGCGTGCTCGAAGCGCACAGCGCGGGCAAGGACGAACCGCAAGCAGTCGCGGCACCGGCGGCTTCATCGCGAGGTGGAAATGGCGGGGGCAACGGCGGCGGCCGTAATGGCGGCGGTTATGGCGGAGGTGGCCAGCGTCAGGCGGTACAGATCCCGAACGGGCTTGCCGTGCAGGTGGTCTATCGCAGCCAGAATGCGGAAGGCGAAATGCGTCTGGGCGACGCATGGCGCGTGAAGCCGACCGACGAACTGCTCGCAGCGCTGCGCGGTGAGTTCGCGGGAAGTTCGATCGAGATCGTCTATTGACCGGCCAGGAGGCCTGCGCGGCTTACGTCCCAAGACCTACCGCCGCGCCTTCTCGTCCAGTCGCGCCAGCTTCAAAAACCGGTAGTACACCGTCTCCGCATTGAACATCGCGATCATGAAACCGGCGCGGCCGTCCAGAAAACCACGCCGCAACAAGTAGGTCCGCACGAACGCCCACGCACCGCGCCCAAGCGCCTTGCCGAAGCTGCCGCGCTGACCCGCCGCATGACGTTGCTGGGCGCCCGCTGTCGAATACGCGTCGAGTTTGCGCAACACGCCTTCGAAGTCCTCGTAGGAGTAATGCATCAGCTTGCCGGTGAGTCGCTGCGCCGGCGTATCGAACACCAGCCGCTCGTGCACCAGGTCGTCGGAGAATCGCGCGGCGCCGCGTTTGAAGAGGCGCGGAATCCAGTCCGGATACCAGCCGCTGTGATGAATCCAGTGGCCGCAAAAGCTCGACAAACGGTCTACCGCGTAGACCTCCGCGGTGGGAGTCGTAATCGCGGTGCGAATCGCGGAGGCCAGTTCCGGCGAGACGATTTCATCGGCGTCGATCGAAAGTATCCAACTCGTGCTGAGCGCGTCGACCGCGCGATTCTTTTGCGGCCCAAAGCCCGGCCAATCGGTCTGTTCGATTACGCGAGCGCCGTGCGCGCGGGCGATCTCGGCGGTGCCGTCGGTGCTGCCGCCGTCGATCACGACGATCTGATCGGCGAAGGCCACGGCTTGCAGGCATTCAGCCAGCCGCGCCGCCGCGTTTTTAGTGATGATGGCGACGCCGAGGGTGGTTTCTTGCATACGTGAGTAGCGTGAGGGCGGAGTGACGGAGCGAAGCGCGCAGGCAAGCCGCGCGAAACGAGCCGCATCGGGAGTATACACAGCCGGCTTCCAACCGCCGACGCTCACCCCCAAGCGTTTACAATGCTCCTTTTCGATATTCCGCCCGGCCGGCATTCCGTCCGCTGCGCGGCAGCCGTTCCGCCTTCTCAGAGGATTCCTTGAGCGCGAAGCCAACGTTAAGCAAACCCATCGGCTCAGGCGAGGCGTCGTCGGCCGCCGTCGTCTTTAAACGGCTTTGGCCGTATATCCAGCCGCTGATCTGGGTTCTCCTCGGCGCAATCGTCGCAATGGCCGTCAGCGCCGCCACCGACGCGGCGATCCCCGCCTTGCTCAAGCCTCTGCTGGACAAGGGCTTCGGCGCGCACGCCAACGACAAGACCAAGTGGTTCGTGCCGGCCGCGGTGATCGGCCTCGCCCTGGTTCGCAGCCTGTCGCAATACGCGTCCGGTTATCTGCTCGCGTACGTCACGAACAAGATCCTGCTCGACCTGCGCCTGAAGATGTTCAGCCGCATGATTCACACGAGCGTCGCGTTCTTCCAGCGCGAAACCGCGAGTACGGTCATCAATGCGATCGTCTTCGAGGTGAACCAGATTCTCAACGTGCTGCTGAGCGTGCTGGTCACGCTGGTGCGCGATTCGCTCACGGTGGTCTTCCTGCTCGGCTATCTGTTCTATCTGAACTGGCGTCTGACGCTGATCGTCGCGGTGCTGCTGCCGGCCATCGGCTGGCTGGTCGGCAAGATCAACCGCCGCTTGCGCCGTCTGAACCGCGAGCATCAACTGCTCACCAACGAGCTTTCGTACATCGTCGAAGAATCCGTGGGCGGCTATAAGGTCGTCAAGGTGCACAACGGCGAGCAGTACGAGATGGACCGCTTCGAGTCGATGAGCAAGCGTCTGCGCGGCTACGCCATGCGCATGACCGTGTCCGGCGGCCTCGCGCAGCCGTTGACGCAGTTCCTCGCGTCGATTGCGCTCGCCGTCGTGATTACGATCGCGGTGGTGCAGTCGTCGTCGGATCAGACCACGGTCGGCGGTTTCGTCGCCTTCGTCACGTCGATGCTGCTGATCATCTCGCCGCTCAAGCATCTGATGGACGTGAACCAGCCGCTGCAACGCGGCATGACGGCGTGCGAACTGATCTTCGGTCTGATCGACGAACCGTCCGAGCCGGCAGGCGGCGGCAAGCCGCTCGAGCGCGCGCGCGGCGAAGTGGAATTCCGCGGCGTCTCGTTCAACTACAGCGCCAACGCCACGCACAACCGCCACACGCTCGACCAGGTGTCGTTCAAGGTGGCGCCGGGCGAAATGGTCGCGCTCGCGGGCCCGTCGGGCAGCGGCAAGACCACGCTGGTGAATCTGCTGCCGCGCTTTTTCGATCCGACCGCCGGCCAGATTCTGGTCGACGGCGTGGCGATCCCCGAATACGATCTGCACGCGCTGCGCAGCCAGATCGCGATGGTGAGCCAGGACGTCGTGCTGTTCAACGACACGGTCGCCAATAACGTCGCCTACGGCCAGACCGCCGACCCCGAGAAGGTCAAGGCGGCGCTGCGCGCGGCCAACCTGTGGGACACCGTCGAGGCGATGCCGAAAGGCATCGACACATTGGTCGGCGACAACGGCTTGATGCTCTCGGGCGGCCAGCGGCAGCGTCTGGCGATCGCGCGCGCGATCTACAAGGACGCGCCGATCCTGATCCTCGACGAGGCGACCTCGGCGCTGGATTCAGAGTCCGAGCGCCACGTGCAGGCCGCGCTGGAAACCTTGATGAAGGGCCGCACGACACTCGTCATCGCGCATCGCCTGTCGACCATCGAGCGCGCTAATCGGATCCTCGTCATGGAAGCGGGGCGGATCGTCGAGAGCGGCAGCCATCGGGAATTGCTGGCGAAAGACGGGCTGTACGCGCACCTGCACCGCATCCAGTTCCAGCAGACCGCGGCCTGAAGCGCACGACACGTCGATCCGCGATTCGGGTTTCCATTCACGCGGTCCGTCAGCCGGACCGCGCATGACTTCCCCCTTAATATTTGACGAGGCGCAGGCGCGCGCTGTCTGAATGAAGAAACTTGGACTCTCCAGTAACGCCCTGCGGCACAGCGGCGGGCTCGAGCGCTACGCCATGGATCTGGTGCGTGGCTTCGCTGCGCTCGGCGTCGAGCCGGCTTTCTTCGCGCGCCGTTTCGACGCGTCGTTGCCCGAATTCAAGCTGGTCGAGCCGCACCGTATCAACGTCTCGTTCCTGCCGGGCAAGCTGCGCGATCGCTGGTTTTCGTGGCGCTTGCGGGCGGCGCGGCGCACGGCGCAGGTCGATGTGCTGATCGGCTGCAACCGTGTCGATTCGTCGGAGTTGGCGATTTGCGGCGGCACGCATCTCGGCTTCTTACAGGCCACGGGCCGCGAGCGGAAGCGCTCGGACGATTGGCAGATCGCGCTGGAGCGCCGCCAGTACGAGCGCTCGAAAGTCGTGGTGGCGCATTCACAGTTGATGCACGACGAACTGCGCGAACTATACGACGTCGACGAAGCGAAGATCCGCGTGCTGTATCCCCCCGTCGATGCCACACGCTTCGCGCCGACCGACGCCGCCACACGCGCCGCCTTACGCCATAAATATGGTTTCGCCGACAACGAAATCGTCCTGCTGTTTCCGTCTAGCAGCCATGAGCGCAAGGGCTTGCCGCTCATCGAAGCCGCGCTGCGTGACACGTCGCTGCCCGTGGTGGTGGCCGTGGCGGGGCGGCCGCCCGCTCACACATCCGAACGGCTGCGCTACATCGGCTATGTGAAAGAGCTCGCGGAGTGCTATCAGGCCGCGGACTTCACGATCCTCGCATCGACGTATGAGCCGTTCGGCCTGGTCGGCATCGAATCGGTGATGTGCGGCACGCCGGTTATTTTTCCGTCGAGCATCGGCTGCTGCGACGCGATCGCGCCGCACGCGAAGTTCGTTTTCGCGCCGCACGACCTCGCCGACCTGCGCGCCACCCTCGAGCGGGCGGTGCGCGCGCATCGCGATGGCACGCGTCGCGCGCCGTCCGAACTTGCCCGCGACGCGGTGTTTTACGACGCAAGCGTGGCCGCTCACGCAAGCGCGCTGTTGACGCTGGCGCGGCAGATCGACGCCGCGCGCTAGGAGCCGCCGCAGGGTTGCCGAGTAAGGCGCGGGCGGCCCTGCTGGCGCGGTTTTGCGTCGTTCGGCGGCAGGGCCACATGTTATAATTTTGCGCTATCAATGCTCGAACTCAATTCGAGCCGAACACCCCATTTATTTCATCGAGCTTTCCATGCCGGCCTGGACAGGCGGCGGGCGAGAGGCGCCGCGTCCGAGTTGCGCCAGCCCGCTGTGACGGGGCCGTCGCCGCTGCACTGGAGGCCTTCGGGAAGAATACCGCTGGAGATTGTGCATGGCGAACGCGACCTCACGCCGGGTATCGGCGTACAGCAAGATCGCGGCGGGAACCCACGCGCCGATGAGCCTATGAGTCGGCTTGCCGGGCGTCTTCGTATTTTTGCGCGGGCCATCCCGCAACTGCTGATCAAGCCATTGCGCCGCGAGCCACGGCACCCGCGCCGTATCCTGATTGCGCATCATCTATTGCTGGGCGACACGCTGCTGCTCACGCCGTTGCTCGCCAAACTGCGCGAGCAATACCCCCAGGCGCAGATCGTTCTTGCCTGTCCGAAGGCGATCGTGCCGCTGTATGCCGGCCGGCCTTTCGACGTCACGGCCTTGCCGTTCGATCCGCGTGATTCGAAGTCCGTGCGAAACGTTTTGCTTTCCGGACCTTACGACCTCGGCATGGTGCTCGGCGACAATCGTCACAGCTGGCTAGCGTTGGGCGCGGGCTGCCGCTGGATCGTCGGGCACTCGGGCGATCGGCCGGCCTGGAAAAACTGGCCACTCAACCGCAGCCTGCCGTATCCCGACACGGCGGCGGCCTGGGCCGACCTCGCCACCGAGCTGATCGACGGGCCGCCGCCGCGCGCTTATCGCCCGGCCGACTGGAGCGCTCCGCAGTACGCGGCGTTGCCCGAGGCCTCGCTGCTGACAAAGCCTTACGTCGTGCTGCATCCGGGCGCGAGCACGAGCGTCAAACGTTGGCCCAACGCGCGCTGGCGCGAGCTTGCGCAACGCGTCGAAGCACTCGGCTATCTGCCGGTATGGACCGGCGGTCCGGGCGAAGCGGAACTGATTCGCGCGATCGACCCGGACCCGCATCATCCGAACCTGGCGGCGCGGCTCGGTCTCGGCGAGTTATGGCATCTGTTTGCCGGCGCGCAAGCCGTGGTTTGTCCCGATACCGGCGTCGCGCATCTGGGGCGTCTGATTGGGGTGCCCACCCTCGCGCTGTTCGGGCCGGGCAACGCGCTGATTCACGGCGCGGGCCGCTATTGGCGCGAGGTGCCCTTCGTGCCGATTACGATCGCCGACATGCCGTGCCGCGATCAGCCTTTTATTTTCCGCCGGGAGGTAGCATGGGTGCGACGCTGTGATCGCAACGAGACGACCTGCGTCGCGTGGCGCGGCGACCATGCCGACTGTATGGGCCGGCTGTCGGTCGAGTCGGTATACAACGCATTGCAAAATGTTCTGGTGAAAGTGTAATGACTCACACGGCTGCGCGAGTGGAGCGCGTGTTCTGGGTTGCCTGTCCGGTCATTCTGTTCGTGGTCATGTTCGGCCACATGACGGCGATCGTCTTCAACGCGCTCGCCCTGATGGCGCTCGGCGTGGCGGCGGCGGCCTGGTCGCCGGAGCGGCCCCCGCTGTGGCGCTGGCCACTGGCGCTGCCCATCGCGGGCTGGGCCGGCTGGAGCCTCGCCTCGGTCGCGTGGTCCATGTATCCGATGATCAGTCTGCACGCGTGGTGCGACGAAGTGCTCTATCCGCTGGTGTCGTTCTGGGGCTTCTGGCTATTCGGCACGCAGCTGCGGCGGCCCGAGCCCGTGGTGGCCGCCAACTGGATCGCCTGCCTGGCGGTCGCCGTGATCAGCGCGCTCAACTGGGGGCATTTGCAGCCGCCCACCGCCAACACCTTCCCCATGCATTTCTATCACCGCGTCGGCCACACGAGCACGCTCGCGGTATTTGCCATGACGCTGTTCGCGGGCTTCATGCTGCGGCCGCGTTGGCGCGTGATCGGCGCGAGCGGTATCGTGCTGTGCCTCTTCATTGGCCTCGCAACGCTCAACCGGTTCTTCTGGCCGGCGGCCGCCGCGACGCTGTTGGTCGCACTATTCCCGCTGTACCGGCGGCGTCTGCCGCTGGCGTTGCTGGTCATCGCCGTGGTGGGCGCGGCCGGCGTCGGCACGCTTGAGCTGAGTTCCCGTCTGCGCACGGCCGCTCTGCCTCCTTCCGTGCAGCAGCCGCACGATCTGGCGATCGAAGGTCATCAGGTCTATGTGCCAGGTTCGCTCTCCGCGATAGGCGACACGGTATCCGCCGACACGCGTCCGAAGCTATGGGCGTTTTATATCCGCGAGGCCGAGCGCCACGCGTGGGTCGGCGTGGGCTTCGGCAAGCCGCTGCCGGGTATCGTCTATCGCAGCGAAATGCCGGCCAGTTTGCTGGCGGTCGAACCGCAGGCACTGACGCATGCGCACAATCTGTTCATCAACACGTGGTTGCAGACGGGATTCGTCGGCGTCGTGCTGCAGACCGTGCTGTTGCTGTGCCTCGTCCTGCGTTTCTGGCGGCTGCGGCATGTCAAGCCCTGGCTGTGCGCTGCGGGCATCGCGCTGGTGGCCGGCATGATCGCGAAAAATTCGACCGACGACTTCATGTGGCAGACCACCATGCTCGCATTCTGGGCTTTTGCGGGCCTGCTGCTAGGCTGCGCGGAACAGGCTCGCGCGCCGGGCGCAGCATCGAGCGGGACTGCACGTGGGCAATCCACGGTTGCGCGCAGTGAACAGCGGCGCGAAGCGCCAACGGCGGAGTTGGGCGAATAACCGAGATGACAAACGTGAATCCTCACTCTACTGAAGCTGACCGTACCCCGCTGCGCATCCTGTTTCATATCAACGATTTCGGCAAAGGCGGCACCGAGACCGCGTTGCTCTCCTGGCTGAAGACGCTCGACCGGCGCCAGTTCGCGCCGAGCCTGTCGGTGGCGTATCCGACCGACGACCTGACGTTCTGGCGCGCACAGTCGATTCCCGAAGACGTTCCCGTCCACGTACTCGCCTCGTCGAAATGGATGTACGCGCTGCATCAGGCGGCGCGCCGGCGCAAGCTGGGCACAGGCGAGAAGTTATTGCACAAGCTGTTGACCTACGGCGCGATCCGGCCGCTGCTGGCGCTGCGTATGCGGCATGTGGTCAAGCAACACGATCTGGTCTGCGATTTCGATTTTTCGCTGCGCCATATGGCGGGCAGTTGCAATGTGCCCTGGTTCGGCGTGAACCATTTCAGCCTCGCGGCACGGCTTGGCAGCAAGAGCGCGCGATACATCGCGCGGCGTGTGAGGCATTACGCGCGTTATTCGGCGATCACCGTGCTGATCCCCGCCATGCTGCACGAGGCGCGGGAACTCTTTTCGACAACCGGCGTGGACATGGACATTGTCGAGTTGCCGAATGTGATCGACGTCGACGCGCTGCGCTCCGCGGCGCGCGCGGAGATCAAACGCCCAGCTGAGTCATTCATCGTTTCCGTGGCGCGTCTGGACGAAGGTCAGAAGGACCACAAGACCTTGTTGCGAGCTTACGCCCAGTTGCGCGAGCGCGGACGCTGCGAGGCGGCGCTCGTCCTGATCGGCGACGGGCGCGACCGAGGCGAGTTGGAGCAACTCGCTGACCAACTGGGGATCGGCGCATCGGTGCAGTTTCTTGGCTTCTGTGCGAACCCGCTGCCCTATATCCGGCAGGCAGAAATGCTCGTCCTGAGCAGCCGCTACGAGGGTTGCGCCGTGGTGCTCGGCGAGGCGATGGCGCTCGGCACGCCGGTGCTGTCGACGGATTGCCCGACCGGTCCGCGAGACATGCTGGAAGGTGGCAAGGCCGGCCTGCTGGTGCCGGTCGGCGACGTGGACGCCATGGCGCTCGCCATGGAACGCCTGCTGACGGACACCGAACTGCGCCGCAGCGTCGCGCAAGCCGCGCTGCAAAAGGTCGAGACCTTCACGCCTCCGCGCGCCAATCAGCGGATGCTGGAACTGGCGTTGCGCCTGCTGGCGAAGCAGGGCTCGCCGTCGGGCGTGCTCGAGCCTCGCTGAAGCGCAAGCCCAGGGTTCACACGCCGCCGGTCACCAGCGGCAACACCGTCAAGTCTGGATGCGTGCCGTCCACGATGCTGCGGCCCACATGCACGGCTTCATAGACGGCTTCGTCCTCGCCCGCGAAGCTCTCTTCGCCGTCGGGATGAAACGGCACCGCCCGGCCGGGAATGGCCGGGTCCGCGCCCGGATGACAAACGTAGCCAATATACGTGTAGCGCTGATTCGCCGCGGTCGGCGTATGCCCTTCGCTCCGTGGGTTCTTCAGAAACGGCGCTACGTGAATCTCGAATCCCTCGTATTCCACCATCTGCCAGGCTGCGGTTTGATCGGCCATGGCCGCCTCCGTCTCGTCACGTGCTTGTCAAAAAGTCTAGGTGATTTCAACGTGAAGCGCGCTCAAAACGGCTACGGCTAAACCACTACGGCTTGATGGCGCCGACTTGCTTGAGCAGCGCCAGGTTGTCTTCGAGGTGCCAGTTTTCGACGATGCGGCCGTCTTTCACGCGATACAGATCGAAGGCCTGGAAGTCGACGGTCTGGCCGCTGCCTTTGAGGTCCTGGAATTGCCCGGTGAAATGGCCATGGAAATGCAGATGAACCGAGGCGCGATCGCCGGCTACCACGAGGTCGTCGATTTCCGCGTGCAGGTCGGGCACCGCCGCGCGAAAACCCTTCGACGCCTGCAGCGGACCGTCTGGACCCTGCGGGCGTCCATCCGGCAAGGTGCGGTCGATGAAGGCGGGCGACAGTGCGAGCTTCGCGTAGGCTTCGTCGCCGGTGTTCCAGAAGGCGGCGTAGCAGCGGGCGGTCCGCACGACTTCGGCGCTTTCCGCCGAGTTCGACGCGACAGCGACGTGGTGCGGCACGGGCAGGTCGGCGTCGCTTGCGGCGTGGGCGTTCAAGGCGCCGGCGAGGCTCGCGGCGACCAGCATATGACGGGTGATCCGGGAGAGAGAAGAGGTGGACATGGCGCGCTCCAGACAAAGGGTTGAGGTGGATGAAGCGCATTCTCCAGCGTAAGACCGCATTTGATAATCGGTTTGTCGGCTAAAGGATTTTCGGGTTTTATTTGAAAATGACGACCGCGCCGCGAACGCTCGGGCGACGAAGTAACAGAGTCCTTCCAGCCGCCCGCGCGACGTCTGTCGTCAGATAGAATGGTGCGCTTTGCCCGTACACGACACTGCCCATGTGGTTCAAAAACCTTCAGCTTCACCGTCTTCCCGCTCCGTGGTCCGTCACCCCGGAACAGATGCAGAAGTGGCTCGCGCCGCACGCGTTCGCGCCCGGCAATAGCGTCGAGATGCAAAGCCATGGCTGGGCATCGCCGCGTGATAACGACTCGCTGGTGTACTCGCTCAATGGCCAGATGTTGCTGGTGTTTCGCGCCGAAAAGAAACTGCTGCCGGCCTCGGTCGTCACGCAGGTGACCAAGGAACGCGCGCTCGAGCTCGAGGATCAGCAGGGCTTCAAACCCGGCCGTAAGCAGATGCGCGAACTCAAGGAACAGGTCACCGACGAACTGTTGCCGCGCGCTTTCAGCATTCGCCGCGACACGCGCGTGTGGATCGATTGCAAGAACGGCTGGCTCGTGATCGACGCGGCTTCGCAAGCGGTCGCCGATGAAGTGCGCGGCCTGCTGGTCAAGTCGATCGATCAATTGCCGCTCGGCACGGTGCGCGTCACGCACTCGCCGGTCGCGGCCATGACCGAATGGCTGCTCTCAGGCGAGGGCCCCGCCGGCTTCACACTCGACCAGGACACCGAGTTGCGCTCGCCCACCGAAGGCAACGCCACAGTGCGCTATGTCGGACATACTTTGGATGCCGAAGATATGCGCCGTCATATCGAAGCCGGCAAGCAATGCATGCGGCTTGCGATGACGTGGAACGATCGCGTGTCGTTCGTGCTGACGCCTTCGCTGACGATCAAGCGTATCGCGCCGCTCGACGTGCTGAAGGAAGCCAGCGATCCCACCGCGCAAAACGACGACGAACGCTTCGACTCCGACGTCACGCTGATGACCGCCGAACTCGACCGCATGCTGAGCGATCTGCTCGATGCGTTGGGTGGCGAGCAGGGCGGCGAAGCCATGCCGCAAGCCAAGGCGGCGTAAGCAGCTTCTGGTTTTATGTTCGTTGCAGGCCGGCGCGTGAAAGTCATTTCCGCGCCGGCCTTTTTCATGGCCGTACGATCTAAGCACGAAAGCGCATCGGCGTGAGCGGCACAAAGATACTCGAGCGAGGCGTGGTGAATGTGCGCTGTCGCTTCGTGGGTCACGCCGGAGCCTCGCATGCCCGCACCGCGAAACTGGTTAAGATGGCGCTCAGCAGAACGCATCTGTCACGGAGGACTTGCAATGGTTCGTCTGGTCATGATTCTGTTGGGCGTCGATTATCTGCGCACGCGCTGGCGCTCGTTGCGGATTGTCGGTTGCATCAGTTTTCTGCTCGGTGTCTTCGTATTCATCGACGCGCTCGATAGCGCGCTCTATTTTCCCATCACCCCGTTCGTCTCGTTGCTGCTGCTCGAAGGCCTTGCCACGCTGGCCGTCGCCTGGACCGGCATGGGCGGGCAGCGCACGCTGCGCTATGTGAAGGGCATCGCGTTCACCACCGCGGCGGCGCTGATTCTGATCGGCCACGAGCACGGCAATTTCATTCTGTCGATGATCTTCGGCACGCTCTTTTTCGCCGATGGCCTCTTGCAGATCGTCGCGGCGAAAGTGGTCCGCTTTCGCACATGGCGGCTTGCGATGATCGGCGGCGCCGTCGAAATCGCGCTGGCGATTTTCTTCTATCAACCCTATCCGACGCACTACGTGGGCACGGTGCCGTACTGTGTCGGACTCGGCCTGATCTTTGGCGGATGGAACATGATCCTGCTGAGCGCTCGAGTGCGGCGGCTCGCGTCGAACCCCGCGGTCGCCACGGGCGATTCCGCGGCGGACGCCGGCATTGCCGCCGCGAGCGCGCTGGCCGCGAGCCGTGTGATTGCGCACGAGTGGGACGGCCCGCCCGCCGCCGACGAAGCCGCGTTGACCGTGCATGTGTGGACGCCGGTCGGCTCTGCCAAGGGCGAAGCGCGCCGGCAATTGATCGTGGACCGCTATATCGCGGCGGTGGATCGCAACGGCGTGATATCGACCGGGCATGCCGCGCTCGAATCGCCCGAGGGCGTCTATATCAGCCTGTATCCGGGCGTCGAGATCGATCGTTCGCCGGACGATTTCGCGCGGCTTCTGCGTGCCACGCGCGAGAACGACGTGCCGGGGCTATTCCAGCCCGATTACCCGACTGAATCGAAGGCGTGGTGTCCGTCGACGGTTCAGGTGCGCATCCGCAACTACGATCCGGTCCGCCTGGGCCGCTTCTGGGAAACATATCGACAGAACACGACCTACAACCTCACGCATCGCAACTGTTCGAGCAGTGTCTCGCGCGCATTGGAAGCGGCGATCGAAGGCGCCTCGTCGCGCGTGTGGGGCAATCTCGGCGGCTGGCAGCCGTTTCTGCGCGTGATCTCTACGCCGGAACTGTGGGTCGCCGCGCAAGTGCGCAAGCGCGCCGCGACGATGGCATGGACACCCGGCCTCACGCTCGACTACGCGCGAGCGCTGAGCATGCTGGCCGACCCGCGGCCTTCGGGCTGGGCCAAGATGGCGCGGCTCGCGGTGCGCAGAATGGTTCGCTCGCGTCAGCAATGGCGGGAAGAGGCCCGTCACGCGCACGTTGCCGACGACGCGGCGCGCGGCACGGTGCGCGAATGACGTGCGCCAGGTACGCGTGCTGCCCAACTTAGACGTTGCGGTAGAAATGGCAACCGCATCAACGGGTTGCAGTTTTTGCCGAACAGTTATGCACAGATTTTTGAACAGATTCTGTTGATAACTCCGAACGCGCGACGCCGCAGTCAAATGAGTGTCTTCAACCAATATGGCGGGTGTATGCTCAACCCGTCAGTTTCTGTTTGAGAGCACTCGACCACACCGCAACCCGGCCGTGGCTCATTGAGGATTAAAACCGCGCTGCGCGCTTTTTGCCCGCTGTGGCCGCGGCTTCTTTACAAGCGTGAACGCGATGGACAGGATGAACCCGGCAGCATCCATCTGGCGGCCGGATGAATGAGCCGCAGCGTTTCACGGTGCGCCACGTCAGCGTCTACCGTTACTCGGAACCCGTGCGCTTCGGCGAACATCGCATGATGTTCCGGCCGCGCGCGAGCCACGATTTGCGTCTTGTCACCAACAAGCTGGTGATCACGCCCGTGCCGTCGCGGCTGCATTGGCTGCACGACGTGTTCGACAACTCGGTGGCGGTCGCGAGTTTCGCGGACAAGGCGAGCGAATTGCGCTTCGACAGCGAAGTGACACTCGAACACTTCGAAGCGCCGATGCCCGATTACGCGCTCGAACCGTATGCGGTGAACTGGCCGTTCGCCTACACCAACGAGGAAGCTTCCGATCTCGTGAACGCGCGCAGCCGTCAGTATCCGGACAGCGACGTGGACGAATGGGCGCGCCGTTTCGCGCCGGCCGCGGGTGTCGCTGCGAAGAGCGCTGCAGGCAGCAAACGCGGCGCCGCGAGCAGTGGCACGATGGCGCTCCTGCGCGCCATGACGCTCGAAATCAAGAGCACGTTTTTCTATGTGCGGCGCACGGAAAAAGGCGTGAACCGTCCCGGCGACACGTTGCGCAGCCGCAGCGGCAGTTGCCGCGATTTTGCCGTGCTGATGATGGACGCGGTGCGCTCGCTCGGCCTCGCGGCGCGCTTCGTGAGCGGCTACATATTCGTGCCCGAGCACGACGCGACGCAAGGCGGCGGCGCGACGCACGCGTGGTTGCAGATCTATTTGCCGGGCGCCGGCTGGGTCGATTTCGATCCGACCAATAGCATCGTCGGCAATCGCCATCTGATTCGCGTGGCGGTGGCGTGGAACGCCGATCAGGCGCTGCCCTTGTGGGGCACATGGCATGGCGCGCCGCATTCGTTTCGCGGTTTGCAGGTGGACGTGAGCGTGACCGAAGGCGAATGACGGCGAAGCAAGGCGAATAAGGGGAGCAAGGGCGAGTAAGGGCGATCGGGAGCGAATGAACGCGCGCCGAAAGTCACGGCGTGTCGAATCGAAACGTGTTTGCGGGGAGTGGCGCTTGAGGCGGCTCGCCGTGCGCGTCAATTGAATGTTTCAACTGGAAGAGGGCGCCGCGATGAAATTGCGCGTTGGCTACGAGCTGGTCTATGAGTGCGTGCAACCGACGCCGATGATGCTGATGTTGAACACCCACTATTCGCATGCGAAAGAAGTGCTGAATCCCGATTTGCTGGTGGTCGATCCGCCGGTGCCGATCAGCCAGTATCGCGACTCGTTCGGCAATCTGTGCAGCCGGCTGGTGGCGCCGCCGGGAAAGATTTCCTTTTCGACGAGCGCGGTGCTTGAAGTATCGTCCGAGCCGGAGATGCGGCCGCCGTACACCGAACAGCATCCGGTGGAAATGCTGCCCGACGACACGCTGGTCTTTCTGCTCGGCAGCCGCTATTGCGAAACCGATCTGCTCTCCGAATTCGCGTGGCAGACCTTCGGCAAGCTGCCGCTCGGCCGCGGGCGCGTGGATGCGATCTGCAACTACGTGCACGACCACATCGTGTTCGGCTACGACTTTGCGCGTTCGACCAAGACCGCGTGGCAGGCCTGGCAGGAGCGCAAAGGCGTGTGCCGTGACTTCGCGCATCTGGCCGTGGCGCTATGCCGGGCCATGAATATTCCGGCGCGTTATTGCACGGGTTATATCAGCGACGTCGGCCTGCCGCCGCCGTACGCCCCGATGGATTTCGCCGCGTGGTTCGAAGCCTATGTCGGCGGATGCTGGCAAACGTTCGATCCGCGCAACAACGCGCCGCGCACGGGGCGTGTGCTGATGGCGCGAGGACGCGACGCGGCCGACGTGGCGCTCAGCAATGCGTTCGGGCCCACGCAGCTGTTGAAATTCGCGGTGGTGTGCGAGGCTGTGTAGCTGCGTGGCGGATAAAGATCTAAAGTTTCAGACGTGAAATGCCGACATGTTCGGCATCCACACCCGCTTCACGAACTGATCTGTCAACAGCATGATGTTCCGCACTTTAGCCGCTACGTCCGCAGTCATTCTGCTCGCCATGCCGTCGGTGCATGCTTTGCAGGCTGCGCCGTTGGAGCTCGCTTCGATCCCGGTAAGTTTGACCGTGCAGGAAGCCTGCCTCGTGCAGTCCGCCGACGCGCAGATCAGTACGGCGAATCAGCCGGAGGTGTCCTGTATCCACGGGGCGCCGTTCCAGATCACGCAGGCCGGGTTCGATCCCGGCACGCCAGCCGACACGGCACGCAACGCGACGCAGCCAGTCGAATTCGTCGCCACCCACGACACGCAACACACCGTCTGGACCGTCAACTTCTAGTGGTTTCCTCGCATCGGGCTTTCCTCAGAAAGTGATCGTCGCGGTGATCGTGTCGCTGTAGCTGCCCGGCATGGGTGTGCTCTGTGCCGGCACGCGGCCATACACGTTGATCGATAGGGCATTGCCGCTACCCGTGCCGGTGGCCATCGTGGTGCCGGCCGTGCCGTCACCCCAGGCGCTCGTGTGGCCTGAATCCGTGTAGAGCTGGTAATTCACCGTGCCGCCGCCGCCTGAGCGCTGCATCTGCCGGGCCGCGACGTTGCCGCTCGAGCCGCTGCTGAGCGCGATCCGGTACGCGTCGCCGTTGGTGCAGCGCGCCGTGATCGCGCCAGTCGCGTTGAGTGCGGAGCTGAGCACGCCCGTCGACGTGAACGCGATGTTCGTCGCGCTGATCAGGCAGTTGTTGACGACCGTTGCGTTGACGGTGAAACCGAAGCTGCCGGCGCTCGTCGTCAGCGAGGCGCATGTCGGCCCGAGCAGCAGAAAGAAGGCGTAGGTCAGAGAGGTTTGGCTCAACGTCTGCGAATAACTGGTGCTGCTGTTACCTGTGGTCGGCACGGCCGGCTGATTGGCGGCGATCTGGCCGTAGAAATTGACCGTCGCCGAGGCGGTCGTGCCGCTCACCGGTTTCTCCAGCGTCAGCGATATCGGCGTCGTGCCGAGCGTGCTCGAGCCCCATGCGAGCGAATGCGCCGCGTCCTGGTACAGATCGTATTGCAGCTGGTTGCTGCCGGCGCTCAGATGGCGCGGCGTCGTGCCGCCCATGTTCAGGCACACCTGCACACTCGGCGTCAGCGTGACTGCGGGCCACGTGCATTGCACCGTGACGCTGCCGGTTGCGGCCACGGCGCTGAGGCTGATGGGGCTCACGTTGCCGAAGCTTAGCGCCGACGGACTCGCCGTGCAGGTCTGCGCGCTAACGTGGCGAGGCATGATGCCGAGCAGGGCGCATAGTGCGAGGAGCAGCAGGAGCCGTTTCATTGCGCTGCTCTTGCGTGCGGCAGCAGGCTGTCGAGCAGAACGCGTTGCAGGAAGGGCAAAAAGAGACCGCCTCATCGCGCTGCCTTCACGTTTGTCGCGGCATCCGTGACTGCATTCGCCGCTGCATTCGCTGTAGCGTTCATTGCTGCGGTTGCCGCTGCATTAGCTGCTGCATTCGCTGCTGCATTCATCGCTGCATTCGTCGCAGCGGCCGACATTGCATCCGCTGCCGCGTTGGAACCACGCGCGCCGCAGGTCAGCGGTCCGATGGTCGGCAACGAGCCGTTAGCAGGGCGCTCGTAGATGAATTCGACGCTACACGTCGCGGAGCCGTTCTCGACTTCCAGATGATTGTCGTGCTGCAGGTTCTCGATGAAAGTCAGGCCGTCGTAGCCGACGATCGTGTCCACCCCGCTTTCCACGTGGTGCACGCGCGTGCCCGGCGGCATCAGGTGGCCGTCGGCGCTGCACAGAATCACCGAGGCCGCGCTATAGCGCGACACGCGGAAGCTCGCCAGCACGCCGGCACGCGACTTCGGCACGAGGTCCATCGCGGTCGTGGCGATACGCGCGTCGGCGGGCAGATTCATGCTGTCGATCCCCACCTGGTTGTGCTGGTACGCGTTCAGATCGGGAATCAGCAGATGCCCACCGCGGTCGGTCGTACCGATCACGCGGTTCTCGTGCAGCACCGGCACACTCGCCACGCCGTCGGTGGAAACCAGCGCGAAGCCGTCGTCGATCCGGCGCGCCGGTTGCACGGTGCGGTCCATCAGCACGATCGCGCCGGTGACGTCGAGCGAGGCGCCCGCATGCCGGTCGATGTCCTGCGCAAGTGCCGTCACCTGGCCATATCTGCCGAGATATTGCGCCTGCGCCTGACGGTACGGCACCGCGCCGGAGCCGCCCGCCTGCACGCCCCAACCCCAGCCGCCGGCGTAATCGGGTGGACGCTGCGCGTTGACGTTGTAGGTGGACTGGCCGTTCTGGCGGCCCACGCTCGCGTTGATCGCGGTGTTGTTGCCGAGCCCGAAACTCGCGGTCAGAAACACGCCTTGCGCGTTGTGCTGCAGAAAGTCTTTGTAGGTGCTGAGCGTGAGCGAGGCGAGATTGCCGAAGTTGAGCGTGTACGACAGCGAGCCGATGCGCGACGCCGGCACGCCGGGATAACGGTAGCCGATGTAGCTGAGCGACAGCGTCTGGCGGCTGAAGAAGGGCAACGCCAGCGTGACGCGGTCGGTGGCGGTGGGCACGGGTGTGCCGTCGCGCGCGGCGAGGTCGCCGTAGTTGCCGTACACGCGCAAGGTCTGTGCGTCGATCGAGAAGTGTGGCTCGATCAGTTGATAGCCGAGACCGAGTTGGATGCCGTTCAGCTTACCCGCGCTCCCCGACACCGAGCCATTGATCACACCCGCCATGCCTATGCGCACCAGCGCGCCGGCGCCCGCATTGGCGAGTCCGCCGGTCGCTTCCGCATGGCCTTCCAGCGTCAGCGTGTCGCTCATGCCGCGGCGCGCGGTGGCGCTGACGGCGGGACGCGGATCGTAGGAAAACGAATCGATGCCGTATGCGCGGCGCAGGAAGCCGGCTTCGAACGAATAGCTCGACAGGCCCGCGGCCAGCATGCGCGTATCGACGTAGAGCGGCAGCGAAGTCGAAATGGTGCGGCCGAGCGCGTCGTGCGTAATCACGGTGGCTTCGCCCGCGCCGGTGATGCCCGGCACGTTGTTGACGATGAACGGTCCGCTCGGCACGTTGCCGCTGAACTGGCGCACGTTGTTGATATACAGGTCCACCGCCGACGGGACCACGGCCGTGCCCGACAGCGCCTGCACGGGAAAGGTTACGAGGTCGGGGCGCAGCGCGAAGTTGCTGCGCCACTGAAACCCGCCGATGCGAATCGAGCGGCTCCAGTCGAGCGATGACGAAATGGTGTCGCCGAACTGGGTAGTGCTGAGCGCCGCGGGATTCGACCTGCTCCACGACGTGTCGTATCGCACGTAGCGATGCAGATCGCGATATAGATACGCAATGCCGGTGTTGCTCAACACACCGGCCGGGTCGAAGTAGCGTTGCTCGCTCCACAGTGCGAACTGCGCGTTGGTGTCGGTTTGCGCGAACGCATCGTAGTTGATCAGAAAGCCGCGCGACGCAGTGGCGTTCGGCGTCTGCGCCAGTTCGCGCGTGTCGAACGTGTATGGCTTGCGGATGGCGTCGGGCACCTGCAGGTCGATGCTCTGACGCCCGGCGTCGTAGTGATAGCGCAGGCCAGGGATCTGGTCGAGTTCGAGCGTGGCGGTGTCGGCGGCGCCGAGCTTCTCCGTGGCGACGCCGATGTCGCTCAGATCCCTGGCCGTCGCGCTGAGCCGGCCGTCGCTTTCGCGAAAGTGGGCGATCAAAGAAGTGCGTTGGCCGTTCAGCATGACTTCCAGATACAGATCACGGCCCGCAGCGGAAGCTTGCGCGGGCTTCGCTGTGACAGACCTTGCGCTGTCCACGTTGGCGGCTGGCGTGGGCGCGCGGGCATCGGCGTGACGGCCGCCCATGTCCACGTCCGAGTCGGTGCGCGCATCGACGCCCGTATCCGCGAACTGCAGTGAAGGCTGCGCTTCGGCCCGGTCCATGCCCAGCATGCACAACGTGGTTGCGAGCGCGATGGCATGCGGTTTCCATCCATGACGTATTCGCCGTCGTGTCATTCTCATTGGTTGAATGGCGGTCGATCGTGTCCGTTCCCCATGGCCGGGGCGCGCTCGTGGCCGGCGGCGTGTGCTCGCCGGCTGCGTTATGCCCTCGCATGTTTACTCGACAGTCACGCTGGCTTCAGCCGGCAAAGAGTTGACAGCGGCGCGCACCTTCAGCGGACCGTTCTGCGCGACGTTGTCGGGGAGCGTGATCGGCCAGTGCCGTTGACGCCCGGCAAGCGCATAGCCGAGCAGTCCCTTGTTGATCGGGTAGGCGTTGCCGGCGTTGTCGATCAATTGCACCGCGGCGATTTGCGCGCGCCTACGGCCCGTGTTGTCGACGCGCAGCATCCAGGCTTGCCCGCCGGTGCCGCGCGATAGATGCCACGACAGCCTGGGCTGGCCGACGTCGACGGCCGGTTCGACGAACACCGGCACCGAGTAGCGAAGGCGGATCGTCACGCCGCTGGTCGGCGCGGCGTCGGCTTCCGGCAACTCGTCGATCAGCACGCGATAACCCTGCTCGGATGCGGATGGCGCTGGCGCGGTGCGCACCAGCCGCACCAACTGGTCGGCATGGCCGGCGATCTGGATCAGCGGCGGGCTGGCGACGAGGTCCTGTGTCGGCGTGAGGGTGTCGTCGCCGTTAGCCTGATCCCAGCGGAACACGCGCACCTGACCGAACAGCGGCTTCTCGCCGGGGTTTTTCAGCGTGATGCCGGTGGCGTTGGCTTCGGCCGCCATGTCGACCATGACGGGCGAAATCTGCAGCGTGGCCGCGTGCGCGAATGTCGGACTCAGACACCACGCGCAGGCGCATGCCGCCAGGAGCCGGCGAGGCGCGCTCATGGCGCTCGCACGACGCGTCAAAAGTAGACCGTGGCGGTGATGGTGGTCTGGTAGGTGTCAGGTTTCGGCGTGGTCTGCGCGGGCACCTGACCGTACACCACAATCGATTGCGCCGACCCGGTGCCGGTGCCGCTGACGGTATTCGTACCTTGGGTGTTGCCCCACGCCGTGGTGTGGCCGGCGTCCTGATACAGCTGGAAGCCGACAGTAGTGGACGTGTTGCCGGTGGCGGTGCCGGCCATCAGGCGATTGGTCACGGTTGAGCCGGTGACAGTGCCGGCGTCGAGCCCGACGTTGTACGGCGTGGTGTTGGTGCAGGTCACGGCAACCGTGGTCTGCTGGTTGATGGCGGTGGCGAGCACGCCGTTCGTGCCGAAGTTCAGCGGGTTGGCGCTGATCGAGCAATTGGCGTTGAGCGTGAGCGTGACGGTAAAGGTGGTGACTGCGGTGCCGTTCGAATAAACCGCGGCGTGCGCGAGCTGCAAAGGCAAGCCGAACATCAAGGCGACGATCAAGCTGGATGACAGCAATTTTTGTTTCATCACGCTACCTCTCTCTCGGGCCTACGAAACACCGGTTGTCATTGCGCGGTCATTAGAATCGAACCCGCCAGATAACGGGATGAATTACTGAAAATGCCGTGCTGGATAATCGCGTTATGTGAGTAGTCAATAGGATTGGTGAAAATTAGTCTACACAGACTTTCTGGATCGTACAAATTATTGCGTAATGAATTGATATCGAATTCCGCGTAAGAGGCGCGCCGTGATTGGATCTTGAGGAGGGGGCGAGAAATTTGTTCTGAATGATGGTCGGGGAAATTACCTAAATGCGGTATTTTTTTCTAATTGATAATTTTGCGTGACTATAGAGTGGTGGCAATTGCGAATGCATAATTATGCAAATCGAATTTTTTAAGAAATTTCGATTGGCCTATTGAAACGTGCGTAGGCGAGAAAGTCGATGTAGTGGCGCGCCCAGCGTCCGATATGAATCACGGCACCGAGCGACGAACGCGGCTTCACTCCCCGAGCGCCAGTGCGCGCTTCCTCCTTCGTACCAGCGCTGCGCCGATCGACACCGCCGCACCGATACCGCCCATCGTCAGTGAAAGAATGACGATCAGCGGCCCGGTCTGCGTGCGCGACGAGAATACGCTGACCAGCAGGCCGGCGAGCGGCTGCGTCATGTTGTTCAGAAGGATCACCACGCCGGTCGTCTTGCCGTAGTCTTGTGGTGGAATGATTTGTTGCCGCGCGCTGCGGATGTAGACGTTGAACATCTTGTCGAAGCCGACGATCAGCAGGAAGCCGAGCGCATAGCCCCACGGCGCCGAGCTCGCGCCGGCGATCACGCCGCCCGCGCAGATCGAGACGAAGGCGACCAGTCCCAAAGTGCGCGCGGGCCATGCAGCGCGTGCGATCGTCAATAGAATCAGCACCGTGGCCACGGCGCCGGCTGTTTGCAGTCCGGCATAGTAGTGATTCGACTGCGCGTGAAGGCCGGTCACCATGGCGGCGGACGTCGCGAGCGTCACGCCGATCACGAGATTTTCGGCGGCGGCGAGCAGCACGACTTTCTTCAGGCCCGGCAGCACCAGCACATGACGCAGCGCGATGCGCAACGGCAGCGTCCAGTGGCCGGGCGGCGGGGGCGGCGGCTCGGCGGCGCGAAAACCGCTGGTGCGGTGCCACAGCAGCAGTGCGGCGTCGGCGAGGAGAAACAGCATGCCGGTTACGCCGACGACCCATTCCCAACGCCACAAGCCGAGCAGCAGTGCGGCGAGCATCGGACCGAGCACGAACCCCAACTGGTCGGCCAATTGCGAGTAGGCGAGCACGCGCTGAAACTGCTGCGTGCTGAAGATTTGCGGCAGCATGACTTCGCGTGCGACCAGGCCCTGGCTCGTCAACACGCCGCACACCGCCGAGAGTGCGATCAACCAGCCGATGCCGCCGAACAACGCATACGCGAGTATGCCGCCGAAACATGCCAGCGCCCGCACCGTCTGGCTGATGCGCATCAACCTGAGCGGCGAGATGCGATCGCACAAGGCGCCGAAGAAAGGAAACACCAGATAGCGCGGCAGCGTTTCGATAAAGAACGCGAGGCCCGATCACGAGACTTGATGCGTGGTCTGGAAGACGACGAGCGGCACGAGAAACAGCAGGACCTGATCGGCGAGACGCGCGACGAACAGCGAGCAGAAGAAAGCCTGATGGTTGACGCGCACCGTTCATGTCTCGCCGTTAATGGGTCGAGACCGATCCTATCAAAGATGGCGCTGTCGCGTCCTTGGCGGCTTGCTGCGCTGTGAGTGCTCAGCGCACTGCAAGCTCACCGCGCGCCGACGCCGGCGCGCGGTCAGGGGCGGACTTCAAGCGCCACGATAGGCCGCTTCGAGCGGCGCGATATCGAGTTTGACCATGCTCATCATCTGCTTCATCACGCGGCTCGCCTTGACGGTGTCCGGGTCGCGCAGCATCTCGCCGAGTACGTCGGGTGCGATCTGCCACGAGACGCCGAAGCGGTCCTGAAGCCAGCCGCATTGCCACTCCTTGCCGCCGTCGAGGAGTTTCGTCCAGTAACGGTCGATTTCCTCCTGCGACTTGCAGTGCACCAACAGCGAAATCGCCGGCGTGAAGGGGAACTGCGGGCCGCCGTTCAGGGCCATGAACTCCTGGCCCTCGATCTCGAACGTGATGGCCAGCACGTCGCCCTCCGGCCCGGGTCCGGCATCCGTGTAGTGCATCGTGGTGGCGATGCGGGAATCGGAAAACACGGACGTGTAGAAGCGTGCGGCCTCTTCGGCATTGCCGTCGAACCACAGGCACGGCGCAATCTTTTGCATGACGTTTCTCCTCCTTCTCACCGGGCGGACCGCGCCTTACTTCATGCAGTCCATCATGGCTTTCTGGATTTCTTCCGGGCTCAGGTCGCGCTTGTGCGTGGCCAACGACCAGCTATGGCCGAACGGGTCTTTCACCTGGCCGTAACGGTCGCCCCAGAACATGTCGGTGACGGGCATCACGACGGTCGCGCCGGCCTCGACGGCCTGCTTGAAGCTGGCGTCGACATCTTCCACATAGTGGTGAATCGTGACGGGCGTGCCTTTCAGGGTATTCGGGCCGAACGACTGGTGCTCGGGCCACTCGTCGGTCAGCATCAGCATGGAATCGCCGATCTTCAGCGTGGCGTGCATGACCTTGCCGTTCGGGCCCGGCAGGCGGACCTGTTCGACTGCGTTGAAGGCTTTCGTGTAGAACGCGATGGCTTCGGCGGCGTTGGCGCAGATCAGATACGGGGTTAGCGAGTGCATTCCCTCGGGGATCGGTTTGACAGCGTTGCTGGACATGACGGCGACTCCTTGAAGTAACAGGTTCGTGAGTTGAAACACCGACTCGTCGAGTCAGGTATTCCACAGTACGACGAGTACATGACCGTTGAATCGACACTCCGGAAAAAATATTTATTGATGCGCCTCTCAACCGGCCGCATTGTCCTCGTCCGGCGGTGCGGCGGACGGCGCCGGCGCGCCGAGAATGCTGATCTGGAACGTCGGCGTCGCCGCGAGCGATTGCAGCGTGGCGTCTTCGGGAATGTGTTCGAACAGCGGCAGAATCACCGAGCCGCCAATCACCGCGCGCCGGCTGTTGTCGGCGGGCCGCAAGCCCCATACGTCCTGATAGACGACCGGCACCGCGCTGCCGTTGCGGGTGGTGTTGCCGATATACAGCATCACATGGCCGCCGATGTAGATCAGCGTGCGCAACGGTTCGCCGTGCTGCGCCAGATAGTCGAGCCGCTGCGCGGGCATGGACGACGACAGGTCGATCAAGCGGCCGGCGCTCATCTGCGTGGACGAATGGCGCGGCAGCCAGACGCCGAACGCGGCGAAAATGCTTTGCAGTTCCGACGAGCAGTCGTTGTAGAGCCCGCTATTGCCCCAGCCGTAGGGGCGGCCGATCAGCGTTTTCATCAGCATCGCCAGGTGGCGCGGCGTGGCGGCGAGCGGCGCCGGCGCGATTTGCGCGTCGCTCAGGGCGGCGCTGCGGATCAGCGCCCGGCCGTCGGCGTCGCGAGCCGGGACGAGTATTTGACGCGCGGCTGCCGGCTCGGCTACGGCGCCAATGTCACTCGCGGCGGGCTTGGCTTGCGCTGGCCGGGCGGCGTTGGCGGGCACGATCGGCAGCAGCGTGCCGGCCGGCGCGTCGAAGCGGAACACGCTGCGGCTGTCGCGCACCGGCGCGGACGCCACGATCACCGCACCGAGCGATTTGCCCGTTGCAGCGCGCCATGTATCGACGAAGCGATCGTCGGCCATGCCGACGCCGTCGCTGCGCACCCAGCCCTGCACGTCGGGCGTCTGCACGTAATGCCACGCGCCGTCGACGCTGCTGCCGAGCACATACAGCGGCGTGCCGGGACGCACGGCCGAGATCTGCAGGTTGTCGAACGGATAGCCTTCGCCGGCCAGATGGTGGTCGTAGAACGACGGATCGGTGGTCGGCAGTTCGCGCACCATCAGGTTGCCGGTGGCGATCGCGCGGCGCTGCGGCTGATAAACGGTCGTCTGCGTGAACTGCGCGACATTCATGTTTTGCGCGATGGCGTCGATCCACGCCTTGTCGTGCGGCCGGAAATTTTCGCCGTAGCCGATGTCCGCGCCGCTCTTGCCGGTGTTATCGAACCTGCCGATGCGCCGCTGCTGCAATGCGGCAACGTCCGCGCCTTGCTGGCGATAGACGCGCGTCGTGACGTAGCTGGCATTCCACGGCGAGGGCGCCGCAGTGCCGGTGCCGAAATAGCGCGCGTAGAGCGCTTTGAAGTGCGCCTGCTGATCCGCCGGACTCAGGAAGGGCTGGTCATAGCTCGGGCTCTCCGGTTCGAGCCAGTGGTCGACGTTCTGATCGTAGTGTGCGATGGGGAACAGCGTGACGTTGTCGAGCGGCGCGTGGGCGTCGTGCGTCGGCGACGGGTTGCTGCAGGCGGTGATCGCCGCGAGGGCGGCGCACAGCGCGGCGGCACGGCAGGCGTTCGGCCAGACGGCGGCAACGCGGGATAGAACGGCAACGGGCATGAGGTTCGGCGAAGAAGGTCCAGGGCACGATGATACGGTGTCGGCGCGTCGTGCAGCACGTTGTAGCGGCACTGCGTTGTACACGCCCATGCATAATGCTTATATGGATCCATTGGAGGTTCGCATCGTCCATAGCGGCTGCGCGATACCGCGCTTCACGCGCAGGCTGCCGCAGCCGGCGAGTGTTTCATTACACTCAATGCTCAACCCAACGCATGGCCTCGAAACAACGTTCGCATCAGGCCGCCTGATCAAGGAGAACAACATGCAAACCAGCGCACGCAATCAATTCGCCGGCGAAGTCACCGCACTCAAACACGGCGCCGTGAATGACGAAGTCACGCTGCGCACCCAGGACGGCCTCGAGATCGTCTCGATCATCACCCATGGCAGCGCGACGTCGCTCGGCCTCGCGGTGGGCAAGAAAGCCTTTGCGCTGGTCAAGGCTTCGTCGGTAATCGTGATGGTCGATGTCGCGAAGGAGCAGGTGTCGGCGCGCAATTGCATCGCCGGTACGGTGTCGGCGCTCACGAAGGGCGCGGTGAATTCCGAAGTGTCGATCAGCGCCGGCGGCGCGCAGATCGCGGCAATCATCACCAATGAGAGCGTCGATCGCCTCGGCCTCGCGAACGGCAAAGCGGCGACGGCAATCTTCAAGGCGTCGAGCGTGATCATCGGCGTCGATCAGTAATCGTCGTGTAGCGTCGTGCGGTTCCGAGGCCGGTGGGCCTGACGGAACCGGAACGAAAGAGGGCTTTACTGTGTGCCCGTCGCCGCGCGGCGCGGGCGCGCGCCGTGAAGGAAACGGCGCCTTGCTTTAAACTGCACGACTCGCTGCTTCTCTTTCCGCTTTCATCACGGACGCCGTCATGTTCGAAGTCTCCTCCGCCTCGCATCTGCCCAAAGCCGCGCACTATGAAGAACTGGTTGCGCAGGCGCGCTCGCTGCTCGCCGGCGAAACCGACTGGATCGCCAACGCCGCGAATTTTTCCGCCTTCGTGTTTCATTCGCTCAGCGATCTGAACTGGGCCGGCTTCTATTTCCACGATGGTAAGGAACTGGTCGTCGGACCGTTCCAGGGCAAGCCGGCGTGCGTGCGAATTCCGCTCGGCAAGGGCGTCTGCGGCACGGCTGCACAGACGCGGCAAACGCAGGTGGTGCGCGACGTGCACGAGTTTCCCGGCCATATCGCCTGCGATTCGGCTTCGCAATCGGAAATCGTCGTGCCGCTCGTTGCGCCGGACGGCACGCTGATCGGCGTGTGGGATGTGGACAGCCCGAGCGTCGCGCGCTTCGACGAAGAAGACGCGAAGGGCATGGAAGCACTGTGCGCGGTGTTTATCGAAGCGGCGCTGCCGCGCGCCGCTTAACAAGCCGAGCATACGGTGCTGCGGCACCGTATGTTTTTCCGTACATAGAGTCAATGCGGTTCAGGGATGGGTCGGCGGACCTCATCCCGCTATCGTTCTCTCCAACGCGCTCGAGACAGCTCATGTGCGCGACGAACCCCAACAGGTTTTGTAGAGATGCATGAGTTCCGCCACTGCAACTGCCACCGCCAGCCCGCTGATATTTCAACGTTCCCCCGCCTTACCCCACGACTGCACTTTCGATAGCCGCGACTGAGAGATGCTCAGCCGCTATTGGCATCCGGTGGCGTTCGCCGCCGAAGTCACCGGCGAACCCATCGGCGTGACGCTGCTCGACGAACCGCTCGTGGTGTTCCGCTCGAACGGCCGACCGGTGAGTTCGCGGGACATCCGCCCGTATCGCGGCGCGCCGCTCAGCCAGGGATGGCTCGAGAACGGCAACATCGTGTGTCCGTATCTCGGGCTTGCGTATAACAGCGAAGGCAGATGACTTCCTTGGACATGAAACGCAGGGCGCTGTCTCGTGAGAATCCGTCTGGAACGGTGCCGCGAAACGGCGTGTTTTACTCGCCCGACGGTCAACGAAATATATCCACGGATATAGCACCGTTGCGCGCGGGCTCATGAAGGATCGAATATCCCGGCAATCGCGGGCTTTGTGTGCCGCGAGGATGCGCAAGCGCACCGGTCGGGCAGATTGGGGATTACACCAAGGGAAACGATTGCCGCGAAGATTGCGGGGCGGCCAATTCGGCGGGGTCGCGAAAGCCGTTATCATACGCACGGTTGCCCGAAACATCGGACCGGAATTTCGGGGCTCTACTGGTTGCGCCCACGCGTCAAGAACACGCTCGATCGCTTTCACTACTCAGGAAAATCAAAAGGCCGGCGCGATGCAAGTCCCCCTCTACGCCGAAATGCGTACGCGCGATGCCGCGCTTGCGTCGGCGCCTTACGGCATGTTTACCTGCACCGCGGACGGCACGTTCGACTCCATCAACGCCGCTTTCGAAAAGCTGACGGGACTGGCGGCTGAAGAACTGATCGGCCGGCGCACCTTCGAGTCTTTGTTCGATCCGGCCGAACTGGCCAAGCGCCGCGCCGAACTGCCGCCGCTTGCCACGGTGACTTCGCGCTATGAAGGCGAGTGGAGCTTTTTGCGGCGCAACGGCACGCCGGTTCGCGTGGTGCTGGCGTTGGCGCCGCTCGTCACCGAGCCCGCGCCGACCACTTGTCCCGCGCTGTATGTGGGCATCGCCATCGACATGACGCGTTACGCGCAATCGGAAGCGCGTCTCTGGTACGTCGCGCATCACGACGGCGTGACCCGCCTGCCGAATCAAACGCTTTTCACCGAACGGCTGGAACTCACGATTGCGCGTTGCGAGCGTAGCGGCAGCGGTTTTACCGTGTTGATCGCCGAGCTCGATCATCTGCGCAAACTGCGCGACGCGCTTGGGTTGCACGCGGCTGAACTCGTGCTGCAGATCGTCGGTGAACGGTTGCGCGGTCTCTTTCCGAACGACGGCACGATCGCCTCGATCGGCGGCACGCAGTTCGCGCTGCTAGTCAACGAAACCGGCCCGGCGGCCGATGCGTTCGCCGCCGAAGCGCTAGGCCGCATCGCCGAGGCGATCGATTACGCCGGCACCGCGTTGAACATTACCGCGAGCATCGGCATCGTCGCTTATCCGGCCGACGGCGGCGATGCGCCTACGCTGATGCGTCGCGCGGGCGTGGCGTTGTCGGCGGCTTCGGCGGTGAACGGCAATGCGGTGCGGCGGTTTTCCACCGCGCTCGAAGGCCAGGCCGCGCGTCGCTTCGAACTGCAGACCATGTTGCGCGACGCAATCGATCGTCAGCAACTGCATCTCGTGTATCAACCGCAGGTCACGCTCTCCAACGGCCATATCGCGCAGGTGGAGGCGCTGCTGCGTTGGAACCATCCGCAACGCGGCCTGATCAGTCCCGTCGAATTCGTGCCGGTTGCGGAGGAGGCGGGTTTGATCGAGCAGATCGGCGAGTGGGTGATCCGGACTGCGTGCCGCGATGCTGGCAAGTTGCTGCGGCTAACGGGCAACTTGCCGCGCTTCGCGGTGAACGTTTCGCCGCAGCAGTTCCAGCGGCACAATCTGTTCGAAACCATCCGCGAGGCGTTGGAAGATGCCGCGCTCGACCCGTCCTATCTCGAAGTGGAAATCACCGAGGGCGTGCTGCTCGGTGATACCGAACAGGCTTTGCAGACGCTCTTTGCATTGCGCGATCTGGGCGTGGAGGTGGCGGTAGACGACTTCGGCACCGGCTATTCGAGCCTCGCTTATCTGACGCGCTTTCCGCTGAATCGCCTGAAAATCGACCGCTCGTTTGTGATGCGCATGAGCACCGATCCGCAGTGTGCGGCACTGGTGGGCGCCATCATCGCGATGGCGCACGCGCTCAAACTGCGCGTGACTGCCGAAGGCGTCGAAACGGCCGAGCAGGCCGCGCAACTCGAAGCGCTCGGTTGCGATGAAGCGCAAGGCTTCTGGTTCTCGCGACCGATTACTGTTGCAGCACTGCGTAATCTGCTTAGGCCTTTGGGCACTGTCTGAAGCCTGGGTGCCGGAGGCAGAGACTGTCGTGCGCCCGGGTGTGCTTAGCCATCCATATCAATTCTTCAATCGATGCAGCGCGTCGCCGCGATGAACGGCATGCTTGCCGCTTTTCTCGCTTTGGACCTCGTAATGTGGGTCGGATTTGGAGGCGTCGACGGTTCTGCCATCCACGGTTGTATGGTTAGAAATGACGCGCACAATCTTACCGTGCGTGACGCCTTGCGGCGTGTTCCAACTGACACGGTCGCCAGGCTTCAGATGTTGGGACATGTGACGCTCCACAGGGGCCATTCGAATATCCGCGTAGGCGAGCAAGCCGCGTGCCTTCGCGCATGAAATGTAAAGGGTGGGAACGTATCCTGCTTCGATGCGTCAGGATATCTATACCGTCACGGAACGAGACTCAAGATGAACGATCTCCTCACCCGACTCTTTCACTTCCAGCCGTCGTTGCTCGTCACGCTGACGCACGACGCTCTTCATATCGTGCTGGCCGTGCTGATCCTCGTGGTCGGCTGGTGGCTGTCGAACCGCGTCGGCTCCATGTTCGCCCGCGCGCTAGCGCGCACACATGCTGACCCGACCCTCGCGCCGATGCTGGCGGCCATGGGCACCTGGGCCGTGCGGGTGCTCGTGTTCATTGCGGCGCTCAGCGAAGTCGGCATCGCGACCGCGAGCGTGCTCGCGGTGCTGGGCGCCGCCGGTCTCGCGATCGGACTCGCGCTGCAAGGCACGCTGCAAAATATCGCGGCCGGCATGATGCTGTTGATGCTGCGGCCGTTTCGCGTCGGCGATGTGATCGAAGGCAGCGGCGCGGCAGCGGGCATCGTGCGCGAAGTGGGGCTCTTCACCACCCGCATCGAACGCGGCGACGGCAATGCCGTGTTCGTGCCGAACAGCCAGATCTGGAGCAATCCGGTGATCAATTACAGCAGCGGCGGCACGCAGCGTATCGAGGTCGAAGTGGGCCTCGCGCAGCGCAAGGACGTCGATGCCGCGATCGGCGAATTGAAGAAACTCGTCGCCGACGAACCGCGCGTGCTGAGCGGCGCCACGCTCGCACCGATCGTGACGGTCGCGGACTATCCGGACGATGGCGGCGCGACGCTGCGCATCGCGGCGTGGGTCCGCACGCCGGACGCGTCGCTGACCAGCGGCGACCTGCACGAGCACGCGCAGGCCGCGCTCGAACAGGCCGGTTGCCCGGTTGCGGCTTAGGTGGCGGCTTAGGTTGCGGCGCTGTCTTTAGCTGGGCCTTTTACTGTCCGTCTGCGCTGTTATCGCGCGAGGCGTTTCGTGTAATCAGGCCGCCGTCTCTACAGCCAGATTCCGGTCATTCATGTTGAACGCGATCGGTTTGGCTCGACGCCGATGTGCCGGCTCATCTCAGGCGCGGATGGGCGAGGAAGAATCGCACCATTTCCGCGGCGGCATCGGGGCCGGACGGGTCCGTGTACGAACCGCGCTGACTGCCGCCGGCCCACGCGTGACCTGCGCCGTGAATCGACCACGACTCCGCTTCCACGCCGTTCGCCGCCACATGCCGTTGCCGCGTATAAGCACGCTGGCCGCTTGCAGCGCCTGATTGCTGGCTGACGGTGGTGGTGCCGGCGTCGAAAGCCGCGACGATCTCGGCCGCGTTCGACGGATGGACCGTCGTGTCAGCGTCGCCATGAAATACGATCAGCGGACGTTGCGGCGTGCCATGCGCGCGTTTGCGTTGTGCCTTGCCGCCCTTCATCGCGCCGAGCGCCGAAGGCAAGTCCTTCGCGCAGCCGTAGGCGAGGCCCGAATGCACGCCGGCCGCGGCGTAGAGATCGGGCGACGTCTTCAGCATGATGTCCGCCATCGCACCGCCCGCCGACAGACCCGCGACGTACACACGCGCGGGATCCACACGATAGCGGCCCATCACTTCTCGCGTGATGCCGGCGATCAACGACGGCTCCCCCTGGTCGCGGAGTTGATCGGCAGGCTTGAACCAGTTCCAGCATTTCGAATGATTGGCCGCTTGCGCCTGACTCGGATACACGACGATGAAGCCATGACGCTCGGCCATTTCGTTCATGCGCGTGCCGGCGGCGAAGTCGTCGGCGTTCTGCGTGCAGCCGTGCAGCATGACGATCAGCGGCAATGGTTCGCTGTTGTAGACGGCCGGCACGTAGAGCTTGTACTGGCGTTGTCCCGTTGCGTTGCTGAACGTGTGAGTACTGAAGGTGCCTGGCGAGTCGGCGTCGAAAGTCGGCGCGCCAGGGGCGTGCGGAGCGGGGCGCGCCTGGGCTTGCGCTTGCGTTTGGGTGCGCATCTGCGTCCACGCTTGCGCCCATTCGCTCGCATTCGACGGCGTGTTCGATGTCGGTACGTGGTTCGCGTGGGCCTCGTTCGCTTTACCGCCCGCGAGCGCGCGCTGAACCGCCGCGGTGGCTTCCTGCGGGCCCTTCGTGCGCAATAGCTCGAAGGCATCTGTCATCGACTTCAGGAAATCTTCGTTCATCTTCATGGTAGTTGCATTGACCTGTGTGGGGCGTGGGCGAGCGAGCCGACTGATGCGTCGCCGCTTCAGCCACGGTAATGAGTCGAACGTCGCGCCTAGCTGATGCGGCCGGTAAGCGCCGCCTTGACCGCCGGCGACGCATGAAAGGCGCCGAGCACCACCACCGATGCAATCGTGGCCGCCGCGAGTTCGGGCGGCACATCGGCTGCGATGCTGGCGAGGCCTAGCACGTGAATGTCGAGTTGTTCGTGCGCGGCCTGAGCCGCCTCGAGGTCCTGCCGCGAAAAGTGCTGCATGCCCAGCACCATGGCGCGCCGCGTCACCGTCTCCGCGACGACCTGAGCATGCACCGCGATCTGGTTGCGGATCGCCGTGCGGATCAGGTCGGTTCGGTTCGAGTAAAAGCCTTCTTCGACCAGTAAATCGATCTGGCCGAGGTCGATCGGGCCTAGGTTGATGGTGATTTTTTCGGTCTCGCCGCCTTTGGGGCGTGAGGTGTCGATGAGTTTGAGTTTTGACATCTGCACTCCGGAAGCCATCTGTAGACCATCCAATTAACATCCAATGGGATGGTTATACGCCTCGCGGCGGAGCGCGGTCAAGAAGGAAATTGGGGGTTCGTTCGGGGTTTGCCGTAGGCAACGGGCGCCGGCGAAGAGTCTGGCGGGCTGCTGGTCCTTCATTTTCGAGCTGAGGTCCCTCTGGCCCCACGCGCCACAATCCAGGTGGGACCACAGCATTCTTTTTTATCAGTAGAATGCTGCAATCGCAAAGGGCCGTATTGCTCCGGACCGGCCCTTCAGGCCTACCGGGCTTACGAGTCTCGTTAAAACCGTGACGCCGTAACACACGTGCTATCGCGAGATGATGCGGGCAGGTCAAACGCATGGCTTGTCCGGTCGACGCAGTTCGGGAGGAAGTGGTACGCCACCCAAAGAACGGGTTGCTGCGGCGACAACTGAAATACCGATGGCGACGCTTCGTCACCTGGACCTGAGGACACCGTCGACGCTGAACCGGCCGCCTGCCGGCCTCGTATAGCACCAGATTTCAAACCAACTTCTCGTGGTACTTTCCTGGCCGCCATACTGTGTATTCCAAAACGCAAATCGATCCGGTAGTGAGCTTCCTCAACTCGCAAGGCGAGCAGGTGCGGGGCACGATCATCAATCTCCAGCGAAAGTCCCTGGTGATGGAGGTCTACAACCCGTACTCGATTGTCCAGGTCAGCGAGGTGCTGAGCGACCTGTCGGTCAAGATGGGCGTGGAGCACGCCTATTCGGGCAAGGCGGTCGTGATCAGTATGGTCAACACCGGCCTGACAGCCATTGTCTCGGTGACGTTGATCGCCGAGTGGCGGGAGCTGAGCGGCGGCACGCTGGAAGCGCGCGCGGTCGGGGAGGAAGCCCGCCGCTTCTCGCAGGACTGGGCCGAGCGCTTCAAAATCCGCCGGGACTACCAGATCGCGGTCAACCAGATTCGGGCGTTTCTCTCGGACATGTCGCGCTGGGTCGAGCAGGCGGACCTGGCCGACACCATGCCGAAGGAAGGCAAAAGCCTGCGCGAGGACTTCTTCCTCGAACTGGCATCGCCGCTGATGGAAAGGACCAAGGTCTACTTCGACGAGTTCGAAGGCGAGGCACGCCTGGTCGACGAAGAACTGGCGCCGGCACACCGTGCCTTTGCCCAGGCCGCGCTACATCCGCTGCTGCTGCGTTCGCCCTTTGTGTTCCGCACGTTCACCAAGCCGCTGGGTTATGCCGGCGACTACCAGATGGTCAACCAGATGCTCGACGATCCCCGCCAGGGCCCGAGCACGTATTTCCAGATCGTCAACGCGGCCTTTCTGCAAACAGCCGTGGCACGCGCGCACCGCAATCGCGTGGAGCTGCTGGTGGACTACCTGACCCGGCTCGCCAATGAAGCGCGCGCCGCGCGGCGGCCCTTCCGGGTCCTGAACGTGGGTTGCGGCCCCGCTCAGGAGATCCAGCGCTTCATGCATGAATACGATGAACCGGAGTGGCTGACGTTCGAGTTGCTCGACTTCAGTCAGGAGACCCTGGACTGGACGCGCGACCGCCTGGGCGCCATTGCGCAGAAAACGTCGAGGCGCATGACCGTTAGCTATACCCATGATTCGGTCCACCACCTGCTCAAGCGCCGGATGGATGCGGACGCACCGGACGTTCGCGAGTTCGACGCGGTCTATTGCGCCGGCCTGTTCGACTACCTCTCTGACAAGGTCTGCGCCCGGCTGAACCAGCATTTCGCCAGCCGCACCAGACCGGGCGGCCGCCTGCTGGTGACCAATGTCCACGCCGACAACCCGGAGCGCTTCAGCATGGAGCACGTGCTGGAGTGGTACCTGATCTATCGCAACGAGGCACAGATGGCCGAAATCATGCCGGAGAACTGCGGCGAGCCGCGCCTGTACACGGACGCGACCGGCGTGAATGTGTTCGCCGAGGTGGTGATCGGCCAGCAGCAAGTAGCCTGAGATGACGACATCGCTGGCTGGGCTACGTTCGAACTATCGTGAAGAATTGCGCGACTACCGGTTGCTGTGCAGCAAGGCTGGCGGCCTGACCGTGATTGTGCTTGTGCTGATGGGCGTGGCGCTGGACTATGTCGTGTATCCGGCCGAGCAGAAGCGCTTCGCCATTGTTCGGGTGCTGACCAGCGCGGCCATCGGCCTGGCATTGCTCTCGCTTTACACGCAAACGGGCAAACGCCACGTGCAGGTCATCACCTTCTTCTGGCTGCTGCTGCCGCAGGCAATGATCTCGTGGATGATTTATGTCACCCAGGGTGGGGAGTCGCTGTTCTATGCCGGGCTCATGCTGACGATCTTCGCGGTCGGGATCCTGTTCCCCTCCGGCTACTGGCAGACGCTGGCATTCGGCCTGGCCACCGTCCTGCTCTATTACGTCGCCTGCGCGGCACATCCGGGCGGCATACAGAACCCAAGCAAGTTTCAGTTCCAGCTCATCCTGATCTTCTTCTGCGCGTTGGCCAGTTCCATTTACACCTACTTCAACGAGAAGGGCCGTTTCCAGCTTTTCCGGCTAAAGGACGAGGTGGCGCACAAAAACGACCAGCTCGCCCTGACCAATGAAAACCTCGCGCAGATCAAGGGCCAGTTGCTGCAGCAGGAGAAGATGGCCGCAATCGGCACGTTGTCCGCCGGGCTGCTCCACGAGGTCAACAACCCGGTGAACTTCTGCCTGATGGCCATCGAAATAGCCATGGAGGAACCGCAGGTCAAGGACAGCGCGTCGCTGCAGGAGTGCCTGACGGACGTCAAGCAGGGCATGCACCGCATCCAGCATATCGTGGCGGACCTGAAGACCTTTGCCTACCGCAAGCCCGGCGCGGCGGCGGACGACGTGCCGTTCCTGTTCGAGAAGGCACTTGACTCGTCGATCCGGCTGAGCGCACATGAACTGCGCGGCGTGAGCGTCACGCGCGAGCTGCCCGGCGATACCCTTGTGCTGGGCGACGAAGCCGCCATCATCGGCGTGCTCATCAACCTGTTCTCGAATGCCGCTCTGGCGATGCACAAGGCCGGCACCGTATCGCCGCAGGTCCATGTCACGGCGCAATGGCGGGACGACCGGCTGCACGTGAATGTGCGCGACAACGGCCCGGGGATCGCCGCGGAGAATCTGGCGCGGGTGTTCGAACCTTTCTTCACTACCCGCGAAGTCGGCCAGGGCCTCGGCCTTGGCCTGTCGATCAGTTATGCGGTGGTGGAGCGGCACGGCGGCACACTGTTTGCGGAAAGCCAGTTGGGCGAGTGGACGGCGTTCAACTTCGATCTGCCGCGTCTGGAGTGATGTCGAGATGAGAGAGACCCAACAAGCGAGGCCCACCGTCCTGTATGTCGACGACGAGGAGTTGGCTCGCAAGTACTTTGCGCGCTCGGCCGGCCGTGACTATGAGGTGCTGCTCGCCGGCGACGCGGACGAGGCCATGTCGATCCTGCGCCGCGAAGGTGCGCGCGTGACGATTCTGCTGACCGACTTCCGCATGCCGGGCCGGCATGGCGACGACCTGCTGCGGCAGGTCGCCCAGGAGTATCCGCATATCGTGCGGATCCTGGTGACAGCCTACGCGGATAACCACGCGCTGCTGGGAACGGTCAATTCCGGCGAGGTGTTTCGAATCCTGGAGAAGCCGCTAGGCGTGGCCACGGTGCGCGAGGTGCTGGCGTCAGCGGCAACGGCCACGGCATCGCGCCCGAAATGACGCAGCGTTTGCGGGTCGGTCCGGTTGTCACGAACGCCGGCGTGGGTGGCTGCGGCATGATTTTCTGCAACCGCGTCATGCAGTCCTTCGGCGGGAGGATCAGGATCGTATCCGCGCCCAGTGCCGGCACGACCGTGACGCTGGAATTCCCAAATTTGAAAGATCGAGTCAGGAGTTACCCATGAGCGATACGATTGCCAACCAGACACCGCCTCCGGCGATTCTGTTCGTTGATGACGAAGCCAACGCGGTCAAATACTTCGAGCGCGCCATCGGCGCAATCGCGCCGGTGGTGACGGGCGCCTCCGTGGAGGACGGCAAGGCAATGCTGGATGCCCACGCCGCCAGCCTCGCCGTGCTGGTGTCCGACCAGCGCATGCCGGGCGAATATGGCAACGAACTTCTGCGCTACGCACGCGAGCGCTATCCGCACATCGTCCGGATTCTGACCACAGCCTATTCGGAACTGGACCAGACCGTCGAGGCCGTCAACCAGGGCCAGATACACCGCTATATCAAGAAGCCGTGGGACATCAGCGCGCTGCGCATGGAGATGAAGCAGGCGCTGGAGCTGTCGGGACTGCGCAAGGAACGCGACCAGCTCGTGCGCGAGAAGCTGAGCGTGCTGCAGACGCAGACTGTGGCCACCCGCATCGGCATCGTGCAGACGCTGTGCACCAGCCTGATCGGCCCGGGCCGCTTCCAGCCGGTGGAGACTTACCTGGCCGGTGCCGACCTGGCTGGTACGCGCAATGTGGAGCCGGACTGGCAGCGTATGGACTACGCCGACCTGGTGCGTGTCGAGAGCGAAGGCAGCGGCAGTTTCGGCCATGCGGTCAGCACCCGCCTGTCGGAGTTGCGCACGCAGAATGCGGGGCGTAGTGCTGCCGAGGCGGTGCAGGTTTTCACTGAAGTTCTCGGCGCCGCCGCGCGCGGCGATGGCGATGCGCTGATCTGGACTTCGCCGGCCACGTTGAGCGAGTTCCTCACCCGGCCCGTGGCTCAGACTGTATCGGCCGAGCACGCTGGCTGGCTGGCTTGCCTGCTGTGGCTGGAAGAAGCCGGCGGCGCCCTGCGATGCGTGCGAGAAGGCGACACCGTCGTCTGCCGCGCCGCCACACGCGCTGCCAGTTTTGCGGCCGACCGCCTGGCGCTCTGGATCGAACGGTTCGCGGAGCGGGCGTTCGGCTAGGCGAAGGAGACGACCCGCAGTGCGAGGGGCGACGCATGACGCCGGCCGCTGCAACCCGTCGTTAAGCGTCCGCGCGCCTCTCGCGCCGTAAGACGACGTGCGTGGCTTTCTCCGATGCTACGAATTCGACGCATTCGTATCCCAGAGCCCGCAAGTCAACGCCTTCGAACAGCCGTTCTCCTCGACCGAGCAGCACCGGTGCGATAGCAATGTGCAGTTCATCGATGAGGCTCTCGCGAAGATACTGCTGGACGGTGTTCGGTCCGCCGCCGATGCGCACGTCCATTCCACCGGCCGCCTCGCGTGCCCTTTCAAGCGTTTCCCGAACACCGCCCGTGACGAAATGGAATGTCGTGCCGCCTTCCATCTCGATGGGTGGACGCGCATGATGCGTCATGATGAAGACCGGAACGTGATACGGCGGATTGTCCCCCCACCAGCCTTTCCAGCTCATGTCCGGCCAAGGCCCGCGATCGGGGCTGAACATGTTCCTCCCGAGAATCCAGGCCCCGACATTCTCAAAGCCACGAGCGGCGAAGTCATCGTCAACCCCGGTCGTGCCGCCGTCCTTGCCGAACAAGGACCGCTGGAACGTGCGTGTTGGAATCAACCACTGGTGCAGATCCGTCCCGCCGATGCCGAGCGGATTGTCGATGTCCTGGTTTGGGCCTGCTCCGTAGCCATCGAGGGAGATGGTGAAGCCGTTAACGCGAACTCGTGTCATCTTGTGTCTCCGCTTGGACGATTGACTACCATTCTGGGACAGTGTACTGACGTTGACCCGGTTCGACAGATAGATCTGCAGGAAACCTCGCCACCTACGAGATGGGCTTTGCCTCCGGCAGCGTCCACTTCCCATCGAGAATTTCAATCCGAGGACGATAGAAGCGGACCATATAGTTCCAGCCCGGCATGATGGCGATGCAATTGGTTGCGCTAGCCGTGCAATCGCCGAAGCGAATGGTCGTCGAACCGCCCGGCGATTTTTTGGCGGTCAGGCTGTTGATGGAGTATGCGTTGTCCGGGTTCGGATGCAGGTCGCCGGCTGCGTCATACACGGTGACGGACCAGAAGGCATCCACCGGCACATTCGACATGTCGAGGCGATAAGCGGTCGTGCCGTCGTTTCGTTCCGGCGTGACAAGCTGGTAGTACGCGTCCTTTTCCGGAATCCCACCCCATGCGATGGCACTTCCGATCAGGTGTCGCACCGGGTCGACTTCGGCGGCCGTGCCGAACATCCGCCGGGAGTTAGGAATGGTCGTACCGAGGGCGATCAGCAGTTTGCGGATATTGTCCTGACTCGCGGTGTCCCAGCCAGGAACCTCGAAGCGACCCGGACCGTTGGGCTGCTCGACCCGGATGGCGTCTTGCAGTGCCCATGCCTGCTTCGCATCGTCGGACTTGTCGGGATCGACCAGCGTACGGACACCCAGCAGGACGTAGCGGGTCCCGATGTCTTTTCTGTTGAATGTATGGCTGTCGCCGCCGTGGTACACGCCGAAGACGTGGCCGTCTTCGTCCAGCACTGCGAGCGACATGTACCGGGCGCCGGCGTCGGGCAGGGTCACGGTGACTGGCCCGGCATCGAGGTCGAATACCGCGCTTGAGTACAGCGTATCGCGGTTCGGGCGGACCACGGTCTTGCCGCCCACAGGCACGAACTCGCGCCCATGGAAGAACTTGCCGAAGCCGCCGCGCTTTACTGTCAGGCTGAAGTAGCGGTCAGATTCGCTGCGCGGGAAATTGTCGACGGTCACCCGGATGGGGGCGCTCTTCACGGTCTGCGCGTGGACATTCGGCAGAGAAGCAATCAGCATGGCGCAAGCGACTGCACGCAATGGTTTCATTGACATCTAGGTCTCCCTTGTTTGGCTCGCGGTGCGGCGAAATATTGCAACGTAGCGCCCAGCAGCGAGACATACCCGCCGGCGGTCGCCCGGGCGCCGGGCGCACAGAACGGAAGCTTCGTCAGGTATTACCCACCGCACAGGCATGTGCGTCCTGGAAGCCTGCGCGACCTCCCGCACCGAACATCGGTTTCATCCGCGCCGCGTGACTCGAGCGTGTGGGCATTCGGATCGGCTACGCAGCTTAAGGCAGACGAGCGCTGCCTCATCCCACTCAAAAAGGGGGGCGCCAGTATACGAATGGAGGGAACGGCGACTTGCCACGTCTACATCTGGCAATGAGGGCGGCGATGTTGCCGAGTCAAGCGCGGGGACGCCAGGGTCCACCGTGAGTGTCAACGCGCACGAACTCTGAAGGAGACGAACATGTTCGTTGCATTCACTGACGGTTCCGAAAGCACCATCACCGCAGTTTTCTCAAGTACTCAAGACTCGGGCCTGTGGCCGTATCAAGGCGAAATAGATGTCACCGACGCACGGTATGAAAGCTTCTATAAAGCTTTCCTCCTGCGATGCAGTCGGGACTTCCCGCCCTTGAGCCTTCCGAATGATCAAGCGGCGGCGGATCAGGCCGCTGCGCTCCGCTGGATTTTTAGACGCGACATGATCAGTTTCTGGGCGGGGAGTTCTATCAGATGGTGGGCGGCCGCTGCGACCGCGATGGCGGCTATCCAGTACAGCGCTGCTTTAGCTGCAACCGGATAGTCTTGGGCCATATAGCCGTGGTCCTCGGCATAGCGCAAGACAAGTTGATGCACCATGTACAGAGAAAAACTGATCTCTCCGAGATATATGAGGGATCGCGCTCTAAGAAGGCGAGAGAGCACCCCTTCCTCCAGCGCGAACACGGCTATCAACAGGGCAAATACAACGCCCGCGCCGCAGTTCGATAGCCAAATTGCGACTGGCTTGTTGGGGTGGAACGGTAGATCCGAGACGAACTTGAGGTCGGCGGCCCAGATCGCTGAGACGACAATCAGTGCGGTGCCAATCTCGAACACGCTCGCGCGTAAACCACTTTTAATGGTGTTACGAAGTTCGTCCCGTAATTGATAGGCTGCTATACCCATCATGAATTCACTCAGCCTGGTGACGGGCGAAATGTACGCGGACCACAGCATCAGTGGGCGTCCCATGTTCTTAAAGGCAACCAGCATTACAGCCGTGACGAGTATTGTGCCCGCGAGTTTGACTGCCCAAGTGGTGTTCACGCGCCAAATCAGTAATGGGAAAACCGCATAGAAAAAGGCCTCATCGGACAAGCTCCACGAGACTCCATTCAATGAGAAGTAAGTGGTGACGTCCCATGACCAAGCATGCATCAGCAGCACATTGAGGATCACTGTGGCGCCCTTGATCGAGCCACCTTCATAGTGGATCAGCCACGCGGCCGCGGCAGCGCCGGCGAGATGAAGGGGCCAAATTCGGGCAAACCTTTTGAGATAGAAGGTGCAGAGGCCAGCCCTTGAGACGATCATTCTGTGAGTGTGGGCGAGGATGTACCCGGACAGAACAAAGAAGAGGGACACGGCTTGTGTGAGCGCCAAGTGACCAGCAAGGCCGAAATAACCGAACTCACGTCGCGTGTGAAAAACAACAACCATGGCTGCAGCGAAAAACCGCAACGACGTCAGCGAGCTGATTTGTTGAGCTGGCACTGGTAAGGCTCCGAAAGATTTCGAGATCTTACCAGTGCCGCTGCCCCAGTCTCAGAACAACTGCCAGGTGGACAATTTTTACCTTTTTCGGGGAAGGCGCTTGGAGTTTTTACACGCGCGCCACGCGACACCCTCTCATGTGTGCCAGGCTCGGGGTGAATTACCCACACACTTGGTTAGCGTTTTCATACAGATCAACATCAAGTACGGGCGACAAGCGAGCGGCCCATCGCCTCGCGAATTCGGAGGCTAGGTAAATCGCGTCATGTCGGTCGGTGGCATTGACCTCAAAGTCCAGTGCAGCGACCCGTTCAAAATTTACGGTCACCGGAGAATCCTCATTCTCATCGGGTAGGGCAGCGGTCACCCCGCACCTTTGAGCCAATATTTACCAGTCGAACTGGGGGGCGACGTAATACAAGAGTCGACGTGCGAATGAACGCGTCCGCGTGTCATTGAAGGCCGACAGAAGCGCGGACTCGATGCCGTTCAGAACTCCGGACGACGAAGTCTCGGCGATCCACTCCAGCCCAAACTTTCACATCAGCACAATATCGTACTGCTCCTGACTCAAATTCGACTCCACCTGCAGCGACACCGGCTTGCCAATAAAATCAATCAGCATCGCCAGATGCTGCGACTCTTCTTCGAGAAACAGATCGATCACCTGCTGCGACGCCACCACGCGAAACTCGCGCGGATTGAACTGCCGCGACTCGCGCAGAATCTCGCGCAGCACGTCGTAACACACGGTACGCGGCGTCTTGACCTGCCCCTTGCCCTGGCAAACAGGGCAAGGCTCGCACAACACATGAGCAAGAGACTCACGCGTACGCTTGCGCGTCATCTCCACGAGCCCGAGCTGCGAGAACCCATTCACCGTCACACGCGTGCGATCGCGTGACAACGCCTTCTTCAATTCGCCCAACACCTGATCGCGATGCTCGACATTCTCCATATCGATGAAGTCGATAATGATCACGCCGCCCAGATTGCGCAGACGTAATTGCCGCGCAATGGTGTGCGCGGCTTCGAGGTTGGTCTTGAAGATCGTATCGTCGAAGTTGCGCGCCCCGACGTAGCCGCCGGTATTCACGTCGATGGTCGTCATCGCTTCGGTCTGGTCGATCACGAGATAACCGCCCGACTTCAGATCCACCCGGCGCGACAATGCGCGCTGAATTTCCGCCTCGATGTTGTACAAATCGAAGAGCGGCCGCTCGCCGGTGTAGTGGTGCAGCTTCGACGACACCGCCGGCGTGAACTCGGCCGCGAAATCGGCCAGCATCTGATACGTCTCGCGCGAGTCGACCTGAATGCGCGACGACTCGTCGTTGACGAAATCGCGCAGCACGCGCTGCGCGAGATTCAGATCCTGATACAGCAGGCTAGTAGGCGGCATGCGCTGACCTTGCGACAGAATCGTCGCCCACGTCTTGCGCAGATACGCGACGTCGCCGGCCAGCTCTTCGCTGGTCGCATCTTCCGCGATGGTGCGCACGATGTAGCCGCCTTTCTCATCCGCGGGCAGCACGGCGGTCAGACGCGCACGCACGGCTTCACGTTCGGCTTCGCTCTCGATCTTCTGCGAGATGCCGATATGCGGCTCCTGCGGCAGATACACGAGCGTACGCCCGGCAATGCTCACTTGCGTGGATAGCCGTGCGCCCTTGGTGCCGATCGGATCCTTCACGACCTGCACCATCAGCGTCTGGCCTTCGAAGACGATTTTCTCGATCGGCTGATGCGGTGTCTGATGCTGCGGCTCGCCGGCAATACGCGGGTGCCAGATGTCGGCGACGTGAAGGAACGCGGCGCGTTCGAGACCGATGTCGATGAAGGCCGATTGCATGCCCGGCAACACGCGTACGACCTTGCCGAGATAGACGTTGCCGACGCGGCCACGCGACAGCGTTCGTTCGACGTGAAGTTCCTGGACGGCGCCTTGCTGGACCAGCGCGACGCGCGTTTCCTGCGGCGTGACATTGATCAGGATTTCTTCATTCATGGTGTTATTTTAGAAGTCGATGCGCGCTGCACGCAGGAGGGCAGCGCATTCAAAAAGCGGCAAACCCATGATACCTGAATAGGACCCGTCGATATGCTCGATAAACTCCGCGGCGCGCCCCTGCACACCGTACGCGCCCGCCTTGCCGAGCGGCTCGCCGCTCGCCGCATAGCGGCGGATCGCGTCTGCGTGCAGTGCAGCAAAACGCACCTTCGACACGCATAGCGCGGCCGGCAGCAACGCGCCCTCGGCATCGACCACGGCCACGGCCGTCAGCACTTCGTGATCGCGTCCGGCGAGGCGCTTGAGCATCGCGACGGCGTCGTCGGCATCGATGGGCTTGCCGAGAATCGCGTCGTCGATCGTGACGGTTGTATCCGCAACCAGAATCGGCCGCGCGGCATAGCCCCCGGCCACGAGGCGCGCGCGCGCCGCATGCGCCTTGGCGACGCACACCCGCTGCACGTAGTCGTGCGCGCGCTCGCCGGGCAGCTCGGCTTCGAGCGCTTCGGCGTCTTCATCGGGGCGCGGCAGCAGCAATTCAAAACGCACGCCGAGCTGTTGCAGCAACTCCTGGCGGCGTGGGCTCTGCGAAGCGAGGTAGACGAACGGATGCAGCGAAGCGGCGGACGTGGACATGAACAGGTCTCGATGAAGCGGATTGCGTGAGGGCGCGACGGGTGTCGGGCGTTGATCAGTGCGATGGGAAAATCATCGGTGCGAGCATGACGACGTGTACTGCGCGCACGCCGTTGTGCACGCCAGCATGCGCGTCACTCAGCGCCGCAAATGCGATCCGAAAAACACGGCGACAGGGCGCGATTCAAACGTGCGATACAAGGCGCGACCAGGACACGCGACTACAAGACGCCACGACGAGACGCCACGACGAGACGCGACTTGACGTCGCAACCAGCAACCCGCGCCCGCGCATTCTCCGCGCCGCCTCGTTCGCTCACACGCGATGATAGGGGTGATTTTGCGTGATGGTCCACGCGCGGTAAAGCTGTTCGGCAAGCAGCACGCGGACCATCGCGTGCGGCAAGGTCAGACTTGAGACGCGCAGCAGCATATCGGCACGCGCTTTCAACTGAGGATCGAGCCCATCGGCGCCGCCGATCAGGAACGCCACGTCGCGGCCGTCCTGCTGCCAGCCGGGCAGGGCGCCGGCGAGCTGCATGGTAGTCCAGTCCTTGCCGCGTTCGTCGAGCGCGACAATGCGCGCGTTCTTCGGCAACGCGGCTTCGATTTTCAGCCGCTCGGCGGCCATCACGCTGTCCGCCTGCCGTCCCGACGAGCGCTGCTCGGGTTTGATTTCGCGCAACTCGATGCGCAGCTCGGGCGGCATGCGCTTCGCGTATTCGTCGAAGCCGGTGGCGATCCAGTCCGGCATCTTGTGGCCGACGGCGAGGATATGCAGTTTCATGACGGATCGAAAAACGCGAATGTCATCGCGGACCACAGCGTTGTGAAGCGCCCGCAGCCCGCCGACTGACTGACCGACTTACTTGCGGCGTGCGGCCGTCTTGCGCGCGGGCTTCTTCACGGCCGGCGCTGCTTCGTCTTCGTCTTCGTCCTCGTCTTCATCGGGTTCGCTCGAACGCGCACCGCCGAACGGATCCGGCGTGGACAGCTTGATGCGCACCGGCTTCTCGCCCCAGATTTCTTCGAGGTTGTAGTACTGGCGCAGCGCCGGTTGCAGGATGTGCACGATCGCGTCGCCGCAATCCACCAACACCCATTCGCCGACGTCCTCGCCCTCGGTACTGACGATGTCGCCGCCGTTTTCCTTGACGCTCTCGCGCACGCTGGAAGCGAGCGCCTTGGTCTGGCGATTGGAGGTGCCGCTCGCGACGATCACGCGATCGAACAGCGCGGTCAGGTGGCTGGTGTTGAACACCTTGATGTCTTGCGCTTTGACGTCTTCGAGAGCGTCGACGATCACGCGTTGCAGTTTGCGAATATCCATTGAGGTTACCGGTGGTACAGATGATGTTGAAGAATATAGTCCCACACCGCGGTGGGGACATGGCTCGCCGCCTGGTCTTGCTGTTCGTCGCCTGCAAGGGCGAGCCGCTGGCTCACCTGTTCGCGCAGATGGGCGCGAATGTCGGTGGCCGAAACGTTGAACGCAAGCGTCGTATCGATCAGCAAGTGGCCGCAGGGCGTGGCTTGCAGAACGTCGGCGCGGGCACGGCGCGCGTCGATTTCTTTTGCGACCACAGGAGGAATCGACGCGAGGTCGAAGCCGGGCCGCGTGGCCGCGCAAATATGCGCATAGTCGAACAGGCGCCGCCAGTCGCGCCATGAATCGAGATGCACCAGTTGATCCGCGCCGATCAGGAGCGCAAGCGAGGCGTCCTCGCCTTCGCGTTCACGCCAGCGTTGCAGCGTATCGACCGTATAAGTCGGGCCGTCGTGCTCGATTTCGTCGGTCGCGACACGCACGGTTGCGCCCGGCAATACGAGTTCGCTTGCCGCCGCCCGCGTCATGGCAAGCCGATGCACGGCCGGCGAGACGTCCGCTTTCTGCCACGGCTGGCCGGCCGGCAACAGCACGAGTTCGGTCAATTTCAGCACGTGCGCGAAACGCCGCGCGAGCGCGAGATGGCCGTCGTGGATCGGATCGAAAGTGCCGCCGAGCAGTCCGATCCGGCGAGGCAGGGCAACAGGATGAGCGTTCGGCTTCAGGTGAAGATCCTTTGTCGTGACGATGCGCGGTGTGGTGCGGCCTTGAGCCTCACACCCACTCGCGCGGCACGAGAAAATCGCTATAAAGACGCGCTTCCGGCGTGCCCGGTTCGGGATGCCAGTTGTAGCGCCAGTTCACCACAGGCGGCATGGACATCAGGATCGATTCCGTGCGCCCGCCGCTCTGCAGCCCGAACAGTGTGCCACGGTCGAAGACCAGATTGAACTCGACGTAGCGCCCGCGCCGGTATGCCTGGAAATCGCGCTCGGCCTGACCGTACCGAATGTTGCGGCGCTTTTCGACGATCGGCAGGTACGCTTTGAGGAACGCGTCGCCCACACTTCTGAGCATCGCGAACGATTGATCGAAGCCCGGCGCCGAAAAATCGTCGAAGAAAATTCCGCCGATGCCGCGCGCTTCGTTGCGGTGCTTGAGGAAGAAATACTCGTCGCACCAACGCTTGAAACTCGGGTAGAGGTCCGCGCCATAAGGCTGCAGCGCGTCGCGGCAGGTGCGATGGAAATGCCGCGCGTCTTCCTCGTAGCCGTAGTACGGCGTCAGATCCATGCCGCCGCCGAACCAGAACACCGGCTCTTCGCCGGGCTTGGTCGCGATCAGCAGACGCACGTTCATATGCACGGTCGGGCAGTGCGGATTGTGCGGATGCAGCACGAGCGACACGCCCATCGCCTCGAAGCCGCGACCGGCCAGTTGCGGACGGGCCGCGCTCGCCGAGCCGGGCAGCGCGTCGCCCGCGACGTCCGAGAAACCGATGCCGGCCCGCTCGAAGAACTTGCCGCCTTCCAGAATCCGCGTGTAGCCGCCGCCGCGCAGCTTCTCGCCGGGCGCGCGCTGCCATGCGTCGGTGGCGAACGGCGTGCCGTCGAACGCGCCGAGCGTGTCCGCGATATGCGTTTGCAGGCCTTGCAGCCAGCTGCGCACGGCCTGTGCGTCGTAGCTCGAATCGGTCATGAATGCAGATGCTGAGGGCGGCACGCTTGTCGTGCCGCAGGTTCTTCGTGAAGAGCGACGGCCGGGCCCGCGTCAGGGTGAAACCTGCGAAGGCGCGGCCATACGGTTTTTCGCTTCGGGCGGACAACTGCCGCCGCGAGGGCTTTGGTCAGGCCACGTTGGGCTCGCGTCGGTTCATATCGGCCCGCCTCCTGCGGCGGGCGCGGCCACCGATGCAAAACGCGGCGCAAAACCCGCAGTGTAGCGCCGTTGGCGCCGCACGCGGGCGAGTGGGGGCGTGCCTCAGTGCTTGCCGTCCGTCTTGACGTCGTGCTTGCGGTTCAACGCACGGTAGCCGATGTCGCGGCGATACTGCATGCCGTCGAACGAGATCTGGTTGATCGTCTCGTACGCGACCGACTGCGCGCTGCGCACCGAATCCGCCAGGCCCACCACGCACAGCACGCGGCCGCCTGAGGTGGTCAGTTTGCCGTCCGCCAGCGTAGTGCCCGCGTGGAACGTGACCGAATCCGCGGTTTCAGCGGGAATGCCGTTGATGCGGTCGCCCTTGCGCGGCGTGTCCGGATAGTTGTACGCGGCGAGCACGACGCCGAGCGCGGTGCGGCGGTCCCACTCCAGTTCCACCGTATCGAGCGTACCGGCGATGGCCTGCTCGACCACCTTCGAATAGTCGCCCTTCAGACGCGCCATGATTGGCTGCGTTTCGGGGTCGCCCATGCGGCAGTTGAATTCGAGCGTTTTCGGGTTGCCTTGCGCGTCGATCATCAGACCGGCGTACAGAAAACCGGTGTAGCGGATGCCTTCCTTCTCCATGCCGCGCACCGTAGGCAGGATGATTTCGCGCATCACGCGGGCGTGCAGTTGCGGCGTGACGATCGGCGCGGGCGAGTAGGCGCCCATGCCGCCCGTGTTCGGACCCTGGTCGCCGTCGAGCAGACGCTTATGATCCTGGCTCGACGCGAGCGCCAGCACATGTTTGCCGTCGACCATCACGATGAAGCTCGCTTCCTCGCCGGCGAGGAATTCCTCGATCACGACACGCGCGCCGGCGTCGCCGAGCTTGTTGTCCGACAGCATCATGTCGACCGCGGCGTGCGCTTCTTCCAGCGTTTGCGCAACCACCACGCCCTTGCCCGCGGCGAGGCCGTCGGCCTTGATGACGATCGGCGCGCCCTTGGCGTCGAGATAGGCGTGCGCGGCGGCGACGTCGGCGAAGGTTTCGTATTCGGCCGTCGGGATCGCATGGCGCTTCATGAACGCCTTGGCGAAGTCTTTCGAGCTTTCCAGCTGAGCGGCTTCTTTGGTCGGCCCGAAAATCTTCAGACCGCGCGAGCGGAACAGATTGACGATGCCGGCCGCCAGCGGCGCCTCCGGCCCGACCAGCGTGAAGGCGATCTGTTCCTGTTCGACGAAATCGGCGAGCGCAGCAGGCTCGGTGATGTTGACGTTGCGCAGACGCTCGTCCTGGGCGGTGCCGCCGTTGCCCGGAGCAACGTAGACGAGCTGAACCCGCGGCGATTGCGCGAGCTTCCATGCGAGTGCATGTTCGCGACCGCCGGAACCGACGACGAGTAACTTCATGTGAATCCCCGAGACTTAAAAACCATAAACGGCTGACGCAGCACGCTCAGCCGTGGAAAGACAGCAAGGTTCGCATGAGGCCCGCAGCAGCCGGTGGCGGCGCGCAGGGCACAGTGCGAACCCGAGTGGTCGCGCGGCGTGAGGCAACACGCACGCCCGCTCAGCAACGACGCGAGGGCCGGCCGGCGGCGCGGGCGTGGTGCGATGCAAGTGCATGCGCCACGCGGCACGCGCCGCCGGGGCACGCTCATTCGTCGGCGATCGCGGCGTTTGTATAGACTTCCTGCACGTCGTCCAGATTCTCCAGCGCGTCGAGCAGCTTCTGCATTTTCACGGCGTCTTCGCCGGTGAACTCGACTTCCGTCTGAGGTTTCATCGTCACCTCGGCCAGTTCGGCCTTGAAGCCGGCGGCTTCCAGCGCCGACTTCACCTTCGGGAAATCGTTCGGCGGGCACAGCACTTCGATGCTGCCGTCTTCGTTCGTGACGACGTCGTCGGCGCCGGCTTCGAGCGCGGCTTCCATCAGCTTGTCTTCCGCCGTGCCCGGCGCGAACAGGAACTGGCCGACGTGATCGAACATGAACGACACCGAGCCGTCCGTGCCCATGTTGCCGCCGTTCTTCGAGAACGCGTGACGCACTTCCGCCACCGTGCGCGTGCGGTTGTCGGTCATGGTGTCGACGATCACCGCCGCGCCGCCGATGCCGTAGCCTTCGTAGCGGATTTCTTCGTAGCTTGCGCCGTCCACGCCGCCCACGCCACGCTGGATCGCGCGGTTGACGTTATCTTTCGGCATGTTGGCGTCGTACGCCTTTTCGACGGCGAGCCGCAGGCGCGGGTTCGAGTCGATGTCGCCGCCGCCCATGCGCGCCGCGACCTGGATTTCCTTGATGAGCCGCGTCCAGACTTTGCCGCGCTTGGCGTCGGCCGCTGCTTTCTTATGCTTGATGTTGGCCCATTTCGAATGACCCGCCATACCTGTTCTCCATCGCGCGCGCCGCTGGGGCGCACGCATTGTGCAATTGTCGTTGCGATGTCGGGCGCTTGCCCGTGTTCGCGCACCCGTGCGCGCGTTCGCGGTGTTGTGCGCCTCGCTGTCAAACCGCCCGCTGCCTGACTGTCCAGCTCAACTGTTCGTGGCCACCGCCCGTAGAGCGTCTCGCGCCTGATCACGGCCAGCCGGGCCCGGCTGGCGGGACCGCGAGTCGGCAGCGCGATTGGGACGGGGCGGTGCGGGTGGCACGCGGCAAACGCCGCGCCGGCCTGCCAGGCCCCGCGAAAGGCGCGATGCGCCAGGCGGTGTGGTCAACGGTGATGCGAGTTGAGCCGCTCTTTGAGCGGATTCGAATTTTATCACGCCGCAGGGGGGCGGCAGAGGACGAGATAGCGGCGAACGCCGCGAAAAGTGCGTGGCGACGGCGGCTGGCGCACGCCGTCGCGCGCTTTTCAGGCCGCTTTCAGTTTTTCGTGCCGAACAGACGGTCGCCGGCGTCGCCGAGACCCGGCACGATGTACGCGTGCTCGTTCAGATGCGAATCGAGCGAGGCGACATACAGCTTGACGTCCGGATGGGCGTCCTGGAACACCTGCACGCCTTCGGGCGCGGCGACCAGCGCGAGGAACATGATGTTTTCGCCGGCCACGTTGCGGCGCTTGAGCACGTCGACCGCGTGCACGGCGGAGTAGCCGGTCGCGACCATCGGATCGCACAGAATGAACACGCGGTCTTCGAGGTCGGGCAGGCGCACCAGATATTCCACCGGCCGATGGTCTTCGGCGCGATACACGCCGATGTGGCCCACCCGCGCCGACGGCACCAGTTCCAGCAGGCCGTCCGACATGCCGATGCCGGCCCGCAGCACCGGCACGATCGCCAGCTTCTTGCCGGCGATCACCGGCGCGTCGATCTCCACGAGCGGCGTAGTCAGGCGGCGCGTGGTCATGGGCAGGTTGCGGGTGATCTCGTAGCCCATCAGCAGCGTGATTTCACGCAGCAGTTCGCGGAACGTGCGAGTCGAGGTGTCCCGGTCGCGCATATGCGACAGCTTGTGCTGGATCAGCGGGTGATCGAGGATGAAGAGATTGGGAAAACGGCTGTCCTGGGTCATGGCGGGTGCGCACGGGGCGGCTAGAGGGATCGGTTCGGCGCGCCGCACGGCCGGAGAACCGGCTGGCTGGCGGACGCGCCACGGCGCAAGTTTACCGAAAGAGTGCCGCCCGAAGATACCGGAGATTGCACAGGCCCGGCACAGTCCGGCACCGATTCTTCTAGAATCGGGGAAACTTTTGCCGCGGGAGGGCCCTGGATTTGTCGCCGGGATCCAGGCCGAGGGGAGAGCGTTCGAGGCGGTCCGCGGTTTCTCGAGAATGCTGCGCCAGACCTGTTGCTTTGCGCCAGGGTTCTGAGGAACGTAGAAAACTTGCGGCGGGCCGGCGTTTCCCACAAGGCATAACTTCACGAGGAGAACACTGATGGACATGGGAATCGCAGGACGCACGGCGCTGGTCTGCGCCGCCAGCAAGGGTCTGGGGCGCGGCTGCGCGGAAGCGCTCGCCGCCGAAGGCGTCAATCTGACGATCGTCGCGCGCACCGCCGAGACGCTCGAGGCGACCGCGGCGGAGATTCGCAAGCAAAGCGGCGTGGAAGTGAAGACGGTGGCCTGCGACATCACCACGCCGGAAGGCCGCGCGGCGGCGCTCGCCGTTTGTCCGCAGCCGGACATTCTGGTCAACAACGCGGGCGGCCCGCCGCCGGGCGACTTCCGCGACTTCACGCATGAAGACTGGATCCGTGCGCTCGAGAGCAACATGCTCACGCCGATCGAACTGATACGCGCGACCCTCGACTCGATGAGCGCAAACGGTTACGGGCGCATCGTCAATATCACGAGCTCGGCGGTGAAGGCGCCGATCGACGTGCTCGGCTTGTCCAACGGCGCGCGTTCGGGGCTGACCGGCTTCGTCGCGGGACTTGCGCGCAAGGTCGCGCCCACCGGCGTGACTATCAACAACCTGCTGCCGGGGCTGTTCGACACCGACCGCATCGGCGTCACTTTCCAGGCGCAAGCCAAGGCGCAAAACATTTCCGTCGACGAGGCGCGCAAGCAGCGCACGAAGACGATTCCGGCCGGCCGTTTCGGCACGCGCGAGGAATTCGGCGCCGCCTGCGCCTTCCTGTGCAGCGTGCATGCCGGCTATATCACCGGACAGAACTGGCTGATCGACGGCGGCGCCTATCCCGGCACGTTCTGAGCGGCCCATAATCGAGCATCACCACAACAACGACAATCACAACGGTTTCAGGAGTCTTACGTCATGACCACCCGCATCGCGCTGATCGCACACGATCATAAGAAGGACGATATCGTCAAACTGGCCGGCGAATACGTCGACACGCTCAGGCGCTGCGACATCGTGGCGACCGGCACGACCGGCGGGCGCATTGCCGACGCGCACGGCCTCGCGGTCGAGCGGATGTTGTCCGGCCCGCACGGCGGTGATCTGCAGATCGGCGCGCAGCTCGCGGAAGGGCGCGTGGACATGGTGATCTTCCTGCGCGACCCGATGACGCCGCAGCCGCACGAGCCGGACATCAACGCGCTCGTGCGCGCGTGCGACGTGCACAACATTCCGTGCGCGACCAACATTTCGACGGCGCGCATGGTGCTCGACTCGCTGACCTTGCGACTCACGCAACAGGTTTGAGCTTTCGCTCCCGGCACGCCTGAATCAAAACCAATCTTAAGGAGACGTGATGACCAAAGCAATCCGATTCGATAAAACCGGCGGTCCCGAAGTGATGAAGTGGGTCGACGTCGAAGTCGGTGAGCCGGGCGCGGGCGAGGTCCGTGTCAGGCAGACGGCGGTCGGGCTGAACTATATCGACGTGTACTTCCGCACCGGTCTCTATCCGCTGCCGTTGCCCGGCGGCCTCGGCATGGAAGCGGCCGGCGAAGTGACGGCGCTCGGCCCGGGCGTGACCGGTCTGAAAGTGGGCGATCGCATCGCGTACGTGGGACGTCCGCCCGGCGCGTATGCGCAGGAACGCGTGCTGCAGGCGGCGCAAGTCGTGAAAGTACCCGACGCGTTGAGCGACGAGCAGGCCGCCTCGGTGATGCTGCAAGGCCTGACCGCGCATTATCTGCTGCGCCGCACGTATCCCGTGAAAGCGGGCGACACGATCCTGATCCAGGCCGCGGCGGGCGGCGTCGGCCTGCTGGTGTGCCAGTGGGCGAAGGCGCTCGGCGCGACGGTGATCGGCACGGTCGGCTCGGATGAGAAAGCGGAGATCGCCACGGCGCACGGTTGCGATCACGCGATCGTCTACACGCGCGAGAACTTCACCAAACGCGTGCGCGAGATCACCAACGGCGCGGGCGTGCCGGTGGTGTACGACTCGATCGGCAAAGACACGTTTACGGGCTCGCTCGATTGCCTCGCGCCGCTCGGCCTGTTCGTGAGCTTCGGCAACGCGTCGGGGCCGTTGCCGCCGATCGATTCGTCGGAATTCGCCGGACGTGGTTCGCTGTTCTTCACGCGCCCGACGCTCTTTACCTACATCGCCAAACGCAGCGACTACGAGGCGGCGTCCACCGAGTTGTTCGACGTGCTGGTGTCGGGCAAGGTCAAGACGAGCATCAATCAGCGCTACGCTTTGGCGGACGTCGGCCGCGCGCATGCGGATCTCGAAGGGCGCCGCACGACGGGCTCGACGGTGCTCCTGCCGTAACGCACAACGATGGCCTGAGCGCGACAGTGACGGCCGTATAAAAACGAAGCTCATTGAAGGACGCGCCAAAGCCGTAGTCAAACCGGCGCCGCACGCCGCAAAACGAGGCCCAGCCAACCCGAGGCCGTTCCATTGCAGGATGGAACGGCTTCGTCCGTTTACGCGATTTTTATATCCGCCACTCCATCTTTGACCAGGCCTTTACACGGTTCGGCATAACGTTGCGGCTATCCAAAGTCCGTGTAATGGAGAACAAAAATGGATGTGCTGTATGTCGGGGGGCTGGTGCTGTTTGCCGCGCTGACCTTTGCATTGATTGCCGGCTGCGAGAAGTTGATGCAGTTCCGTCGTGGCCAGGGAGCGCGCTCATGAACTGGATTCTGTGGTTATCGGGCGCGGCCACCGCGCTGCTGTTCGCCTATCTGGTCTATGCGCTGTTGCGCGCGGAGGACATTGAATGAACTCGAACAATGTCCTGCAAGCAGGCCTCTTCATCGTCGTGCTGCTGGCAGCCGCGGTGCCGATGGCCCGCTATCTCAGCGCCGTGATGGACGGCAGCTCGCGCGTGGTCCGCTTCGGCGGTCCCGTCGAACGTCTGCTGTATCGCATCGCGGGCGTCGACGCGTCGAAGGAAATGAGCTGGAAGCACTACGCGATCGCCACGATCGCGTTCAACGTGCTCGGCGTGGCGTTCCTGTATGTGCTGTTGCGCGTGCAAGGCTGGCTGCCGGGCAATCCTCAGCAGTTCGGCCCGATGACCGTGGACGGTGCGTTCAATACCGCGGTCAGTTTCGTGACCAACACGAACTGGCAGGATTACACGCCTGAGCAGACGGTCGGCTATCTGACGCAGATGCTCGGCTTCACGGTGCAGAACTTCTTCTCGGCGGCCACCGGCATCGTGGTGGTGATCGCGCTGATTCGCGGCTTTGCGCGTCACACCGCGCAAACCATCGGCAACTTCTGGGTCGATCTCACGCGCGTGACGCTCTACGTCTTGCTGCCGATGTCGGCGATCGTCGCGGCTCTATTGATGAGCCAGGGCGTGGTGCAGAACTTCAAGGCCTATCAGGACGTGCCGACGCTGCAAACCACCACGTACGCCGCGCCGAAGCTCGACGCGCAAGGCAACCCGGTGAAGGACGCCAAGGGCAATCCGGTGACGGTCGATACGCCCGTGAAGACGCAGACTCTCGCCATGGGCCCGGTCGCGTCGCAGGAAGCGATCAAGATGCTCGGCACCAACGGCGGCGGCTTCTTTAACGGCAACTCGGCGCATCCGTATGAAAACCCGACGCCGTTCTCGAACTTCCTGCAGATCTTCTCGATCCTGATCATTCCCGCGGCGCTGGCGCTGGTGTTCGGCCGCATGATCGCGGACCGCAGGCAGGGCGTGGCCGTGCTCGCCGCCATGACGATCGCGTTTGCCGTCTGCGTGTTCGGCGAGATTGGCGCCGAGCAGACCGGCAATCCGGCCGTCGCCGCCTTGCATGTCGATCAGTCGGCGAATGCGTTGCAGTCGGGCGGCAATGCGGAAGGCAAGGAAACGCGCTTCGGCATCGCGCAGTCGGGCATCTTCACGGTCGCGACCACCGCGGCTTCGTGCGGTGCGGTTGCCAACACGCACGACTCGCTGACTCCGATCGGCGGTCTCTATCCGATGCTGCTGATGCAACTCGGCGAAGTGATCTTCGGCGGCGTGGGTTCCGGTATGTACGGCATGCTCGTGTTCGCGATGCTGGCCGTGTTCGTGGCGGGGCTGATGATCGGCCGCACGCCGGAATACGTCGGCAAGAAGATCGAAGCGTACGAGATGAAGATGGTGTCGATCGTCGTTTTGCTGACGCCGCTGCTGGTGCTGGTCGGCACGTCGATCGCCGTGTTGAGCGACGCGGGCAAGGCGGGCATCGCCAACCCCGGCGCGCACGGTTTCTCCGAAATCCTCTACGCGTTCAGCTCGGCAGCCAATAACAACGGCAGCGCGTTTGCGGGTCTCACTGTGAGCACGCCGTTCTACAACTGGCTCACCGCGATCGCGATGTGGTTCGGCCGCTTCGGCACGATCATTCCGGTGCTCGCGATTGCCGGTTCGCTTGCCGCGAAAAAGCGCATCGGCGTGACGGGCGGCACGTTGCCCACGCATGGACCGCTGTTCGTCGTGCTGTTGCTCGGCACGGTGTTGCTGGTCGGCGCGCTGACTTATGTGCCCGCGCTCGCGCTCGGTCCTGGTGTCGAACATCTGATCATGATGGGCGCCCATTGAGGCGGCCCAACGAGATGACCGAATGAGATGACCGAATGAGATGACACAAGCGACCCATGACTGACCAGGCGCAAACGGGAAATTCGAGGATTCAATGACTGAACATAATGCAACCCGGTCCATGTTCGACCCAGCGCTGCTGCGCCCGGCGATCGTGGACTCCTTCAAGAAGCTGACGCCGCGCACGCAGTTCCGCAATCCGGTGATGTTCTGCGTGTACGTGGGCAGCATTCTCACGACCATTCTCTGGATCGCCGCGCTCGGCGGCCAGGCCGAGGCGCCCGCGGGCTTCATTCTCGCGGTCACCTTGTGGCTGTGGTTCACGGTGCTGTTCGCCAACTTCGCGGAAGCGCTCGCCGAAGGCCGTTCGAAGGCCCAGGCCGCGTCGCTGCGCAGCGCGAAGAAAGACGTGATGGCCAAGAAGTTGAACGAGCCGCATCCGAAGTCGCCGATCCGCATTCTGACGGCTTCCGATTTGCGCAAGGGCGACGTCGTGCTGGTCGAAACCGGCGATGTGATTCCTGCCGATGGCGACGTGATCGACGGTGTCGCGTCGGTCGACGAATCGGCGATCACAGGCGAATCCGCGCCGGTGATCCGCGAGTCGGGCGGCGACTTTTCGTCGGTGACGGGCGGCACGCGCGTGCTGTCGGACTGGATCGTGGTGCGTGTCACCGCGAATCCGGGCGAAGCGTTCCTCGACCGCATGATCGCGATGGTGGAAGGCGCAAAGCGTCAGAAGACGCCGAATGAAATCGCGCTGACCATTCTGCTCGTTGCGTTGACGATCGTGATGCTGCTCGCCACCGCCACGCTGCTGCCGTTCTCGATGTTCTCGGTCGAAGCCGCGAAAGCGGGCCACGTGGTGACGATTACCGCGCTGGTCGCGCTGCTGGTGTGTCTGATTCCGACGACCATCGGTGGTTTGTTGTCGGCGATCGGCGTGGCCGGCATGAGCCGCATGATGCAGGCGAACGTGATCGCCACCTCGGGCCGCGCCGTGGAAGCGGCCGGCGACGTCGACGTGCTGTTGCTCGACAAGACCGGCACCATCACGCTCGGCAATCGCCAGGCTTCGCAATTCGTGCCGGCGCCGGGTTTGACGGAAGAAGCGCTCGCGGATGCCGCGCAACTATCGTCGCTCGCCGACGAAACGCCGGAAGGCCGCAGCATTGTCGTGTTGGCGAAGCAGCGCTTCAACATTCGTCAACGCGACATGGCCTCGCTGCATGCCACGTTCCTCGGGTTCACCGCGCAAACGCGCATGAGCGGCGTCGATCTGCCGGGCCGCGAAATTCGCAAGGGCGCGGCCGACGCGGTGAAGAACTACGTCGAGGCCAACGGCGGCCGTTTCCCAAATGAAGTGAGCAACGCCGTGGCCGAAGTCGCGCGGCGCGGCAGCACGCCGCTGGTGGTCGCCGAGAAAGGCGAGCAGGGCGCGCGCGTGCTCGGCGTGATCGAGCTGAAGGACGTGGTGAAGGGCGGCATCAAGGAACGTTTCGCCGAACTGCGCAAGATGGGCATCAAGACCATCATGGTGACGGGCGACAACCGCTTGACGGCGGCGGCGATTGCCGCGGAAGCCGGCGTGGACGATTTCCTCGCCGAAGCCACACCGGAAGCGAAGCTCGCCACGATCCGCGCGCACCAGGCTGAAGGCCGGCTCGTGGCGATGACCGGCGACGGCACCAACGACGCCCCGGCGCTCGCACAAGCAGACGTCGCGGTGGCGATGAACACCGGCACGCAGGCCGCGAAGGAAGCGGGCAACATGGTCGACCTCGATTCGAATCCGACCAAGCTGATCGAGATCGTCGAGATCGGCAAGCAGATGCTGATGACGCGCGGCTCGCTCACCACGTTTTCGATTGCCAACGACGTCGCCAAATACTTCGCGATCATTCCGGCCGCGTTCGCCACGACCTATCCGGCACTGAACGCGCTGAACGTGATGCATCTGGCCACGCCCGCCTCGGCGATCATGTCGGCGGTGATTTTCAACGCGCTGATCATCGTGCTGCTGATTCCGCTGGCGCTCAAGGGCGTGCGTTATCGCGCGCTGGGCGCGGCGATCCTGCTGCGCCGCAATCTGCTGATCTACGGTTTGGGCGGGATCATCGTGCCGTTCATCGGTATCAAGCTGATCGATATGGTGCTGGCCGCATTCGGTTGGGTTTAAGCGCCAGTGCGCCAGTGCGCCAGTTCACAAGGAATCATTCATCATGAAAAATCTGTTCCGTCCGTTGATCGTCATTTTCGCGGTGCTCACCGCCGTGACCGGGCTTGCCTATCCCGCGGTGATGACCGCCGTCGGTCAGGCGGCCTTCAGCAATCAGGCCAACGGCAGCATGCTCGAACAGGACGGCAAGGTGGTCGGCTCGAAACTGATCGGCCAGCAGTTCGATGCGCCGCAGTACTTCTGGGGCCGCCTGTCGGCCACCAGCCCGATGCCGTACAACGCGCAGGGTTCGAGCGGTTCGAATCTCGGCCCGACCAACCCGGCGTTGCTCGATGAAATCAAAGGCCGAATCGAAGCGTTGAAAGCGGCCGGCACGGATATGTCGAAGCCGGTGCCGGTGGATCTGGTGACGTCGTCGGGCAGCGGTCTCGATCCGGAGATCAGCCCCGCCGCAGCGGCTTATCAGATCGAGCGCGTCGCCAAGGCACGCAAGCTCGCAGCGAACGACGTGCAGGCGCTGGTGGATCGTTATACCAGCGGCCGTCAGTTCGGCATTCTCGGTGAGCCGCGCGTGAACGTGCTGCAGCTGAACCTGGCGCTGGACGAGATGAAGCACGGCTGATCGACGAAACGCAGTAGCGCTTCGCTTCGCAAAGGCGGCGTCCACGCGACTCCGCCTTTGCCTTTTGACGGCGCGACGCAATATAAGCAAGAGTGCCGTCATTTGCGGCCGGCCCGCCGCCGTGCCACCATGCAGAAACCGAAGCTCGCCCAACGATGAAAACCATTGAGCATGAACCGCCCCGATCCCGATGAGTTGCTCGACAAGCTGCAACGCGACGAAGAAAAACGTCAGCGAGGCAGGCTGAAGATTTTTTTCGGCGCGTCGGCGGGCGTCGGCAAAACCTATGCGATGTTGCAGGCCGCGCGCCGCCGTCACGACGAAGGCGCGGACGTGGTGGTCGGCATCGCCGAAACGCATGGCCGCACTGAAACCGCGGCGCTGCTCGACGGTCTCGACGTGCTGCCGCTCGCGCAGATCGAATATCGCGGCCGCAAGCTCGGCGAGTTCGATCTCGACGCCGCGCTGGCCCGCAAGCCCGCACTGATTCTCGTCGATGAACTCGCGCATTCGAACGTGCAGGGCGCGCGGCATCTGAAGCGCTGGCAGGACGTGTATGAACTGCTCGACGCGGGTATCGACGTCTATACCACGGTCAACGTCCAGCACCTCGAAAGCCTGAACGACGTGGTCGGCCAGATCACCGGCATTCGTGTCTGGGAGACGGTGCCGGACCGCGTGTTCGATCGCGCGGACGAAGTCACGCTGGTCGACCTGCCCGCCGAGGAACTGCTCGACCGCATGCGCGACGGCAAGGTGTACATGCCGCAGCAGGCCGAGCGCGCGGTGCGCAACTTCTTTCGCAAAGGCAATCTCATCGCGCTGCGTGAACTGGCGTTGCGCCGCACCGCGGATCGCGTCGATGCGCAAATGCACGAGTACCGGGCGGACCGTTCGATCCAGCGCATCTGGCAGGCGCGCGAGCGTTTGCTGGTGTGCGTCGGCCCCGGCCCGGAAGCACCGATGCTGGTGCGCGCGGCGGCGCGCCTCGCCGCCAGCCTGAAGGCCGACTGGATCGCCGTCTATGTGGAGACGCCGGCGCTGCAGCGTCTGCCCGACGCGCGTCGCGAACGCACGCTGAACGCGTTGAAGCTCGCCGCAGAACTCGGCGCCGAAACCGCGACGCTCGCGGCCGCCGACGCGGCCGTCGCGTTGATCGGCTACGCGCAGGCCCGCAACGTGTCGAAGCTGGTGGCCGGCGCGTCGGCACGCACGGGCGTGAAGCGCTGGCTGCGTCGTCCGCTCGGCGAACGGATCGCCGAGAAGGCGGCCGATCTCGATCTCACGCTGATTCGCGCGTCCTCCGAGCGCGACGGCGGCGAGCATCGCCATCTGTTGAACACCACGGCAAATGCATGGCGCGAGGCGCTGAGCGCGGCGCGCGAACGCCGCTCGCCGCCGCGTGCCTACGGCTTCGCCCTATTGATCTGCGCGGCCATCACGCTGCTGGCGAGCCAGTTGATCGACCATATCGATCTGACCAATCTCGTCATGCTGTATCTGCTCGGCGTGATCTTCGCCGCGGTGAAGCTGGGGCGCGGGCCCGGCGTGGTGTTGTCGTTCCTGAGCGTGGCCGCGTTCGATTTCTTCTTCGTGCCGCCGCGCATGTCGCTGTCGGTCTCCGATACGCAATATCTGCTGACCTTTCTGGGCATGCTGCTGACCTCGCTGGTGATCAGCCATCTCACTTCGAGCCTGCGCCGCGAGGCGAGCGTGGCGCGGCGTCGCGAACAGCGCACAGGCGCGATGTACGCCATGGCGCGCGAACTGGCCGCGGCGCTGACCATGGAACAGATCGTCGGTATCGGCAGCCGGCATGTGAGCGAGGTGTTCGGCGCGCGTGTCGCGATTCTGTTGCCGGACAGCGCCGATCAGGTGAAGCAGAAGATCGAGGATCCCGACGCGACGATCACGCTCGAAGGCGAACTGCTCGATAGCGATGTCGGCCAATGGGTCTACGACCAGCAGAAGCCGGCCGGCCACGGCACCGACACGCTGCCGGCCGCCGCCGCGCTCTACCTGCCGCTCAAGGCGCCGATGCGCACGCGCGGCGTGCTCGCTGTGGTGATGCGCGACGAGGGCGAACTCGACGTGCCCGAGCAGCAGCGCATGCTCGACGCGTTCGCCGCGCAGATCGCGCTCGCGCTGGAGCGGGTGCATTACGTCGACATCGCGCGCGATGCGCTCGTCAACATGGAGTCGGAGCGCCTGCGCAACTCTTTGTTATCGGCGATCTCGCACGATCTGCGCACGCCGTTGACGACCATCGTCGGCTTCTCGTCGATGCTCGCACAAGCGCCCGAGGCGCAGCCCAACAGCGAGCTGGTCGAAGCGATTCACGAGGAAGCGCTGCGCATGACGGGCATCGTCACGAATCTGCTCGACATGGCGCGTCTGCAGGCGGGCAGTCTGCAACTGAACCAGCAATGGACGCTGCTCGAAGAGACGGTAGGCGCCGCGTTGCGGGCTTGCAAACGCGTGCTGGCGAATCATCCGGTGCAGGTGAAACTGCCCGCGGATCTGCCGCTCCTGCAGCTCGACGCCGTGCTGATGGAACGCCTTTTCTCCAACCTGTTCGAGAACGCCGCGAAATACACCGCGCCGGCCACGCCGCTGACCATCGGCGCGCAGCGTCTCGATGCGGACGGCAAGTCGTTCGTTCGCGTGACCGTCGACGATAGCGGCCCGGGTCTGCCCGCCGGCATGGAAGCGCGCGTGTTCGAGAAATTCACGCGCGGCGAGAAGGAGTCGGCCAAGCCGGGCATCGGCTTGGGACTGGCGATCTGCCGCGCGATCGTGGAAGCGCACGGCGGTACAATCGGCGCGCTCAATCGCATGTCGGCGGACGGCCGTGTCGAAGGCGCGCGCTTCTGGTTCACGCTGCCGGTGGACACGCCGCCTGACGCACCGGATGCACTGGAAAACGAAGGCGCCGATTCCTTGACCCACGCCGACACCGGCGGCGATTCAACTCTTAACCCGCTTTCCAAGCCTAGCCATGAGTGACCCGAGCATCACCGTCGTCCTGATCGAAGACGAAAAGCAGATTCGCCGCTTTGTGCGAACGGCGCTGGAAGGCGAGGGCATCGTCGTGCACGACGCCGAAACCGGCAAGCAGGGTCTCGTCGAAGCCGCGACGCGCAAGCCCGATCTGGTGATCGTCGATCTCGGCCTGCCCGACACCGACGGTCTCGACGTGATCCGCGAACTGCGCGGCTGGAGCGAATTGCCGGTGATCGTGCTGTCGGCGCGTACCCAGGAAAGCGAAAAAGTCGCCGCGCTCGATGCCGGCGCGGACGACTACCTCACCAAGCCGTTCGGCGTGTCCGAGTTGCTGGCGCGGATTCGCGCGCATATGCGGCGGCGCAATCAGGGCGGCGCCAACGAAACGCCGCAGGTGCGCTTCGGCACGGTGACCGTCGATCTGGCCCTGCGGCAGGTGAGCCGCGAGGGCGCGGTCGTCCATCTGACGCCGATCGAATACCGGCTGCTCGCGACGCTGGTGCGTCATGCCGGCCGCGTGCTGACGCATCGCCAGTTGCTGCGCGAGGTGTGGGGGCCGTCACATGTCGAGAGCCATCACTATTTGCGCATCTATATGGCGCATCTGCGCGGCAAGCTGGAGCGCGACCCGGCGCAACCGGAGCACATCATCACGGAAACGGGTGTCGGATACCGGCTGGTGGGCGCGGTTTGAGCACCTGGCGGCAATTCGCCGCGCCGCGACGCGCGTCCTGGCAGCGAGCGCCCGACGGCGGCCTGGAGCTGTTTTGTTATAATTACAGTTCGTAAGGACGACCTTGCGGTTTCACAAACGGGGACGGCCCCATCTGACCATGGAGCTGTCTCATGTCCTGGATTCTTCTGTTGATTGCCGGTTTGCTCGAAGTCGCGTGGGCGGCCGGTCTCAAAACCTCCGAAGGTTTTACCCGCCTGTGGCCGTCCGTATTCACGATCGTGACGGCGCTCGGCAGCTTCGTGCTGCTCGCCATGGCCATGCGTCAGCTGCCGCTCGGCACGGCGTACGCGGTATGGACGGGGATCGGCGCGGTCGGCGCGTTCATCTTCGGAATCGTGATGATGGGCGAGGCGTTGACCGTCGCGCGAGTCGCCAGCGCGGCGCTGATCGTGATCGGATTGATCGGCCTGAAGCTGTCTTCCGGGCATTGAGCCCCGCATTTCAACCCGTTGCCGGGCGTCTTTTACCCAATCCGCGTGCGCCCGGCTCGCGCCTCCATTCAAGCCGCCCATTTATTCGCCGCTCTGCGTTCTGCGAATTAAGGTGGCTATAATGAGATCGAATCCAACCTGAAATTGTCCGCGGCCCATTTGGCGCGACCGGCTTGGCGCGGGTCTGACGACTTCGATGCGCGGCCCCATTCGTGGCCCGTCGAAGCGCCCGGCACGCACAGCGCGCCTGGAGGCGGCCATGCTTGAATCACTTTCGCTCGCGGCGGGCCTCTCATGGGGCAGCGGCCTGCGCCTCTACCTGACGGTCCTGCTGGCCGGCGTGTTCGCCCGGCTCGGCCTTGTCCATCTTCCCGATACGCTGTCCGCGTTGTCCTCGCCGTGGGTCATCGGCGTGGCGGGCGTGCTCACTGTCACCGAATTTCTCGCCGACAAGATCCCCGCGTTCGATTCGCTGTGGGACGCGGTCCATACCTTCATCCGTATTCCGGCCGGTGCCGTGCTGGCAGCCGGAGCGCTAGGCCATGCCGATCCGGCGCTGCTGACAGTGGCCGCGCTCGCGGGCGGCACGCTGGCGGGCACCGCGCACCTCGCGAAAGCGGGCACACGCGCGTTGATCAATCTGTCGCCGGAACCGGTGTCGAACGTGGTGACCTCGACCGCTGAAGACGGACTCGTGTTCGGCGGCATGCTGCTCGCGCTCTTCGTGCCGCTCGTTTTTCTGGTGTTGATGATCGGTTTCCTGATGCTGGCCGGCTGGGCGTTGCCGCGGCTTTGGCGTGGGGTGCAGGGCGGTTTTCGCGGCATGGCGACGCACATGGTGTCGCGCTTCGCCAGGAGCAGGCACGATTGAGCGATACGGTACGGGGTTCCACGGCGCGCAGAGCTTTACCGACGACGACGCGCCGGTTTGGCGGCATGGATCTGGTGCGCCAGTCCATTCGCATGACGTCGCGCGACTGGCGCGCGGGCGAGCTGACGATGCTGCTACTGGCGCTGGTACTGGCCGTGGCGGCTTTGTCGAGTGTCGGCTTTCTGGCCGACCGTCTGCATCAAGGGCTCGAGCGCGACGCGCGGCGCATGATCGCCGCCGACTTCATCGTGCGAGCCGATCATCCGGTCGATCCGCAATTCGCCGGGCAAGCCAAGGCGCTCGGCCTGAATACCGCCAACACGGCGATCTTTCCCAGCATGATCAATTCGACCGGCGCGCAGCCGGCCTCGCGGCTCGCCGCCATCAAGGCGGTGTCGCCTGGTTATCCGTTGCGCGGCGCGTTGCGCATTGCGTCGGCGCCGGGCGCGGCGGACCACCCGGCGCAGTCGATTCCGCCGCCGGGCGTCGTGTGGGTCGATCAGGCGCTGCTCGATGCGTTGAAGGTGCGTGTCGGCGATAGCGTGAAAGTCGGCGGTCGCAACTTCACGATCGGCGCGGTGATTACGCGCGAACTCGACCGCGGTTTCTCGTTCGTCAATTTCTCGCCGCGCCTGATGCTGCGTGCCGACGACGTGCCGTCCACCGGCCTCGTCACCTACGGCAGCCGCGTAACGTACCGCTTGCTGGTCGCGGGCACGGACGAGTCGGTGGCGCGCTTCGCGCAGTTCGCGCATGAGCGTGTGGACGGCGGCAAGATGCGCGGCGTCGCGCTCGAATCGTTGCAGGACGGCCAGCCGCAAGTGCGCCAGACGCTCGATCGCGCGAGCCACTTCCTCACGCTCGTCTCGCTGCTCACCGCGTTGCTGGCGGCCGTGGCGATTGCGATGGCCGCGCATCGGTATATGCGCCGGCATCTGGACGGCTGCGCCGCGATGCGTTGCCTCGGCGTCAGCCAGTCGACTTTGCGTGCGCTCTTCGCGCTCGAATTCGTCGGGCTCGGTTTGATCGGCGGCGCGCTTGGCGTGGCGCTCGGTTTTCTGGGGCATCTCGCGTTGCTCACGTGGCTCGGCAGTCTGATCGATGTCGCGCTCCCTTATCCGACGGCGTGGCCGGCACTCGAAGGCATCGCGGCCGGTCTCGTGCTGCTGCTTGGCTTCGCATTGCCGCCGCTGTTGCCGCTCACGCGCGTGCCGCCGGTGCGCGTGCTGCGCCGCGAATGGGGCGAAGCGGGGCGCACGGCGTGGGCGGCCTACGCGCTCGGCATCGCCTTGTTCGCCGCGCTGCTGATCATCGCGGCGGGCGAGTTGAAGCTCGGCGGAATCGTGGCGGGCGGCTTTGCGGGCGGGATGCTGGTATTCGCGTGCATCGCGCGGCTGGCGCTGTGGGGCGCGGCGCGCATCGTGCGCAGCGAGCGCGTGAATGCGAGCATCGGCTGGCGTTATGCGCTGGCGTCGCTCGAACGGCGCAGCAGCGCGAGCGCGTTGCAGATCACCGCGCTCGGCATCGGCCTGATGTGCCTGTTGCTGATCGCGATGACGCGCAACGACCTCGTGGCCGGCTGGCGCAAATCGACGCCGCCCGATGCACCGAACGAATTCATCATCGACATCCAGCCCGACCAGCGCGACGCCGTCACGCAGTATCTGAACACGCACGGCGTGCCCGGCACGGTGCTCGCGCCGATGGTGCGGGGCCGGCTGACCGCGATCAACGGCAAGCCGGTCAACCCCGATTCGTTCAAGGGCGACGACGCCAAGCGTCTCGTGGATCGCGAATTCAATCTGTCGTACACGACCGAGCTGCCCGACGACAACCGCCTCGCAGCCGGCACCTGGTACGGCGACACGAAAACGCCGCAAATTTCGATCGAGCAGGGACTCGCCAAGCTGATCAACGTGAAGCCCGGCGACATGCTGCGTTTCGACGTGACCGGCTTGCAGATCGATGCGCCGGTCACGAGTGTGCGCAAGCTCGACTGGGGTTCGTTCAAGGTCAACTTTTTCGTGCTGATGCCGCCTGCCGCGCTGCAGGATTTCCCGGCGACGTTCATCACGAGTTTCCATTTGCCGCAGGAAAAACAGTCGACCATTGACGGCCTGATCGCCGCCTATCCGAACCTCACGGCCATCGACACCGGTCCGATTCTCGCGCAGGTGCAGCGCGTGTTGCAGCAGGTGATCGGCGCGGTGCAATTCCTGTTTGCGTTCACGCTCGCGGCGGGCGTGCTGGTGCTGTACGCGGCGCTCGCCGGCACGCGCGATGAGCGTATGCGAGAATCCGCGCTGCTGCGCGCGCTAGGCGCATCGCATCGCCAGGTGCGGGCGGTGCAGATCGCCGAGTTCGTCGCGGTGGGCGCATTGGCGGGCTTGATGGCGGCGGCCGGCGCGCAGGCCATCGGCTATGTGCTGGCGACGCGCGTGTTCGAGTTCTATCTGAGTTTCGATCCCTGGTTGTTGCCGGCGGGCATTGCCGCCGGCATCGCGTGTGCCGGTGTGGGTGGCTGGCTGAGCTTGCGGCATGTGCTGGCGCGGCCGGCGTTGCAATCGTTGCGGGACGCGTGAATTTTTTCTTATCGGTTGGTGAGCAGGTATGAGTGATTTGAACGACGAGGTGTCCGCGGTGCAGCCGACGGCCTTCGAACTGGTGGGCGGCGAAGCGCGTGTGCGCGAACTGGTCGACCGCTTTTACGATCTGATGGATCTCGAAGCGGACTTCGCCGGAATCCGCGCGTTGCATCCCGAATCGCTCGACGGTTCGCGCGACAAGTTTTTCTGGTTTCTGTGCGGCTGGATGGGCGGCCCCGATCATTACATCAGCCGCTTCGGTCATCCGCGTTTGCGCGCGCGGCATCTGCCGTTCGCGATCGCGTCCAGCGAGCGCGATCAGTGGCTCAGATGCATGGCGTGGGCGATGCAAGATGTCGGTCTCGATGAGCCGCTGAGGGAGCGCCTGCTCGGCTCGTTCTTCGAAACGGCTGACTGGATGCGCAACCGGAATGGCTAACGGGTTGGACTCGGCTCAGCTTTCCGCTGAGTACGCTAGTTTGCCTCAGGAAGCGCGCGAGGTTCTCGACTGCTGGTTCGGTGTACCCGGCACGCCGGAGTACGACACCGAGCGCAAAATCTGGTTTTCACGCAATGCGGCCTTCGACGCGATGCTGCGGGAACGCTTCGGTGCGTTGATCGACATGGCGCGCGAATCCATGCTGGATAGCTGGACGCAAACACCGCTCGGCGCGCTGGCGCTCGTCATCGTGCTGGATCAGTTTTCGCGCAATTGTCATCGCAATACGGCGCGCGCGTTTGCGGCTGACCAGAAAGCCTTGCGTATCGCGCAGCAGATGATTGCGAGCGGGGCTGACCGCTTGTTGCCTACCGCGCATCATCGTGCGTTCGCTTATCTGCCGTTCGAGCACGACGAAACACCTGAGAGCCAGCGTGAGTCGCTGCGTCTATTCGAACAGTTAAAAGCGGAGCCGGGCGGTAAATCGTATTACCGGTTCGCGGTGCGGCACGCGGAAATCATCGAGCGTTTCGGGCGCTTTCCGCATCGCAATGCGACGCTCGGGCGTACCTCGACGGCTGAAGAAATCGCTTTTCTGCGCACGCCCGGCTCATCGTTCTAGGCGCGCGGCGCCCGTACTATTCGTCGATCACCGCTCTCGCGGCCCTCGGCGTAAGCACGCAAATCACGCCGGTTCGTTCGCGTCACTCGCGAAAGGCAAAGCGGCCGCTCGTGCATGCATGCCGCCGGTTCTAACGGGAAAAGCGAGAAGCGGGCGGGCGCCTAGCGTCCGCCAGACACGTCGAGCAGCGCGCCCGTCACATACGAGGCGGCATCACTCAACAACCATACGATGGTCTCGGCCACTTCGTCGGCCGTGCCGGGGCGGCCCAGCGGCGTGGTCGCGCCGAGTTGCGCGGCGCGCTCGGGCTTGCCGCCGCTTGCATGAATCTCGGTGTCGATGAGGCCAGGGCGCACCGCGTTCACGCGCACGCCTCGCGGGCCGAGTTCCTTGGCGAGGCCGAGCGTCATCGTATCGACAGCGCCTTTCGAGCCAGCGTAGTCGACGTATTCGTTCGGTGAACCAAGACGCGAAGCCGCCGACGACACGTTGACGATCACGCCGCCCGCTCCGCCGCGGTCGGTCGACATGCGCCGCGCGGCTTCGCGCGCGCACAGGTACGCGCCCAGCACGTTGACGTCGAACATGCGCTTCAGGCGCGCGAGGTCCATGTCGGCAAGCTGGCTGGACGGCGCGACGATCCCGGCGTTATTGACGAGCGCGTCGATCCGGCCGAACTTCTGCTGAAGCGCGTCGAACATGGCGAGCACGTCGGCTTCATTCGCGACGTCGCCGGCGATGGTCAACGCGCGGCCGCCGGCGCGCTCCACTTCAGCGGCGGTGTCTTGCGCGGCAGCGAGATTGCGCGCGTAATTCACGCCGACGGACCAACCGCGCGCACCCAGCAAACGCGCGGTCGCGCGGCCAATGCCGCGGCTGCCACCGGTGATCAGAACGGCTTTCGTCATCGCAACCTCAGCAACCTCTAGGTTCGGAAAAGTCAGACCGCGTCGCGCCTGATCGCCCACTTGTCGCTGACGGGCGGCTGGTAGCGTTGCAGCTTGCCGATCAACCCGGCGGGATCGGCGTCGATCTGCAGGATGTCGAAATAGGTTTGGCGCATGAAACCTTCGTCGACCGTGTGCTGAAGCATGTTGATCAACGGATCGTAGAAGCCGTCGATATTCAGCAGTGCCACCGCTTTCTGGTGATAGCCGAGTTGCGCCCACGTGTAGACTTCGAACAGCTCTTCGAGCGTGCCCGCGCCGCCCGGCATCGCGACGAACGCGTCGGACAGGTCGGCCATCATCTTCTTGCGATGATGCATGTCGGGCACAACGTGCAATTCGGTCAGGCCGTTATGGCCGACTTCCTTGTTAACCAGCAGCTCGGGAATCACGCCGATCGCGCGGCCGCCTTCGGCCATCACCGTGTCGGCGATCACGCCCATCAAGCCGACCTTGCCGCCGCCGTACACCAGCGCGAGATCGGCTTGCACCAGCGCGCGGCCGAAGGCGCGCGCCGCTTCCGCATACAACGGTTTAGCTCCGTTGGAGGAGCCGCAATACACACACACCGACTTCATGCTCAAACGTCCTTCGGTTCGTTGCGGGGCGCGGCGCCTTCCTTGGGCGGCAGGTAGTCGTAAAACTCGCGCTTGGGCAGTTTGCCCGACACGAGGTCGTCGAAAATCTGCCGCGAGCGGCCGCGCAGATAAGGCGCCATCAGCGACACGATCTGCACGCTCACCTGATGCAGCTCCGCGCGAATCGCTTCCTGCTCGTTGTATTTGCGCGGGTTCATCACGAACTGATACGAGAGCCAGTACGTGCCGATCACGCCGACGTTGGTGGCGATCACATGCAGTTCTTCCGGCGTGACGACCATTTCGCCGTCGGCGACGAGTTGTTCGCAGAACTGGCTTGCGAAACGCACCTTGTGGCTGATGATCTGCTTGAAGTGCGTTTCGAGCGTGCGATTGCGCGCCAGCAGATCGTTCAGATCACGATACAGGAAACGATAACGCCAGGTGAAATCGACCATGTACTGCAGATACGACCACATTTCGTCGATGGTCGCGCGATGGTCCTCGGGGAAACGTAGACGCTTTTCGATCTCCTGCTCGAACTGGCTGAAGATGCTGTTGATGATGTCGTCTTTGTTGCGGAAGTGGTAGTACAGGTTGCCTGGACTGATTTCCATTTCCTCGGCGATCGTCGTCGTCGTGACGTTCGGCTCGCCGATTTCGTTGAACAGCTTCAACGACAGCTCAAGAATCCGTTCGCGCGTGCGGCGGGGAGGTTTGGCTTCCATGTCGTCCGGCCCTGGTTACGCCGGGCTGGGGCACACGGCGGCATGCCGCTCTTTGCGTGATCCGCCCGGACGCGGTTGGTGTATCGGACGATTATAAACCGAGCGTTCTAATACCAAGCGGATAGTCAGGGTTTTCATTCCTCGCGACGCTTTCGCGCGCTGATCGAATGCGCTCGTACGGCGCTAAAACAGCCTGCCGCGCGCCTTCACAGCCATGCCTCGACCCAGTGCACGACGAGCGGCCCGACGATCAGCAGCCACGTCATCAGGCACATGCCGAGCGCGACCATCACGGCCGCGCTGCCGAGATCCTTCGCGCGGCGCGAGAGTTCATGGCGTTCGAGTGAAATCCGGTCGATGGCCGCTTCCACGCTCGAATTCAGCAACTCGACGATCAGCACGAGCAGCACTGAACCGAGCAGCAACACGCGCGACACCGGCTCGACCGGCACCAGCACACCGCAAGGAATCAGGATCGCGGCAAGCGTGAGTTCCTGGCGAAATGCGCTTTCCTCGCGGATCGCGACGCGAAAGCCGGCGAGCGAATTTTTCATCGCGTGCCAGGCGCGCGTGAGGCCGCGATTGCCTTTGTAGGGATTGAAAGGCAGCGGCGCGAGCGGATCGTCGGGACTGAGGGGTTCGTTCTGCGTGTCGTGTTGCGTGCCGTTCGCAATGCTCGCCCCGTTCGCCCCATTCGCGCCGTTCAAACCATGCGCGTGATCTGCATGATTCGGCGTGCCTGGCTCGTGTACGTCGTCGAACGGTTCGATGCTCGCGGTGTGGTTGTCGTTGTCGGTATCGACGGCACGCAGCGCGCCGTTCGACGCGCGTCCCACGGTGGATGGTCTGGTTCGCATGGACGGCTCGGCACGCCGCATCACGCGGCGGCGCTTTCCTCGCGATACGAGGCGCGCGGCAGCGGCTTCAGATGCGCGGCGAATTGCTCGGAGGCCGCCGCCCACGAGAAGCGTTCGGCCCACGCGCGCGCATGGTTGCGATCGATCTTCAAGGCTTCGAGGCAGGCTTCACGCAGATCTTCATGCATCGCGCCCGCGCCGCCGTCGCCGAGCACATCGATCGGGCCGGTGACCGGATACGCCGCGACCGGCGTGCCGCAGGCGAGCGCTTCGAGCAGCACGAGCCCGAACGTGTCGGTGCGGCTCGGGAACACGAAGACATCCGCCGCCGCATAGACCTTCGCCAACTCGGCCTGCGTCAGCACACCCAAATAATTCGCTTGCGGATAGCGCGACTTCAGTTCGGCGAGTGCCGGACCTTCACCTGCGACCCACTTCGAACCGGGCAGATCGAGCTTCAGAAACGCCTCGACGTTTTTCTCGACTGCCACACGTCCGACGTACAGAAAGATCGGCCGCGCGCTATTGAGCACCTTCGAGTCCATCTGATGGAAGATGTCCAGGTCGACACCGCGCGTCCACAGCACGACGTTGGTGAAACCGAATTTCTCGAGGTCGCTCTTGACGACCGGCGTGGGCGCCATCACGGCCAGCGACGGCTTGTGAAACCAGTGCAGGAACTTGTAGGTCGCGGCGAGCGGAATGCCGAAACGCGCCTGCACGTACTCCGGAAAACGCGTGTGATAAGCGGTGGTGAACGGCAGCTTGTGCTGGATCGCGTAGGCGCGCGCGGCCATGCCGAGCGGACCTTCAGTGGCGATGTGCAACGCGTCGGGTGAGAACGCGTCGATACGCTCGCGCAGTTTGCGGCGCGGCAGCAGCGAGAGGCGGATCTCCGGATAAGTCGGGCAAGGGATCGTCTTGAATTCGAGCGGCGTCAGCAGATCGACGTGATGGCCGAGCGCGCTGAGTTCGCGCGTGGTGTTTTTCAGCGTGCGCACGACGCCATTGACCTGCGGTTCCCATGCGTCGGTGACGATCATGATCTTCATCGGTTTCGGCCCATAAGAGGAGTTGACAAGCAGGGACTACGCGGTCGCCCGGGCCTTTTGCACGCCCATTTCCGGAGAGCGCATCACGGTCCAGTAGATCACCTTGAGTTCGCCTTCATACGTCTCGACGAGGGCCGACAGGCTTTCGACCCAGTCGCCGTCGTTGCAATACAGGACGCCGTCGATATCGCGTATCTCGGCTTTATGGATGTGCCCGCAGACCACGCCGTCGCAGCCGCGGCGGCGCGCTTCGTCGGTCATCACGCGTTCGAACGAGGAAATGAAATTGACCGCGTTCTTCACCTGGTGCTTCAGGTACTGCGACAGCGACCAATATGGAAAACCGAGCCGGCTGCGGATCCGGTTGAACCAGCGGTTCAGGATCAGGATCATCGTGTAGAGCGTGTCGCCGAGATAGGCGAGCCACTTGGCGTGCTGAATCACGCCGTCGAACAGATCGCCGTGCACGATCCACAGACGCTTGCCGGCGAGCGTGGTGTGAAACGCCTCGCCGCGCACGTGGATGTCGCCGAACGCGAGGTCGCAGAACTGGCGCGCGGCTTCGTCGTGATTGCCGGGCACATAGATCACTTGCGTGCCTTTGCGCGCCTTGCGCAGTACCTTCTGCACGACGTCGTTGTGGGCCTGCGGCCAGTACCAGCCTTTCTTCAACTGCCAGCCGTCGATGATGTCGCCCACCAGGTACAGATACTCCGACTCGTTGTGACGCAGGAAGTCGAGCAGATAGGGCGCCTGGCAGCCACTCGAGCCGAGATGGATGTCGGACAGCCAGATGGTGCGGTAGCGATGCGGCTCGGCGTGATCGTCGTCGTGATGACTGGCGTTGGCGTCGAGCGGCAGTGGCGCCACGGGCAACGGCAAGCCGTGACTGTGGTTGGGTTCCGGGCGGAACGCGACTGGGTCGACGCTCGGGCCGGTCTGGCGGAACAGGGAAGTCGCGGACGTTTTGGGGTCCATGGCTCACGCGTCGAGTTGCGGTGCCCGTATTGGGCCAAGTGTGCGTGACTGTGCCGTGACAGTCATGAGAAGTTCTTATTACTACGGGGGGGCGGGAGAGGATCTGGTCGGCGTGAAGGGCGGAGCTCGGAACGCAGATTGCCCGCGACAGGCTTGACTCGCGCGGATTGGTGACGGACCGACGGTAGGGCGAAGTAATTGAGAGGTCACCTAAGCCGCGGATCGCGTGAGGCACGTTGTGTGGTAGCGGCCCTACAGCGGCGCGAAATAATTTGGCGGCTAGTGCGGCAGCGCGTCTGGCGAGGCCCGCGGGAAACGATGGCTACTCGGCAGGAGGGCGAAATAAACGACCGGCTGAGGCGCGACAGCTCAGCGCGAAACGCTGACGACTCGAGTGCCCGCAAGGCGGTCGTGCAGGAATTGGCGCTGCGGATCGAAGCGACCGGTAGCCGCCCACAACACGAACCAGATGCCGGCGATCATGAGCGTTTGCGGCAGTTTGAGCCCGAGTAGCGGATGTAGCGCCAGCGGCGGCAAAAACCACAGCCACGCAAGCACGTAGCGGGCGATCGCGCGGCCGGTGGAGAGCGGCGCGCCGTTGGCGGCGACCACGCGCAGGCGCCAGGTTTTCATCGGCAAGGTCTGGCCGCTGTGGGTCCAGAACCAGACGAAGTACACGCCGACCACGAGGCCGATCCATGTCGCCAGCAGGTTGTGATGGGTCAAGCCGTTGCGTTGCTGCGTCAGCGTGCTGAACAGATACCCCGCGACGAACACCACGCCGAACAGGATCAGCGCTTCGTAGAGCAGCGCAGCGAGGCGCCGCCGGACGGTGGGTGCGTTGCCGTTGTTGCTGTCGGCAGCGATGGCATGGGACGCGAGCGGTTGGGACACGGCGGCGGCGCCGGGCTCAGGAGCCGTTGAAGATCGACGGCGCTTCGCCCGGCGAAACCGGCAGCGGCGTAGCGGGCACGAAGCTGCCGGCGGCGGGAATCGACGGCGCGACGACTGGGCTCGGCAATGAAGCCGCGGCTGCGGCGCTGGCCGCTGCCGTGCCGCTTGCGCCGTGCTCACGCGCATTGACGAGACGATCGAGCCCCTTGATCTCGCTGCGGCCCGAAGGCGGCGCGCTGACCACACTGGGCCGGCGCTTGCGTTCGCTGGCGGCGAGCCGTTCCTTCTGCTCTTCGGGCAACTGCTGATACGCCTTCCACGCGTTCTGGCGGGCTTCGCGCGGCAATTCCTTCGACACCTGATAGTTTTCACGCGCGACGCGCCGCTGATCGGGCGTCATACGGGTCCACTCAGTCATCCGGTCATGCAAGCGTTTTTGCGCATCTGCCGACATCTTCGGATAACGCGACGCGATCTTGACCCATTTTCGCTTGCGTTCCTCGCTGAAGGAATCCCATTGCGCTTCGAACGGCGCGAGCGCGATATGCTCGGCTGAGGTCAGTCGCGACCACGCCATCGGACTGTTGCTGCCGGGCAGGCTGGGCAATTCGACGGCGAGCGTCGGCGCGGGCGCCTTGGCGGTCACGTTGGCGCCCGGGGCACGCGCGCTGACGGGCGACGGACTCGGATAAAAGCGCGGATAAGTCGCGGCAAACGACACCAGGGCCGCGATCGTGCATCCGAAAACAACGGCCAGGCCGCGCTTGTAACTCACCCGAAGAATCTCCCGCTCAGTGGGCGCGTGAAAGGTACGCGTTGAAACCGTGGTCGAGATAGGCATTGAGCGGCAGGTCGTCGCTTAGCATGGCGGCATCGATATCGGCAAGTTCAGCGGTGCGTTGCTGGTCTTCCCAGTAGGCAATACCCACGAGGCTGATGACCAGCGCGGCCAGCGGCCACGCAAGCGCGAAACGGCGCAGCGGCGAACGGCGGCGCTGAGGCAGTTCGACCGGCGGCATGCCGGTTGCCATGCCCGCGCCGGCGAAGGCCGGCACGAACACCGGCGCGCTCACGGTTTCGGGCTTCTTGCGGGCAAGCGCGGCACGGCGCGCCGCGGCGAGTCGATCGACGGCGGCGGACGGAATGCTGGCGGCGTTTTCGTCGAGCGCGCGGCGCACCTGGCGGGCGAACTCGAGTTCTTTGGTTTCTAGGGAGCTCATAGCGTGATTCCTTTGGCCTTGAGCGCTTGCGCCAGCGTGTGGGTAGCCCGCGAGCAGTGCGTTTTCACACTGCCTTCGGAGCAGCCCATGGCGGCGGCAGTCTCGGCGACATCCATATCTTCCCAATAACGCATGAGAAACGCCTCCCGTTGACGTGCCGGTAACTTTTGGATCTCGTCGTCGATTAACTGCAGGACCTGTTCGCGTTCGAGCTTCTGTTCGTTGCTCTCTGAGCCCGCCGAGCCCTGCTGGGCCTCGAAGGTCTCGAGCGGGTCGAAATCTTCGTCGTCGGCGTTGCCGAGCGAGGAGAACAGACTGACCCAAGTATTGCGTACTTTGGCACGACGGAAATAGTCGTGCATCGCATTCTGCAGAATACGCTGAAACAGCAGCGGAAGTTCGGCCGCCGGACGGTCACCGTATTTTTCGGCGAGCTTGATCATCGCGTCCTGCACGATATCCAGCGAGGCGTCGTCGTCCCGCACGGCGTAGACCGTCTGCTTGAATGCGCGCCTTTCGACGCCCGCCAGAAAATCGGCGAGTTCCTTGTCTGATGCCATCCGTTGGGGGTCGGCGCAGCGAGCGTGCGCGTAATCGGTCGAAAAATGTCGTAAAACTCGCGGATGCTAACAAACTTTTGCGCCGCTGGGGCGAAACGTGATGCACCTTGCATCTTTATAACAAGCTTTCGGTCGCTTTCGGCTAGTTGGCCAGATTTGGCTGATGGCGCCACGGCAATATTTGCTTGACCGCGCGGGCGTCTGCAGATATCGTCGCTGGTTCGCAACATAAGTGACTTGTCTCAATTGAGGTGTGGCCCAAGAAGCTCACCTGTCAACTGGACGCGCCGCTTGAACCCGAGCCACAAGCCCGGCAGAGAGCACCCGATCAAATTTTTGCCGAAATTTCGAAAGGTGAATTAATGAATATGCCCAGCGCGGAATTCTCCACGTCGGATACGACACCCCATCCCGAAGCTGACTCTATCGGCGCCACCGTGCTCATGAAGGCACTGGCCGACGAAGACGTCGAGTTTGTGTGGGGCTATCCCGGCGGCTCGGTACTCTACATTTACGACGAGCTGTACAAGCAGGACAAGTTCCAGCATATCCTCGTGCGCCACGAGCAGGCCGCGGTCCACGCCGCCGACGCTTATTCGCGTTCCACCGGCAAGGTCGGTGTGTGCCTCGTGACCTCCGGCCCCGGCGTCACCAATGCGGTGACCGGCATCGCCACCGCGTACATGGATTCGATTCCCATGGTGGTGATCAGCGGCCAGGTGCCGACTGCCGCGATCGGCCAGGATGCGTTCCAGGAATGCGACACGGTCGGCATCACGCGTCCTTGCGTGAAGCACAACTTCCTCGTGAAGGACGTGCGCGACCTCGCCGCTACCGTCAAGAAAGCGTTCTTCATTGCCCGTACCGGCCGTCCCGGCCCGGTGCTGATCGACATTCCGAAAGACGTGTCGAAAGCGCCTTGCCAGTACGAACCGCTCAAGACCGTTTCGCTGCGCTCGTACAATCCGGTCACGAAGGGCCACTCCGGCCAGATCCGCAAAGCGGTCTCGCTGTTGCTGTCGGCCAAGCGCCCGTACATCTACACCGGCGGCGGCATCATTCTCGCGGATGCATCGCGTGAGCTGAACCAGTTCGCCGATCTGCTCGGCTATCCCGTCACCAACACGTTGATGGGCCTGGGCGGCTACCGCGCGAGCGACAAGAAATTCCTCGGCATGCTCGGCATGCACGGCACGTACGAAGCCAACATGGCGATGCAGCACTGCGACGTGCTGATCGCGATCGGAGCGCGTTTCGACGACCGTGTGATCGGCGACCCGGCGCACTTCTCGTCGCGTCCGCGCAAGATCATCCATATCGACATCGATCCTTCCTCCATTTCCAAGCGCGTCAAGGTCGACATTCCGATCGTCGGCGACGTGAAGGAAGTGCTGAAGGAACTGATCGAGCAACTGCAAACGGCCGAGCATGGCCCGGACACCGCGGCGCTCGCCGACTGGTGGAAGGACATCGAAGCCTGGCGCGCGAAAGACTGCCTCAAGTTCGACCGCAAGAGCGACATCATCAAGCCGCAGTACGTGGTGGAAAAGGCGTGGGAACTGACCGACGGCAATGCCTTCGTGTGTTCCGACGTCGGCCAGCATCAGATGTGGGCGGCGCAGTTCTATCGCTTCAACAAGCCGCGCCGCTGGATCAATTCCGGCGGTCTCGGCACGATGGGCTTCGGCCTGCCGGCGGCGATGGGCGTGAAGATGGCGCACCCGGACGACGACGTGCTCTGTATCACGGGCGAAGGCTCGATCCAGATGTGCATCCAGGAGCTCTCCACCTGTAAGCAGTACGAGACTCCGGTGAAGATCATTTCGCTGAACAACCGCTATCTGGGCATGGTGCGCCAGTGGCAGCAGATCGAATACAGCAAGCGCTATTCGCATTCGTACATGGATGCGTTGCCGGATTTCGTGAAGCTCGCCGAAGCGTACGGCCACGTCGGCATGCGTATTGAGCGTACGGCAGATGTGGAGCCGGCGCTGAAGGAAGCGCTGCGCCTGAAAGATCGCACGGTGTTTCTCGATTTCCAGACCGATCCGACCGAAAACGTCTGGCCGATGGTCCAGGCCGGCAAGGGCATCACCGAGATGCTCATGGGTTCGGAAGATCTATAACGACGGCATCGGTGCCGGCTTCGTCATGCGCGCCTTCATGAAAGGCGAGGGCGGACCAAGCGGCGCGAAGCCGTTCGTGGACATCGACAAAACATCTGGAAGAAGCGAATCATGAGACACATCATTTCCGTCCTGCTGGAAAACGAACCGGGCGCGTTATCACGCGTGGTTGGTCTCTTCTCGGCACGCGGCTACAACATTGAAACCTTGACGGTGGCTCCGACCGAAGACCGTTCGCTGTCGCGCATGACCATCGTCTCCATTGGCTCGGACGACGTGATCGAACAGATCACGAAGCATCTGAACCGCCTGATCGAGGTGGTGAAAGTGGTCGACCTTACCGAGGGCGCCCACATCGAGCGCGAGCTGATGTTGATCAAGGTGAGGGCGGTCGGCAAGGAACGTGAGGAGATGAAACGGATGTCGGATATTTTCCGCGGCCGCATCATCGACGTCACCGAAAAGACCTACACGATCGAACTGACGGGCGCGAGCGACAAGCTCGATGCCTTTATCGAAGGGCTCGACGCTACGGCGATTCTCGAAACGGTCCGCACGGGCGGCTCGGGTATCGGTCGCGGCGAGCGCATTCTGAAGGTGTAACGCGCGAGCGCTCAACCGTCTCGATCCAGGCCGGGCCGTGCCTGCACCAACCCGGCCAAGCAACACACTATTTGCAGTATTTGAATTTCATTGAATCATCGAATTTAGCCAAGGAACCGACATGAAAGTTTTCTACGACAAGGACGCTGACCTCTCCCTCATCAAGGGCAAGCAAGTCACGATCATCGGCTATGGCTCGCAAGGCCATGCGCACGCGCTGAACCTGAAGGAAAGCGGCGTGAACATCACGGTCGGTCTGCGCAAGGGCGGCGCATCGTGGAGCAAGGCTGAGAACGCCGGCCTGCAAGTCAAGGAAGTGGCGGAAGCCGTCAAGGGCGCAGACGTGGTCATGATGCTGCTGCCGGACGAGCAGATCGCCGAAGTCTATGCGAAAGAAGTGCACGCCAACGCCAAGCAAGGCGCTGCGCTGGCCTTCGCGCACGGCTTCAACGTTCACTACGGTCAAGTGATTCCGCGCGCCGACCTCGACGTGATCATGATCGCGCCGAAGGCGCCGGGCCACACGGTTCGCGGCACCTACTCGCAAGGTGGCGGCGTGCCGCACCTGATCGCCGTCGCGCAAGACAAGTCGGGCGCAGCACGTGACATCGCTTTGTCGTACGCAGCAGCGAACGGCGGCGGCCGTGCCGGTATCATCGAAACCAACTTCCGCGAAGAAACGGAAACCGACCTGTTCGGCGAACAAGCCGTGCTGTGCGGCGGTACGGTCGACCTGATCAAGGCCGGCTTCGAAACGCTGGTGGAAGCAGGCTACGCGCCGGAAATGGCGTACTTCGAATGCCTGCACGAACTGAAGCTGATCGTCGACCTGATCTATGAAGGCGGCATCGCGAACATGAACTACTCGATCTCGAACAACGCCGAATACGGCGAGTACGTGACGGGTCCGCGTATCGTGACGGCTGAAACGAAGAAGGCGATGAAGGCCGTGCTGACCGACATTCAGACGGGCGAGTACGCGAAGAGCTTCATCATCGAAAACAAGGCTGGCGCACCCACGCTGCAATCGCGCCGCCGTCTGACGGCTGAACACCAGATCGAAACGGTCGGTGCAAAGCTGCGTTCGATGATGCCGTGGATCGCCGCGAACAAGCTGGTCGACCAGTCGAAGAACTAAGCTGCTTGTAGCTGATGTCCGGTGCGGCGTCATGCCGTAACAGCCGGACAGATCAAAAAGCCGCCCAAGGGTGCTGAACCCTGGGCGGCTTTTGCTATCCTACGGTTTTACAAAAACACAGAAGCCATTCATGAATTACCCTCATCCGATCATCGCGCGAGAAGGCTGGCCGTTCATTGCCATCGCGGCCGTCGTTGCACTGCTGGTTCACTTCATCGCGGGGTTCGGCTTTTCATGGCTGTTCTGGCTCCTCCTGATCTTCGTCGTGCAATTTTTCCGCGATCCCGCGCGCCCGATCCCCACGCAGGCGAATGCCGTGCTGTGCCCGGCCGACGGCCGCATCGTCGCTGTCGAAACCGCGCATGATCCGTACGCCAATCGTGAAGCGCTGAAAATCAGCGTGTTCATGAACGTGTTCAACGTCCACTCGCAACGTTCGCCGGTGGATGGCGCGATCTCCAAGGTCGAATATTTTCCGGGTGCGTACCTGAATGCCGCCGTGGACAAGGCTTCGACCGAAAACGAGCGCAATGCGGTGGTGATCGAAATGGCCGGCGGCCAGACGGTGACTTCGGTGCAGATCGCCGGTTTGATCGCGCGGCGCATTCTTTGCTACGTACGGGCAGGTGAGCCGCTTACCCGTGGTCAACGTTACGGATTTATCCGCTTCGGTTCGCGCGTCGACGTGTATCTGCCAGTGGGCAGCCGTCCGCGTGTGTCGATCGGCGAGAAGGTTTCGGCGTCGTCCACGATCCTCGCTGAACTATAAAGCGGCACCAAGGAGGTTTTCCGAATGGCCGCATTCAAACCGCGTCGACCCCGTAATAGCGGACCGCTTCCGCGTCCGTTCCGCCGCAACAAGCCGATGGTGACGGAGGCGGCGGTAGACAGCCGGCGTGCGCAGCGTCAGCAGTTCCTGAGAAAGCGCGGCATTTATCTGCTGCCGAACGCCTTCACCACGGCCGCCTTGTTCTGCGGCTTCTTTGCCGTGGTGCAGGCCATGAATGTGCGTTTCGAGGTCGCGGCCATCGCGATCTTCGTAGCCATGGTGCTCGACGGCATGGACGGCCGCGTCGCCCGCATGACGCATACGCAAAGTGCGTTCGGCGAGCAGTTCGACAGCCTGTCGGACATGGTGTCGTTCGGCGTGGCGCCGGCGCTGGTCATGTACGAGTGGATTCTGAAGGACCTCGGCCGTTGGGGCTGGCTCGCGGCGTTCGTCTACTGTTCGGGCGCGGCATTGCGTCTCGCGCGGTTCAACACGAACATCGGCGTGGTCGACAAGCGTTTCTTCCAGGGCATGCCAAGCCCGGCCGCGGCGGCGCTTATCGCTGGTTTCGTGTGGCTCGCTACGGACAACCGCGTGCCGCTCAAGCTGGTGTGGTTGCCGTGGGTCGCTTTCGTGCTGACGATTTACGCCGGCGTGACGATGGTGTCGAACGCGCCGTTCTACAGCGGCAAAGCGCTCGACGTGCGGCATCGCGTGCCGTTCGGCGTGATTCTGCTGGTGGTGGTCGCGTTCGTGCTGGTGTCCTCCGACCCGCCGTTGATGCTGTTCGGCCTGTTCGTGCTGTACGGCCTGTCCGGCTACGTTTTCTGGGGTTATCAGGCGGTGCGGGGCAGGGCGAATCCGGCTAGATCGGTGTCGGTAGACAGGTAGCGGTTCGTTTGTCTGCGCTGCCAGGCACGACATAAAAAACGGCGGCCTTCGGGCCGCCGTTTTTTCATTCGGCGAGCCCGTCCGGCGGCACCCTGCGGCCCGTCGCAGGCAGGTCCGGCGCTAATTGCACGGCGGCGGGAATGTCGCTATAGTCGTTGGATCAATGCGTTCACGTTCCTTGCCAAGCCGCGCAACAAGTCTCGACAGGCGGCGAGCCGCGGAGCGTGCCAATGCTGGAGCGTCTGCCGCGCGGATCGTCGCGCCGACCGTCACGCTTTTGGCCACGCTGATCGTTTTTACCCTCGGTTCACCTCGTCCGTGATCGAGCGTCGCCAGCGGTGGCGCAGACAGCCAGATTCCAATATCCCATCCCCACAATTGAACGACTCCGCAGGAGACCCGACATGTCCGACAAACTGATCATATTCGACACCACGTTGCGAGACGGCGAACAATCGCCCGGCGCGTCGATGACGAAGGAAGAAAAAATCCGTATCGCCAAGCAACTCGAACGGATGAAAGTGGACGTGATCGAAGCGGGCTTCGCGGCAAGCTCGAACGGCGACTTCGATTCGATTCACACGATCGCGGGCCTGATCAAGGACAGCACCGTCTGCTCGCTCGCCCGCGCGAACGACAAGGACATTCAGCGCGCGGCCGACGCGCTCAAACCCGCCGATCACTTCCGCATCCACACGTTCATTGCAACCTCGCCGTTGCACATGGAAAAGAAGCTGCGCATGACGCCGGACCAGGTGTTCGAGCAAGCCAGGCTGGCCGTGCGTTTCGCCCGAAAATTCACCGACGACGTCGAGTTCTCGCCGGAAGACGGCAGCCGCTCGGATATGGATTTCCTGTGCCGCGTGCTGGAAGCGGTGATCGCCGAAGGCGCGACCACCATCAATATCGCGGATACGGTTGGCTATGGCGTGCCGGAGTTGTACGGCCAGCTCGTGAAAACGCTGCGCGAGCGCATTCCGAACTCGGATAAAGCGGTGTTCTCGGTGCATTGCCATAACGACCTCGGCATGGCGGTGGCGAATTCACTGGCCGGTGTGCAGATCGGCGGCGCGCGTCAAGTCGAGTGCACGATCAACGGGCTCGGCGAGCGCGCGGGCAACACGTCGCTCGAAGAAATCGTGATGGCCGTGAAGACCCGCAAGGATTACTTCGGGCTCGATATCGGTCTCGATACCACGCAGATCGTGCCGGCTTCCAAGCTGGTGTCGCAGATCACCGGTTTCGTCGTGCAGCCGAACAAGGCGGTGGTCGGCGCGAACGCTTTTGCGCACGCGTCGGGCATTCACCAGGACGGCGTGCTGAAGGCGCGCGACACCTATGAAATCATGCGCGCCGAAGACGTGGGCTGGAGCGCGAACAAGATCGTGCTCGGCAAGCTGTCGGGCCGTAACGCGTTCAAGCAGCGTCTGCAGGAACTGGGTATCGCGCTGGATAGCGAAGCGGAATTGAACACGGCGTTCGCGCGCTTCAAGGAACTGGCCGACCGCAAGTCGGAAATCTTCGACGAAGACATTATCGCGATCGTCACGGAAGAGTCGGCCGAGGCGCAGGAGAGGGAGCACTACAAGTTCCTGTCGCTGTCGCAACACTCGGAAACCGGCGAGCAGCCGCACGCGAAAATCGTGTTTTCGGTGGAAGGCAAGGAAGTGACCGGCGAAGCGCGTGGCAACGGTCCCGTCGACGCCACGCTGAACGCGATCGAAACGGAAGTGGGCAGCGGCTCGGAACTGCTGCTGTATTCGGTGAACGCGATCACCACCGGTACGCAGGCGCAAGGCGAAGTGACCGTGCGTCTGTCGAAAAGCGGACGTATCGTCAACGGCGTGGGCACCGATCCGGATATCGTCGCCGCTTCGGCCAAGGCGTATATCTCGGCGCTCAACAAGCTGTATTCGAACGCGGACAAGCTGAATCCGCAACGTTCGGAGTAAGTGGCGCAGTCGCAGCGCGCTGACGGCGCGGCTGCGTGGCCACCGTTCACCGTTGTCGTATGAGTTAAGAAAGCCCCGTGCCTTGATTGGCGCGGGGCTTTGTTCATTGTGAGCGGCGTTATTCCGTTGCCGTGCGTCGCATCGTCCAGCCACGTGACGCGCGCGCTTGCGCCTGGACCTGGTGCCGCACTTCGACGGCGATATCGCGCCGCGGCGCATCGGCCACGAACGTGTCGAGCAGTTCGCGCACGTCGTGGTCGACGAAATCGGCGCGCGTTGCATCGACGATCAAGGTGGCGCCGTCGGGAATCTGCTGCAGGTAGTGCTTGAGCGGCACCTTGCCGAGAAACGACACGTCCTTGCGAAACGACAGCAGATAGTGATCGCCGTGTTGCGCGAGCACGATCGGGCTGCGCAGATTCGCATACAGCGCGAGCAGCACGCTGCACAGAATGCCGAGCACGATACCGATCAGCAGGTCGGTCGCGAGCACGCCGACGAGGGTGACGATAAACGGCGCGAACGGCGCAAAACCCTGTTTCGCGACGGCGACGAACAGCGACGGCTTGGCGAGCTTCAGTCCCGTGAAAATCAGAATCGCCGCGAGACAGGCCAGCGGAATCAGGTTGATCACGCTAGTGAGCGCAAACACGCTGACGAGCAGCAGCACGCCGTGAATGATCGCCGAGAGCCGGCTTTGCGCGCCCGCGTGCACGTTGGCCGAACTGCGCACGATCACCGACGTGATCGGCAATCCGCCGATTGCGCCGGCAATCAGATTGCCCACGCCTTGCGCCTTCAGTTCGCGATCCGGCGGCGCGGCGCGTCGTTCGGGATCGATCTGCTCGACGGCTTCGAGGCTCAGCAACGTTTCCAGGCTCGCGACGATGGCCAGCGTGATCGCGACGCGCCAGACATCGGGATTGACGAGCTGTGCGAAGTGCGGCCCGAAGTCGGCCCACTCCAGTGCGAGTTGCAACGCGGCGAACGATTCCAGCGGCGGCAGGGCGACCCGATGTTCGGCGAGCGGCGCAAGCGATGGCGCCAGCACGCTGAGCAGCAACGTCGCGCCGATTCCTAGCAGAACGACCGCGAGCGGCGCCGGTACGCGGCGCACCAGTGCGAAGCGTCGAAATGCGCGGGTTTCCCAGCCGATCAGAATTGCTAGCGATAGCAAGGTGATCACGCAGGCCGCCAGCGAGATCGAACCGAATGGCGTGGCGACCGCGCCGGCCGCCTGCGCGACACTTTGCGTGCCCGACACCGAATTCACGCCGGATAACCCGAGCGCGAGCGGAAACTGTTTGACGATGAGCAGCACGCCGATGGCCGCGAGCATGCCCTTGATCACCGGCGACGGCACATAGGCGGCAAAACGACCGGCCTTGAGCATGCCGAAGCCGAACTGGATCGCGCCGGACAGCAGCACGGCCAGCAGGAATGCGGAGAAGCTGCCGAGCTGCGCGATCCCGTCGACGACGATCACGACGAGGCCCGCCGCCGGCCCGCTCACGCTCAAGCGTGAGCCGCTCAGCACGGCCACCACCAGGCCGCCGACGATGCCCGAGACGAGCCCGGCAAATGGTTCGACGCCCGATGCGTTGGCGATGCCTAAACAGAGCGGCAGGGCCACCAGAAAAACGACCGTGCCCGCAAGCAGGTCGCGCTGAAACGTGGAGAAGAAAGCTCGAAGGTTCATGGTGTCGGTGCCGTGAGGAGTGGGGCCTGGAATGCGGCGAAAGCTGAACCGGATCGGATTCGCATGAGGTGTCGCCGAAGTGTCGCCGCAGTGTCGTGCTAGGCGGCGCTGTGGGCGGCGGTCGCGCAGGTCATCGCGTCGTCGGCGTCGTAGCCGGACGTGAGGACCTTGATGCGCCCGTCTTCGAGCGCGAAGATCCAGCCGTGCACGAGCGGCGCCGCTTCGGCGTCCCGCACGATGGGGTGCGCGCGTAACCCGCGCACCTGTTCAAGCACGTTCAGTTCGGCGAGACGGTTGACGCGCTCACGCTCGCCCTCGTGACCCTGCAGTTCTTCCCGATGCGCTTTGGCGAGCGTGCAAAGCGGTGCGATCCGCCGATTCACGTGCGGCAGGCTCGGCTCGGGCGGCAGCAGCGCGGCGCGCACGCCGCCGCACCCGTAGTGGCCGCAGACAATCACATGACCGACCTTCAGCACCTTCACCGCATATTCGAGGACGCTCGCCGAATTGTCGTCGTCGGGCTGAAAAAGGTTGGCAATATTGCGGTGGACGAACAGGTCGCCTGGCTCGCAGTGGGTGATGGTCTCGGCCGGCACGCGGCTGTCCGAGCAGCCGATCCACAGTACGTGGGGATTTTGACCTCGCACCAGATCGCGAAAAAACTCGGGATTGCGCACGGCGGTTTCATGCGCCCAGGCGACGTTGGCGACCAGCAGGCGTTTGGGACGGTTCATCGATAGTGGCTCCGTAAGTGTGGCGAATTCATTCGGCGTCGAATTCACGGCTACGCGCGTGCGGCCTCATGGGAGGCCAGCACCGAATCAATCCTTACGAATGCCTTTCTATCAAAAAATAAATCCGCTGTGCGCGAAATAAAATTCGCCGTCATGCGCAATAAATAAAAAAAAGCCGCTTGGGAAGGCGGCTTTGTAGACATATGCGAAACGGCTTGAATGGCGCTCAGAACAGGCTGCGGCGATCCGGATCGTGCAACGGGTCGGGCGTTTTTTGCGTAAGACGCACGATGCCCTGCTCGTCGAAATAAAAGCTGTACATCATGTACCAGACATTGTCTTCCAGATAGCGATAGGTCCAGACTTCGCGCTTCATCAACGGGAAGTACGACGTTTCGACCGGACGGCCGAAGTTCACCAGCACGTCGCTCTTGGTCCATTTGCCGATTTCCGCACGATAGAACTCGTTGGGCTGCAGCACCTGGCGCACGTTGACGATTTTGCCGGCCGAGTCGATGTCGGCCGCGGTGGTGGTTTCGCCCATCGGCTGGGTCGGCCACATCAGCCGCTTGCCGCCGTTCGGCAAGTCGTAGCTTTCACGCGGCGGACCGAGGCGCGCAACAATGGTCGATTCGTCCGCGCCTTGCTGGTATTGCTGCCACGGCTGCGCGCAGCCGGCGAGCGCCAGCGCGCCCAGGCAGACGAGCGCCGCGCGGCGCAGGCGCCCTGCGGCAGGCGCTCCGATCGAGGCCGCCGTGGTGTGATGGCGGTTGAACATGTATTCCTCCGATGGCGTTTGAGTAGCGGTTTTTATCATCGAGACGCATTATTTTGACACGCGCTGTGGCAAAAGATTTGCGCTTCGTGAAGAGCCGGCCGGGCACTACGATAACGCCCGCGCCGGCTTGCTTATTCCGTCATGAACGACCTATGATCCGCGCTTTCATCTAACAGGTGGGGCGATGACGATGGCGAAGTGGCAACGGAGCGCGGCAGTGGCGCTGGCGGCGATGTCGATGGCGGCGGTGGCCGCGGTAGCGTATGCAGCGAGCGAGCCTGGTGCGACCGCGACTAATCGCGTGGTCGACCCCGCAGCTAGCCCGGCAACTAGCCTGGCGCCTAACCTCGTAGCTAAAGCGGCGGCGAAGTCCGCGAGCAAGCCCACCGGCGCGCCGATCCAGTTGGCGCTGATCGAAGGGATGTCCGGCCCGTTCGCCAACGCGGGCGCCGCCGTGGAGCGCAACTTGCGCTTCGGCATCGAGCAGGTGAATGCGCATGGCGGTGTGAAACTGGCCGACGGCGCGCATCCGTTCGAGCTGGTCGTGCTCGACAGCAAGGGCGGCACCGAGGAAGCGCTCACGCAACTGCGCGCGGCCGCCGACCGCCATATCGGCTACATCATGCAGGGCAACAGTTCGGCGGTCGCCGCCGCGCTGATCGGCGCGATCGACAAGCAGAACAGCCGCGAACCGGGCAACCGCGAACTGTTTCTCAACTATTCCGCCGACGACCCCGCGCTGACCAACGCCAACTGCAGCTTCTGGCATTTCCGCTTCGACGCGCACGCGGGCATGCGCATGGATGCGCTGGCCGACGTGATCCAGCGCGACAAGGCGGTGAAGAAGGTCTATCTGCTGAACCAGGATTACAGCTTCGGCCACGACGTCAGCAGCCTCGCGCGTTCGACGCTGGCGACGAAGCGTCCGGACATCGCCGTGGTCGGCGACGAATTTCATCCGATCGGGCGCGTGAAGGACTTCGCGCCGTACATCGCGAAGATCCGCGCGAGCGGGGCGGACGCCGTGATCACGGGCAACTGGGGCAACGACCTGACGCTGCTCGTCAAGGCCGCGCGCGAACAGGGGTTGGACACGAAGTTCTACACGTTCTACGGCAACAGCCTCGGCGCGCCCGCCGCGTTGGGCGACGCCGGCGTCGGCCACGTGATCGCCGTGGCCGACTGGCACCCGAACGCCGGCGGCGCGCAATCCGACGCCTGGTACGCCGCCTTCCGGACCCGTTTCCCGGCCGCGCAGGACGATTACCCGGTGCTGCGCATGCCGCTGATGATCGAGACCTTGGCCGCGGCGATGACCCGCGCCGGCAGCGCCGACCCGACGGCGGTAGCGAAAGCCCTCGAAGGAATCCGTTTCGACAACGGCTTCCACGCCTCGCGGATGCGCGCCGACGACCATCAACTGATTCAGCCCCTTTACGTGATGGAGATGGACAAGGCCGGTACGCCGGGTGTGCATTTCGATAACGAAGGCTCCGGCTACGGTTTTCGCACGGTACTGGCGCTGCCGCCCGAGCGCACGGCCCTGCCGACGGTCTGCAAGATGAAGCGGCCCTGACGCGGGCGGCGCGCGTCATCGCCCGGTGCAGCGGGCTTCGCGGCCAGAATCGGCTGTGCTACAATACGCGTCCCGTTGTGAGGCGGACCTGTATCAGAGGTGCGTCGGCAATATTTAAAGCACACGGGTAACCCACGGCACGGCCTTTCTTCCGTGACCGCCTGTCTAGTTCTTAAGGAAATCGACATGTCCGCAGTTGAAACAAGCAAGAAGTCCGAAGTCGTTGCGCAATTCGCACGCGCAGCTAACGACACCGGCTCCCCCGAAGTTCAGGTCGCGCTGCTCACGACCCGCATCAACGAACTGACCGTTCACTTCAAGGCACACACGAAAGATCACCACAGCCGCCGCGGTCTGCTGCGCATGGTGAGCCGCCGTCGTAAGCTGCTCGACTACCTGAAGGGTAAGGACGCGGATCGTTACCGCGCACTGATCGAGAAGCTGGGTCTGCGTAAGTAATCGGCCAGTCGTTCAGCAAGATGCCTGTGTCAGTTCCACTGATACAGGCATTTTGTTTTTGCACGGTGCGCTTCATGTGATGCGCGCCGGCTGTTCCCCGCAGTGGCGTGGCCGGTTCATGCGGCGGGAGCAGGTAGTAGGAATCAAGCAGCAGTAATCAAGCAGTAGAGCAAGCAGTAAAGAAGAGATTCATGGCCGGGCTTCAGGGGCGGAGCTTTGTGTCATTCCAGCGGTTCGCGCGCGTACTTATCGTAAGGCGTGGTTCTCTGGAATGGCATAACACTACTCTTCCCATGCGGCGCCGGTCCTGGCGTTGCCGCGCCGCTTCTGGTCCGCGCGGCATAACGATGAGGAAAAGCAATGACTATGTTCAATAAGATCGTCAAAGAATTTCAGTGGGGACAACATAAGGTTCGCCTCGAAACCGGCGAAGTCGCTCGCCAGGCGAGCGGTGCCGTGATCGTCGACGTCGAAGATACCGTGGTGCTGGCCACCGTGGTCGGCGCCAAGACGGCCAAGCCGGGTCAGGACTTCTTCCCGCTGACCGTCGACTACCTCGAAAAGACCTACGCCGCCGGCAAGATTCCGGGTGGCTTCTTCCGCCGTGAAGGCCGTCCGTCGGAAGGCGAAACGCTGATCTCGCGCCTGATCGATCGTCCGCTGCGTCCGCTGTTCCCGGAAGGCTTCTACAACGAAGTCCAGGTCGTGATCCACGTCCTGTCCCTGAACCCCGAAATTCCCGCTGACATCCCCGCGCTGATCGGCGCGTCGGCGGCGCTCGCCGTGTCGGGTCTGCCGTTCAACGGCCCGGTCGGCGCAGCACGCGTGGCCTACATCAACAACGAATACGTGTTGAACCCGACGCGTCCGCAAATGAAGGAATCGGCGCTCGACCTGATCGTCGCCGGTACGGAACGCGCGGTGCTGATGGTGGAATCGGAAGCGCAGCAGCTGAGCGAAGAAGTCATGCTCGGCGGCGTGGTGTTCGGTCATGAGCAAATGCAGATCGCGATCGACGCGATCCACGATCTGGTTCGTGAAGGCGGCAAGCCGGAATGGGACTGGAAGCCGGCCGCGAAGAACGAGCCGCTGATCGCACGCGTGGCGGAACTGGCGCAAGCCGACCTGCTCGCGGCATACCAGCTGCGCGACAAGCAAGCCCGTTCGGCCAAGCTGAAGGAAGTCTACGCAGCGACGTCGGCCAAGCTGGAAGAAGACGCTGCAGCAAGCGGCACGGTGGCGGCCGACAAGGCAACCGTCGGCAACGTGCTGTTCGATATCGAGGCGAAGATCGTCCGTACGCAGATCCTGAACGGCGAGCCGCGTATCGACGGCCGCGACACGCGCACCGTGCGCCCGATCGAAATCCGTACCGGCGTGCTGCCGCGTACTCACGGTTCGGCACTGTTCACGCGCGGCGAAACGCAAGCGCTGGTGGTGGCGACGTTGGGCACGAAGGGCGACGAACAGAACATCGACGCGCTCGAAGGCGAGTACCGCGAACGCTTCATGCTCCACTACAACATGCCTCCGTTCGCGACCGGCGAAACGGGCCGCGTCGGTTCGCCGAAGCGCCGTGAAATCGGTCACGGCCGTCTGGCCAAGCGCGCGCTGGCTGCGTGCCTGCCGAGCGCCGACGAATTCGGCTATTCGATTCGCGTCGTGTCGGAAATCACGGAATCGAACGGTTCGTCGTCCATGGCTTCGGTGTGCGGCGGCTGCCTCGCGCTGATGGACGCCGGCGTGCCGATGAAGGCGCACGTCGCCGGCATCGCCATGGGCCTGATCCTGGAAGGCAACAAGTTCGCCGTGCTGACCGACATCCTCGGCGACGAAGATCACCTCGGCGACATGGACTTCAAGGTGGCGGGCACGGAACAAGGCGTGACCGCGCTGCAGATGGACATCAAGATTCAGGGCATCACCAAGGAAATCATGCAGGTCGCCCTCGCTCAAGCGAAGGAAGGCCGTTTGCATATCCTGGGCAAGATGACCTCGGCGGTCTCGGGCGCGAACACGGTGCTGTCGGACTACGCACCGCGCATGATCACCATCAAGATCAATCCGGAAAAGATCCGCGACGTGATCGGCAAGGGTGGTTCGGTGATCCGCGCGCTGACCGAAGAAACCGGCACGACGATCGATATTTCGGACGACGGCGTCGTCACCATCGCCAGCACGAGCAGCGAAGGCATGGCCGAAGCGAAGAAGCGTATCGAAAACATCACGCTGGAAGTCGAAGTGGGGCAGGTGTACGAAGGCACCGTGCTCAAGCTGCTCGATTTCGGCGCGATCGTGAACATCCTGCCGGGCAAGGATGGTCTGCTGCACATCTCCGAAATCGCCAACGAGCGTATCAAGGACATCAACGACTACCTGAAGGATGGCCAGCAAGTGAAGGTCAAGGTCATCCAGACGGACGAAAAGGGCCGCGTGCGTTTGTCGGCCAAGGCGTTGCTGAACGAAGGCGCGAATGGCGCAAGCGGCGCGCCGCAAGGCGAGCCGACGCCGCAGTAATGCGGTAGCAGGACAACGGCCGGCAGCGCGAATGCGCGCCGGCCGTTTTTTATGAAGGGTTCAGGGTGGATTGCGTTGCAGGTAATTAGAAACGGGTACTCTACTTGTTCATCCCGGCATGCAACGCAATCCAATCTTGGAGTTGACGCAGATGAAAGCGATCGAAATCACCGAATTCGGAGCGCCGGACGTCCTGAAACTGGCTGAGCGGCCCACGCCGCAGCCTAAAGCAGGCGAGGTGCTGATCAAGGTGGCCGCATCCGGCATCAATCGTCCGGACGTGTTCCAGCGCAAAGGCGGCTATGCGCCGCCGCCGGGCGCGTCGGATCTGCCAGGGCTTGAAGTGGCGGGCGAAATCGTCGAAGGGTCGATCGACGAGAAGAACAACCCGTTCGGTCTGAAGGTAGGCGATCGCGTGTGCGCGTTGCTGGCCGGCGGCGGCTACGCGGAATACGCGGTCGCGCCGTTGCTGCAATGTCTGCCGGTGCCGGCCGGTTTGTCTGACGTCGAAGCTGCTTCGCTGCCCGAAACGTTCTTCACGGTCTGGAGCAATGTGTTCGACCGTGCGCAACTCGGCAAGGGCGAAGGCGGCCCGAACGAAACGCTGCTAGTGCAGGGTGGCTCGAGCGGCATTGGCGTAACGGCGATCCAGATTGCGCATGCGCTCGGTTTTCGCGTGTTCGCGACTGCCGGCTCGGACGAGAAGTGCCGCGCGTGTGAAGCGTTGGGCGCCGAACGCGCGATCAACTACAAGACTGAAGATTTCGTCGAAGTGATCAAGTCGCTGACCAACGATCGCGGTGTCGACGTGGTCCTCGACATGGTGGCCGGCAGTTATGTGTCGCGCGAGCTGACGGCGTTGGCGGACGGTGGGCGCATCGTGCTGATCGCGTTGCTTGGCGGCGCGAAAGCGGAGCTGAATCTGAACGAAGTATTGCGCCGCCGTTTGACGGTGACCGGTTCGACGCTGCGTCCGCGGCCGATCGAATTCAAGGCGAAGATTGCCGCGCAGTTGAAAGAGCACGTGTGGCCACATCTCGAAGCTGGCCGCATCAAGCCAGTGGTGCATCGCGTATTTCCGGCGGCGCAGGCTGCCGACGCGCATGCGCTGATGGAGAGCAGCACGCATGTCGGCAAGATCGTACTGTCTTGGGGTCAGGACGCTTGACACGGTCGGTTTGACCCGATCCACCCCACGCAGTAAAATTGCGCGTTTTGCGCACGCCGCATGAAACCGAAAGGCGGACTGTAAGCGCAAACGAAGTCCGCCGCCAAGACAAGACGAGACGATGTCGAAACAACGAGCCAAGCTGGTAGTCGGTAACTGGAAGATGCACGGGCGCCTCGCCGAAAATGCCACGCTGCTGCAAGCGGTGGCGCAAGGCGCGGGCGAATTGCCGGCCGACGTGCGCGTCGGCGTCTGCGTGCCGAGTCCGTATCTCGCGCAGTCTCAATCGTTGCTGGAAGGCAGCCGGGTGGTATGGGGCGTGCAGGACGTGTCTGCGTTCACGCATGGCGCCTATACCGGTGAAGTGGCCGCGCCGATGGTGGTGGATTTCGGCGCCACGCTCGCGATCGTCGGGCACTCGGAACGCCGTGCCTATCATCGCGAAAGCGCTGAACTGGTTGCGGTGAAAACGCAGCGCGCGCTGGAAGCAGGCTTGACGCCGATCGTCTGTGTCGGCGAAACGCTTGAAGAGCGCGAAGCTGGTTCGACCGAGCAGGTGGTCGGCACGCAACTGGACGAAGTGCTGGCGAAATTGTCGGTGCAAGAGGCGGCGCGGCTTGTCGTCGCGTACGAGCCGGTCTGGGCGATCGGTACCGGCAAGAGCGCGAGCTCGGAGCAGGCGCAGGCGGTCCATGCGTTTCTGCGTGCGCGTCTGGCGGCAAAGGGCGCGGCGGTGGCGGATGTCCCGCTGTTGTACGGCGGTAGTGTGAAACCGGAGAACGCGGAAGAATTGTTCCGCCAGCCGGATATCGACGGTGGCCTGATCGGCGGCGCGTCGTTGAAAGACCAGGATTTCCTGGCGATCTGCAAGGCGGCGGCCGCAACGAGCGTCGCCGGTTAAGCAGGGCGCCTTGGCGAGGATGACCCCATCCCGCGCAACACGCAGTGTGTAGCGCGGTTAAATAAAGACTCAGGTGAGTGTGATGCTGTATTTGAAAACATTGATTATCGTCGTTCAGCTGTTGTCGGCACTCGGGGTGATCGGCCTCGTCTTGCTGCAACACGGCAAAGGCGCCGATATGGGCGCGGCTTTTGGTAGCGGCGCGTCGGGCAGTCTGTTCGGCGCGACCGGTTCGGCGAACTTTTTGTCGCGTACAACGGCTGTGCTCGCAGCGGTGTTTTTTGTCACCACGCTGACGCTCACTTACCTCGGCGCGTATCGTGCGAAACCTTCCGCAGGCGTGCTGGGCGCGGCTGTCACTGCACCGGTCGCGGCTTCGGCTGCGTCCGCACCGGCAGCTGGTTCGGCTGTTTTGCCTGCCTCGGCTGCGTCCGTCCCGGCAACCGACGTGCCGAAATAAATTTTCGTTCAAACGTGCTTTTGTGCGTTGAACAATCTGTTTAGACCAGTTACAATCTAAGTCTTGAAGCGATTCGCGGGTTTTATAAGTTGTTTTCCCGGATTGCATGCAGTGCCGACGTGGTGAAATTGGTAGACACGCTATCTTGAGGGGGTAGTGGCGAAAGCTGTGCGAGTTCGAGTCTCGCCGTCGGCACCAAAATGTTATCTAAATGCCAGCCGCTTGCTTCGCTTCGGCTGGCATTTTCACTTCTGGCGTGCGGCTTGCGTTGGGCTTGCGGCATGTGCGTTTCGGAAGTGATTTCGCGTCAGGAGTGCTATGCTCCTGACGGCACTCAGAACCAACCGATTGAGGATAGTCTTGAACCTCGCAGCCTATTTCCCCGTCTTGTTGTTCCTCGTTGTGGGCACCGGTTTAGGCGTAGCACTGGTCAGTATCGGCAAGATCCTCGGTCCCAACAAGCCCGATACCGAGAAAAACGCACCGTACGAGTGCGGCTTCGAAGCATTCGAAGATGCGCGCATGAAGTTCGACGTGCGCTATTACCTCGTCGCCATTCTTTTCATCATTTTCGATCTTGAAACCGCGTTCCTGTTTCCGTGGGGCGTTGCCCTGCGCGACATCGGCTGGCCTGGCTTCATGGCAATGATGATTTTCCTGCTCGAATTCCTGTTGGGCTTCGCCTATATCTGGAAGAAAGGCGGCCTCGACTGGGAATGATGGATTAATCGCCGGTTTGCGTGGGTGGCCAAGGCTTGCCGCCCCGTCTGGAGTGGAAAGCAAATGAGTATCGAAGGGGTCTTGAAGGAAGGGTTTGTCACCACCACGGCTGACAAACTGATCAACTGGACGCGCACCGGCTCGTTGTGGCCGATGACGTTCGGTCTTGCGTGCTGCGCGGTCGAGATGATGCATGCGGGTGCTGCCCGTTACGACCTCGACCGTTTCGGCGTGGTGTTTCGTCCGAGTCCGCGTCAGTCGGACGTGATGATCGTCGCCGGCACGCTGTGCAACAAGATGGCGCCGGCTCTGCGCAAGGTCTACGACCAGATGGCCGAGCCGCGCTGGGTGATCTCGATGGGTTCGTGCGCGAACGGCGGCGGCTATTACCACTACTCGTATTCGGTGGTGCGCGGCTGTGACCGGATCGTGCCGGTCGACGTCTATGTGCCGGGTTGTCCGCCCACTGCGGAAGCGCTGGTGTACGGCGTGATCCAGCTCCAGGCCAAGATTCGCCGCACCAACACAATCGCCCGTCAATAAGGCCAACGCCTCCCCCACAATATGGCAAGCAAACTCGAGACCCTGAAAGCGAACCTCGAGGCGGCCTTTGGCGGCCTCCTGCTGAACCTCAGCGAAGCAATCGGTGAGTTGACGATCGTCGTGAAGGCTAGCGACTACCTCAACGTGGCAACGCGTCTGCGCGACGACCGCTCGCTCGGCTTCGAGCAATGTGTGGATCTGTGCGGCGTCGACTATCAGACTTACGCTGAAGGCGCTTACGACGGTCCGCGTTTCGCGGCCGTGCTGCATTTGTTGTCGGTGCAGAACAACTGGCGTCTGCGTCTGCGCGTGTTCGCGCCGGACGACGAAGTGCCGATCCTGCCGTCTGTCGTCGAAATCTGGAATTCAGTCAACTGGTACGAGCGTGAAGCATTCGACCTGTACGGCATCGTCTTCGAAGGCCATCCGGATCTGCGCCGCATCCTCACCGACTACGGTTTCATTGGTCACCCGTTCCGCAAAGATTTCCCTGTCTCCGGTTATGTCGAAATGCGTTACGACCCGGAAGAGAAGCGCGTCGTCTATCAGCCTGTGACGATCGAGCCGCGAGAAATCACGCCGCGCGTGATCCGCGAAGATCGCTATGGCGGTCTGAAACACTAAGAGAACGCCATGGCAGAGATCAAGAACTACACGCTCAACTTCGGCCCTCAGCACCCGGCAGCGCACGGTGTGCTGCGCCTCGTGCTCGAACTCGACGGCGAAGTCATTCAGCGCGCCGATCCGCACATCGGTCTGCTGCATCGCGCGACTGAAAAGCTCGCCGAAACCAAAACCTTCATCCAGTCGGTGCCGTACATGGACCGTCTCGACTACGTGTCGATGATGGTCAACGAGCACGGCTATGTGATGGCGATCGAAAAGCTGCTCGGCATCGAAGTGCCGGTGCGCGCGCAATACATTCGCGTGATGTTCGACGAAGTCACGCGCGTGCTGAACCACCTGATGTGGATCGGCGCGCACGCGCTCGACGTCGGCGCAATGGCGGTGTTCCTGTACGCATTCCGTGAGCGCGAAGACTTGATGGACGTGTACGAAGCGGTGTCCGGAGCACGGATGCACGCGGCTTACTATCGTCCGGGCGGCGTCTATCGCGATCTGCCTGACGCAATGCCGCAATATAAAGCGTCGAAGATTCGCAATGCCAAGGCATTGTCGAAGATGAACGAGAACCGTCAGGGTTCGCTCCTCGACTTCATCGACGATTTCTTCACGCGGTTCCCGAAGTGCGTCGACGAATACGAAACGCTGCTTACCGATAACCGGATCTGGAAGCAACGTCTCGTCGGTATCGGCGTGGTCAGCCCGGAACGCGCGCTGAATCTCGGCATGACCGGCGCGATGCTGCGTGGTTCGGGTATCGAATGGGATCTGCGCAAGAAGCAACCGTACGAGGTCTATGACAAGCTCGATTTTGACATCCCGGTGGGGGTCAACGGCGACTGTTATGACCGATATTTGGTACGCGTCGAAGAAATGCGCCAGTCCACACGCATTGTGAAACAGTGCATTGAGTGGCTGCGTAAGAATCCCGGCCCCGTGATGATCGACAATCACAAGGTTGCGCCGCCGTCGCGCGTGGGTATGAAGTCGAACATGGAAGAGCTGATTCACCACTTCAAGCTCTTCACGGAAGGCTTCCATGTTCCGGAAGGCGAGGCATACGCCGCGGTCGAGCATCCGAAGGGCGAGTTCGGCATCTATCTGATCTCCGACGGCGCCAACAAGCCGTATCGCCTGAAGATCCGCGCGCCGGGCTACGCACACCTGTCCACGCTGGATGAAATGGCGCGCGGTCACATGATCGCCGACGCCGTGACGATCATCGGCACGCAGGACATCGTGTTCGGCGAAGTGGATCGCTAGGACGTATTCATCAGAGCGCGCCTTCAGAATGCACCGAAGCGCGCGTCAAGCAAAGGAACGCCGGGTCTGTCGCATCATGCAGCGCGCGACAGGTTTTCGTTCGGTAGGAATTGAAAGAGTCGTGTCTGAAAATGATCTCAGCTGAAGGCCTGAAAGAAATCGATCGCGCGATCGCGAAGTATCCCGCCGATCAGAAACAGTCCGCCGTGATGTCGGCGTTGGCCACTGCTCAGGAAGAGCATGGCTGGCTGACGCCCGAACTCATGCAGTTCGTCGCGGACTATCTCGGCATGCCGGCAGTCGCCGTGCAGGAGGTGGCTACCTTCTACACGATGTACGAGACCTCGCCGGTCGGCAAATACAAGATCACGCTCTGCACCAACCTGCCGTGCCAGCTCGGCCCGGACGGCGGCTCGGACAGCGCTGCTGAATACCTGAAGCAGAAGCTCGGCATCGACTTCGGCGAAACCACGGCCGACGGCAAGTTCACCCTGAAAGAAGGTGAGTGCATGGGTTCGTGCGGCGACGCGCCGGTGATGCTGGTGAACAACCATCGCATGTGCAGCTTCATGAGCCGCGCGAAGATCGACCAGCTGCTCGAGGAACTTTCGAAATGACGTCTTTACACGATCGTCACATCAAACCGCTGATTCTTGCCGGCCTGAACGGCGACAACTGGCATCTCGAAGACTACGTGGCGCGCGGCGGTTACGCCCAGCTGCGCCGTATTCTGGAAGAGAAGATTCCGCCCGAGCAGGTGATTGCCGACGTCAAGGCGTCGGGTCTGCGTGGCCGCGGCGGTGCAGGCTTTCCGACCGGTCTGAAGTGGAGCTTCATGCCACGTCAATTCCCCGGCCAGAAGTACCTCGTCTGCAATTCGGACGAAGGCGAGCCGGGCACGTTCAAAGACCGCGACATCCTGCGCTTTAATCCGCATTCGCTGATCGAAGGCATGGCCATTGGCGCGTATGCGATGGGCATCACGGTCGGCTACAACTATATTCACGGCGAAATCTGGGAAGTCTACAAACGCTTTGAACAGGCGTTGGACGAAGCTCGCCGCGCCGGGTTCCTCGGCGAAAACATCATGGGTTCGGGCTTCTCATTCGAACTGCATGCGCACCACGGTTACGGCGCCTATATCTGCGGCGAAGAAACCGCGTTGCTCGAATCGCTGGAAGGCAAGAAAGGCCAGCCGCGCTTCAAGCCGCCGTTCCCGGCGAGCTTCGGCGTGTACGGCAAGCCGACCACGATCAACAACACCGAGACGTTCGCCGCCGTGCCGTTCCTGCTCGCGATCGGCCCGCAGAATTACCTCGAAATCGGCAAGCCGAACAACGGCGGCACGAAGATTTTCTCGGTCGCAGGCGACGTCGAACGTCCGGGCAATTATGAAATTCCGCTCGGCACGCCGTTCTCCACGCTGATGGAACTCGCCGGCGGCATGCGCGGTGGCAAGAAGATCAAGGCCGTGATTCCTGGCGGCTCGTCGGCACCGGTAATTCCGGGCGACATCATGATGCAGACCGACATGGACTACGACTCGATCGCCAAAGCCGGCTCGATGCTCGGTTCGGGCGCGGTCATCGTCATGGACGAGACGCGTTGCATGGTGCGCTCGTTGTTGCGTCTGTCGTATTTCTATTACGAAGAATCGTGTGGTCAATGCACGCCTTGCCGCGAAGGCACGGGCTGGCTGTACCGCGTCGTGCATCGTATCGAGCACGGGCTCGGCCGTCCGGAAGATCTGGATCTGCTGAACTCGGTCGCTGAAAACATCATGGGCCGCACGATTTGCGCGCTCGGCGACGCAGCGGCCATGCCGGTTCGCGGCATGCTCAAGCACTACTGGGACGAATTCGAGTATCACGTCGCCCATAAGCATTGCCTCGTCGGCGGTCATGCCGGCGCAGCGGCGGCGTCGGAAACCGTAGCGGCTTGAGTCTGCGAATCGATAAGCAGATAAGCACGCAAAAAGAACACGTCATCCGCGGGATTCATCGCCTGAAACGGGCGATGAACGGGCGAACGATTGAGCGGTAACAGGTTAAGGAAGATTGACCATCATGGTTGAACTTGAAATAGACGGCAAGAAAGTAGAGGTGCCTGAAGGCAGCATGGTGATCCAGGCTGCGCATAAGGTCGACACGTACATTCCTCACTTCTGCTATCACAAGAAGCTGTCGATTGCGGCCAACTGCCGGATGTGTCTGGTCGATGTCGAAAAGATGCCGAAGGCGGTGCCTGCATGCGCCACGCCGGTATCGGCCGGCATGATCGTGCGCACCAAGTCGGACAAGGCGGTGAAAGGCCAGCAAGCCGTGATGGAATTCCTGCTGATCAACCACCCGCTGGATTGCCCGATCTGCGACCAGGGCGGCGAGTGTCAGTTGCAGGATCTGGCCGTGGGTTACGGCAAGTCGGGATCGCGCTATAGCGAAGAAAAGCGCGTGGTGTTCCACAAGAACGTCGGCCCGCTGATCTCCATGGAAGAAATGTCGCGTTGCATTCACTGCACGCGTTGCGTCCGTTTCGGCCAGGAAGTGGCCGGCGTGATGGAACTCGGCATGCTGGGCCGCGGCGAGCATTCGGAAATCACGTCGTTCGTCGGCAAGACGGTGGATTCGGAACTGTCGGGCAACATGATCGATCTGTGCCCGGTCGGCGCGCTGACCAGCAAGCCGTTCCGCTACAGCGCCCGCACGTGGGAACTGTCGCGCCGCAAGTCGGTGAGCCCGCATGATTCCGTCGGCGCGAACCTCGTGGTGCAGGTGAAGAACAATCGCGTGATGCGCGTTCTGCCGTTCGAAAACGAATCCATCAACGAATGCTGGATTTCGGACAAGGACCGCTTCTCGTATGAAGGCCTGAACAGCCCCGAGCGTCTGACTCAGCCTATGCTCAAGCAAGGCGGCAAGTGGGTCGAGACCGACTGGCAAACCGCGCTCGAATACGTGGTGAAGGGGCTGAAGGGCATCAAGGGCGACCACGGCGCGAATGCGCTGGCCGCACTCGGCAGCGCCCACAGCACCGTCGAAGAACTGTTCCTGTTGAAGCAACTGGCGCAAGCGGTCGGCACGCCTAACGTCGACTTCCGTCTGCGTCAGTCGGATTTCTCGGCACCGGTCAACGGTACGCCGTGGCTCGGCACTGCGATCGCCGATCTGTCGAACGTCGACGCCGCACTGGTGATCGGTTCGGATCTGCGCCGCGATCACCCGCTGTTCGCCGCTCGTCTGCGTCAAGCCGCCAAGGGCGGCGCGAAGCTCACGCTCGTGCAGTCCACCAGCGACGACGCGCTGATTCCGCAAGCGGAGCGCGTGGTGGCAGCGCCGTCGGCATGGCTTGACGCACTGGCAGGTATCGCGGGTGCTGTGTCGGAAGCCAGCGGCGTGGCACTGCCGGAAGCTTTCGCCGGCACGCAGCCGACGGACGCCAACAAGAAAGTCGCGAAGTCGCTCGCCACGGGCGAACGTCGCCTCGTGCTACTCGGCAACAGCGCGGTCCGTCATCCGGACTTCGCCGTCATTCACGCCGCGGCGCAATGGATCGCGGACGCGACCGGCGCGACGCTGGGCTTCCTGACCGAAGCGGCCAACACGGTCGGCGCGCATCTCGTGAACGCGTTGCCGGGCGAGGGCGGTCTGAACGCTCGCGAAGTGTTCGAGCAACCGCGCAAGGGTTATGTGCTGCTTAACGTCGAACCGGAGTTCGACACGGCCAATCCGGCGCAGGCTTTGGCCGCGCTGAAGCAGGCTGAAATGGTTGTCGTGATGTCGCCGTTCCAGACCGGTGCGGAATACGCCGACGTGCTGCTGCCGATCGCTCCGTACACGGAAACGGCCGGCACGTTCGTCAACGCCGAAGGTACGGTGCAGACGTTCAACGGCGTCGTGCGTCCGCTCGGCGACACGCGTCCGGCGTGGAAAGTGTTGCGCGTGCTGGGCAGCCTGCTGGGCCTGCCCGGCTTCGAATTCGACACCTCGGAAGAAGTGCGCGCGGCCGCTCTCGGCGACGGCGAACTGAACTCGCGTCTGTCGAACAAGACGAGCGCCACGGTTGCACGCGGCAAGGCGGCGAAGGCGGTGGAAGGCAAGTTCGAGCGTATTGCGAACGTGCCGATCTATCACGCCGATGCGCTGGTGCGTCGCGCCGAATCATTGCATCTGACCGCGGCGGCACGTGCGGCGAACTCGGTCGGTTTGCCGGCCGGTCTGTTCGACAAACTGGGTTTGAAGGAAGGCGACGCGGTGCGCGTGCGCCAGGGCGAGCAATCGGTGCAGTTGCCGGCCGTGCGCGACGCGAATCTTGCGGAGACGGTCGTCCGCGTATCGGCGGCTACGCCTGCCGGTGCAGCGCTGGGCAGCCTGTTCGGTGAACTGGTGGTGGAGAAGGCGTAAATGAGCTTGTTCGATACGATCAACTCGGGCGGCACCCAGCTTCTCGGTGTGGCATGGCCCACGGTGTGGGCACTGGTGCGCATCCTGGTGGTGGCCGTCGTGATCCTGCTGTGCGTGGCTTACCTGATTCTGTGGGAGCGTAAGCTGATCGGCTGGATGCACGTGCGTCTCGGCCCGAACCGCGTCGGCCCCGCAGGTCTGCTGCAGCCGATCGCCGACGTGCTGAAACTCTTGCTGAAAGAAGTGATTCAGCCGGCGCAGGCGAGCCGCTGGATCTACCTGATCGCGCCGATCATGGTGGTGGTGCCGGCCTTCGCGGTCTGGGCGGTGATTCCGTTCCAGGCAGGCGCGGTGCTCGGCGACATCAACGCGGGTCTGTTGTACGCGATGGCGATCTCGTCGATTGGCGTGTACGGCGTGATCCTGGCCGGCTGGGCGTCGAACTCGAAGTACGCGTTCCTCGGCGCGATGCGCGCCGCGGCACAGATGGTCTCGTACGAAATCTCGATGGGCTTCGCGCTCGTCGTCGTGCTGATGACCGCTGGCACGCTGAACCTGTCGGGCATCGTCGCTTCGCAGGAACACGGCATCTTCGCCTCGTACGGCTTGAACTTCCTGTCGTGGAATTGGCTTCCGCTGCTGCCGATGTTCGTCGTGTACTTCATCTCGGGCATCGCCGAAACGAACCGTCACCCGTTCGACGTGGTGGAAGGGGAGTCGGAAATCGTCGCGGGCCACATGATCGATTACTCGGGTATGGCGTTCGCACTGTTCTTCCTCGCCGAGTACATCAACATGATCGTGATCTCGGCATTGGCTGCAACACTGTTCCTCGGCGGCTGGAGTGCACCGTTCGGCTTCCTGTCGTTCGTCCCGGGCATCGTATGGCTCGTCGCCAAGGTTTTCTTCCTGTTGTCGGTGTTCATCTGGGCGCGTGCCACGTTCCCGCGCTATCGCTATGACCAGATCATGCGTCTGGGCTGGAAGATCTTCATTCCGGTCTGCGTGGTATGGCTGGTGGTGGTCGGCTTCTGGATCATGTCGCCGTTGAACATCTGGAAATAAAGGGCGGATGAACCTATGACCGCAATCCAAAACTTTTTCAAGACCTTCTTCCTCACGGAACTGCTCAAAGGCCTCGCGCTGACCGGACGTTACACGTTCCAGCGCAAGGTGACCGTGCAGTTCCCGGAAGAGAAGACCCCGATTTCGCCGCGTTTCCGTGGGCTGCACGCGCTGCGCCGCTATGAAAACGGCGAAGAGCGCTGCATTGCCTGCAAGCTGTGCGAAGCAGTGTGCCCGGCGCTCGCCATTACCATCGAGTCGGAAACGCGCGCGGACAACACCCGCCGCACCACGCGTTACGACATCGATCTGACCAAGTGCATCTTCTGCGGTTTCTGCGAAGAGAGCTGCCCGGTCGATTCGATCGTCGAAACGCACATTCTCGAGTATCACGGCGAGAAGCGTGGCGACCTGTACTTCACGAAAGACATGCTGCTGGCCGTGGGCGATCGCTATGAAGCGGAGATCGCGGCGAACAAGGCAGCGGACGCACCGTATCGTTGAAGCGCTTCAGTTAATAAATTAGTCAATGCGGCAGTAAAAGCAGCAATCACGGCCTGTTGTCAGGCCGGGCGCCGCGGCCTGAACGCCGCGGTACGGCGCACCTGTGTGGCTGTGCTGGCAATACGCCAGTTGTACGGCATCACAAGTGCCAAAGAACAATGCCTGACGATGGCCTAACGATGAACCGGTAATCATGGAATTCACGACCGTACTGTTCTACATCTTCGCGCTGCTCCTGGTGGTTTCAGGGCTGAAGGTGATCACCTCGCGCAACCCGGTGTCGTCCGCACTGTTTCTGGTGCTGGCGTTCTTCAACGCAGCCGCGATCTGGATGCTGCTGCAGGCCGAGTTCCTCGCGATTCTGCTGGTGCTGGTCTACGTCGGCGCGGTGATGGTGCTGTTCCTGTTCGTCGTGATGATGCTGGACATCAACATCGACGTGCTGCGTAAAGACTTCAAACGTTTCGTGCCGATGGCCACTTTGGTGGGCGCGATCATCGTGATCGAAACCGCGCTGATTCTCTGGCACGGTTACGGCGCGACCGCCACGGCGCTGCGCGACACGACCGCCGCCGCGAACGGCATGGGCGACTGGTCGAACACGCGCCTGATCGGCAAGGTCATCTACACCGACTACATCTTCGCGTTCGAAGTGGCCGGCCTGGTGCTGCTGGTGGCGATCATCGCCGCGATTGCGCTGACCACGAGCCACAAGAAAGACAGCAAGCGTCAGAACGTCAGCGAGCAGGTCAAGGTGCGTGCTCAAGACCGTGTGCGCGTCGTGAAGATGAAATCGGAAAAGACCGCGGCAACCGTCGCGGCGGAAGAAGCCGCGGCAGCGGCAGCAGCAGCGGCCGACTCGGCGCCGGCTAAGAACAGCTGAGCGGACAGGAGATAGAAATCATGTTGACCCTTGCCCATTACCTTGTCCTCGGCGCGATCCTGTTTGCGATCAGCGTCGTCGGCATTTTCCTGAACCGTCGCAACGTCATCATCATTTTGATGGCGATCGAACTGATGCTGCTCGCGGTGAACACCAATTTCGTCGCGTTCTCGCATTACCTCGGCGACGTGCATGGCCAGATCTTCGTCTTCTTCGTGCTGACGGTTGCAGCAGCGGAGGCGGCAATCGGCCTCGCGATTCTGGTGACCCTGTTCCGTAGTCTCGACACGATCAATGTCGAGGATCTCGATCAGCTCAAAGGTTAATTTCAGGAAAAGCGGTTATGTCCACGATACTCAATGAAAACCTGCTGCTGGCGATCCCGCTGGCACCGCTGGCCGGCTGTCTGGTTGCCGGTCTGGCCGGAAAAGCGGTAGGGCGAGCCGGTGCGCATTCGGTCACGATCCTCGGCGTCGCGATCTCGTTCATCCTGTCGGCCATCGTCTTCTTCCAGGTACTGAACGGCGCGAGCTTCAACGCGACCGTCTACGAATGGATGTCAATCGGCAAGACGAAGTTCGAGATCGGCTTCCTGGTCGACTCGCTGACGGCCATGATGATGTGCGTGGTGACTTTCGTGTCGCTCATGGTGCACATCTACACGATCGGCTATATGGCCGGCGAAGACGGCTACCAGCGCTTCTTCTCGTACATCTCGCTGTTCACGTTCTCGATGTTGATGCTCGTGATGAGCAACAACTTCCTGCAACTGTTCTTCGGCTGGGAAGCGGTGGGTCTGGTCTCGTATCTGCTGATCGGCTTCTACTTCACCCGTCCCACGGCGATTTACGCCAACATGAAGGCGTTCATCGTGAACCGCATCGGCGACTTCGGCTTTTTGCTGGGTATCGGCCTGCTGTTCGCATTCGCCGGTTCGATGAACTACGGCGACGTGTTCGCAAAGCGCACCGAACTCGCGGCACTGAGCTTTCCGGGTACGGACTGGGGTCTGCTGACGGTCGCCTGTATCTGCCTGTTCATCGGCGCAATGGGTAAGTCGGCGCAGTTCCCGCTGCACGTCTGGCTGCCGGATTCGATGGAAGGCCCGACGCCGATTTCCGCACTGATTCACGCGGCAACCATGGTGACGGCCGGTATCTTCATGGTCACGCGCATGTCGCCGCTGTTCGAACTGTCGGATACGGCGCTGTCGTTCGTCATGGTCATCGGTGCGATTACCGCGCTGTTCATGGGCTTCCTCGGGATCGTCCAGAACGATATCAAGCGCGTGGTGGCGTATTCCACGCTGTCGCAACTGGGTTACATGACGGTCGCGCTGGGCGCGTCGGCATACTCGGTCGCCGTGTTCCATCTGATGACGCACGCGTTCTTCAAGGCGCTCCTGTTCCTCGGCGCAGGTTCGGTGATCATCGGCATGCATCACGATCAGGACATCCGCAACATGGGCGGCCTGCGCAAGTACATGCCGATCACGTGGATCACGTCGCTGGTCGGCTCGCTGGCGCTGATCGGTACGCCGTTCTTCTCGGGCTTCTACTCGAAAGACTCGATCATCGACGCGGTGAAGCTGTCGCATCTGCCGGGTGCGGGCTTCGCGTACTTCGCAGTGGTGGCGAGCGTCTTCGTGACCGCGCTGTATTCGTTCCGTATGTACTTCCTGGTGTTCCACGGCGAGGAGCGCTTCCGTGGTCCGAAGCATCCGGAATCGCCGATGGGCATCGAAGCGGCCGCGCATGCACATGACGCGCATGGCCACGATTCACATGGTCACGGTCACGATGCGCACGGCCACGGTCACGACGACCACGCTCACGAGCCGCACGAAACGCCGTGGGTTGTGTGGCTGCCGCTGGTGCTGCTGGCAATCCCGTCGGTGGTGATCGGCGCGATCGGCATCGGTCCGATGCTGTACGGCGACTTCTTCCAGCATGGCGTGGCCTTCGACAAGGTGATCTTCATCGGCGAAAACCATCCGGCGCTGCATGAGATGGCCGAAGAGTTCCGGGGTTGGGCGTCGATGGGTCTGCACTCGGTCGCGGGCCTGCCGGTCTGGCTGGCGCTGGCGGGCGTGGTGGTCGCGTGGTTCCTGTACCTGGTTCGTCCGGATTTGCCTGCTGTCATCAAGCGCGCGTTCGGTCCGATCTACACGCTGCTCGATAACAAGTACTACATGGACAAGATCAACGAAGTCGTGTTTGCACGGGGCGCCGTGGCGATTGGCCGTGGTCTCTGGAAGGAAGGCGACGTCGTGGTGATCGACGGCATCGTCAACGGCAGCGCACGCTTTATCGGCTGGTTCGCCGGCGTGATCCGCTTCCTCCAATCCGGCTACATCTATCACTACGCGTTCGCCATGATTATCGGCATGCTGGGGCTCCTGACCCTGTTTGTAACGCTCGGCGGCAAATAAGGCGAGGGACACTAATGCACGCTTATCCGATTCTCAGTATTGCGATCTGGTTGCCGATCCTCGTCGGCCTCCTGGTCCTGGCCATCGGTTCCGACCAGAACCCGGCTCCCGCGCGCTGGATTGCGCTGATCGGTTCGGTCGTCAGCTTCCTCGTGACGATCCCGCTGATTACCGGTTTTGATTCGAGCACCGCCGATCTGCAGTTCGTCGAAAAGGCGAACTGGATCGAGCGCTTCAACATTACGTACCACCTGGGTGTCGACGGCATCTCGATGTGGTTCGTCGTCTTGACCGCGTTGATCACGGTGATCGTCGTGATCGCCGCGTGGGAAGTAATCACGAAGAAAGTGGGTCAGTACCTGGCCGCGTTCCTGATCCTGTCGGGCATCATGGTCGGCGTGTTCAGTTCGGCCGACGGCATGCTGTTCTACGTGTTCTTCGAAGCGACGCTGATTCCGATGTACATCATCATCGGCGTATGGGGTGGGGCAAACCGCGTCTACGCGGCGTTCAAGTTCTTCCTGTACACGCTGATGGGCTCGCTGTTGATGCTGGTCGCGTTGCTGTACCTGTACATCGAGACCGGCACGTTCGACCTCGCCACGTGGCAGCATGCGCAGATCGCCATGACGCCACAGGTGCTGATATTCATAGCGTTCTTCATGGCCTTCGCCGTGAAGGTGCCGATGTGGCCGGTTCACACGTGGTTGCCTGACGCCCACGTGGAAGCGCCGACCGGCGGCTCGGTCGTGCTGGCCGCGATCATGCTGAAGCTGGGCGCATATGGTTTCGTGCGCTTCTCGCTCCCCATCACGCCGGACGCCAGCCACTTTCTGGCGCCGGTCATCGTCACGCTTTCACTGATCGCGGTGATCTACATCGGTCTCGTCGCGATGGTGCAGACGGACATGAAGAAGCTGGTCGCGTATTCGTCGATCGCGCACATGGGTTTCGTGACGCTCGGCTTCTTCATCTTCAACCAACTCGGCGTGGAAGGCGCGATCGTGCAGATGATCTCGCACGGTTTCGTGTCGGGCGCGATGTTCCTGAGCATCGGCGTGCTGTACGACCGTATGCATTCGCGCCAGATCGCCGATTACGGCGGTGTCGTCAACGTGATGCCGAAGTTCGCGGCGTTCGTCATGCTGTTCTCCATGGCGAATTGCGGCCTGCCGGGCACCTCCGGTTTCGTCGGCGAATTCATGGTGATTCTGGCTGCTGTCCAGTACAACTTCTGGATCGCGGGCGGCGCGGCGGTCACGCTGATTCTCGGCGCGGCCTACACGCTGTGGATGTACAAGCGCGTGTACTTCGGCGCGATCGCCAACGATCACGTGAAGGGCCTGCTCGACATCAACCGTCGCGAATTTTTCATGCTGGCAGTGCTTGCCGCACTGACGCTGTTCATGGGCCTGTATCCGAAGCCCTTTACCGATGTGATGCACGTATCCGTGGAAAACCTCCTCGCCCACGTTGCGCAGTCAAAGCTGCCGTTGCCTCAGTAACGCAGAGCGAGGAATTCAAGACCATGCAAAACGCCCCTATGACTGCTCTGTTGCCCGACGCGCTGGTGATGCTCGCCGTTGTCGTCGCGTGGCTCAACGATACGTTCGTCGGCCAGGCCGGTCGCCGTACCACGTACTTCATCGCGTTCTTCTCGACGCTGGTCGCCGGCGTCTGGTTCGCGATGAACGCGTTCGATCCGCAAGTGCGCTACTACTTCGGCCACATGTACGTGGTGGATTCGTTCGCCAACGTGATGAAAGCGGTGGTGACGCTTGGCTACGCGGTGTCGATCGTGTATTCGCGACGTTACCTGGAAGATCGCGGTCTGTTCCGCGGCGAATTCTTCCTGTTGGGCATGTTCTCGCTGCTTGGCCAGCTTGTCATGATCTCCGGCAACAACTTCCTGACGCTGTATCTCGGCCTGGAACTGATGTCGCTGTCGCTGTATGGCGCGATCGCCCTGCGTCGTGACGCAGCGCCGTCGAACGAAGCGGCCATGAAGTATTACGTGCTCGGCGCGCTGGCTTCCGGCTTTCTGTTGTACGGCATTTCCATGTTGTACGGCGCGACCGGTTCGCTCGACCTGAACGAAGTGTTCAAGGCGATCGGTACGAGCCACTACGACCCGAGCGTGTTGCTGTTCGGCGTGATCTTCATCGTGGCGGGCGTGGCGTTCAAGATGGGCGCGGTGCCGTTCCACATGTGGGTGCCCGATGTCTATCAAGGCGCACCGACGGCGATGACGCTGATGGTGGGCGGCGGTCCGAAGGTTGCCGCGTTCGCCTGGGGCCTGCGTTTCCTGGTGATGGGCCTGCTGCCGCTGGCGGTGGAATGGCAGCAAATGCTGGTGATCCTTGCTGCACTGTCGCTGATCGTCGGCAACATTACCGGTATCGTGCAACGCAACGTCAAGCGCATGCTCGCGTATTCGGCGATCTCGAATATGGGCTTCGTGCTGCTGGGTCTGCTGGCCGGCGTGGTCGACAGCAAGACCACGGGCGCGGCTAACGCATACGGCTCGGCGATGTACTACAGCATCGTCTACCTGATCACGACGATGGGCACGTTCGGCGTCATCATGCTGCTGGCGCGCCGCGATTTCGAAGCGGACACGCTCGAGGACTTCAAGGGCTTGAATCAGCGCAGCCCGGTGTTCGCGTTCGTGATGATGATCATGATGTTCTCGCTCGCCGGCATTCCGCCCGCGGTCGGTTTCTACGCGAAGCTCGCGGTGCTGCAGGCCACCATGAACGCCGGTTTGACCTGGCTGACGGTGCTGGCCGTGATCACCTCGCTGTTCGGCGCGTTTTACTACCTGCGTATCGTCAAGCTGATGTATTTCGACGATCCGCAAGACAAGTCGCCCATTCTCGCCGACACCAGCACGCGTGCGTTGCTCGCGTTCAACGGTGTGGCCGTACTGGTGCTCGGTATCGTGCCGGATCCGTTGTTGAAGGCCTGCCTGCAGGCGATCCAGCACACGCTGCTGCTCTGATGTCCGCTGCGGGTTGGTTTATCGTGCTGTTGGCGCTGGTCGGCGCCAACCTGCCGTTCCTGAATCAGCGCCTCTTCGCCGCCGTGCCGTTGAAAGCGGTGAAGAAAAGCGCCTGGATCCGGATTGCCGAATTGATCGTGCTGTACTTCGTGGTCGGCGCGCTTGGTTTTCTGCTGGAAGCGCGCGCGGGTAACCGCTTCGAACAGGGTTGGCAGTTCTACGCGATCACGTTTGCGCTGTTCGTGGTGTTTGCGTTCCCTGGCTTCACCTTCCAGTATCTTGTCAAACGCCGCTGACGGCGTCTCGCCGTCGGCGCACCCTGTCCCCAAGGTCCGCATATGGCTGAACTTCCCGATCACGACGCCGCGCTCAAAGAGACCTGCATCGAGAGCAAAACGATCCATCAGGGACCGTTTCTGACGCTCAAATGCGATACCGTTCGCCTGCCGGACGGTAAGCACGCCACGCGCGAATATGTTCAGCATTCCGGCGCCGTGATGGTGATTCCATTATTCGACGACGGCCGCGTGCTGCTCGAAAGCCAGTATCGCTATCCGATGGGCAAGGTCATGGTCGAGTATCCGGCCGGCAAGCTCGATCCGAACGAAGGCGCGCTGGCTTGCGCGATACGCGAGTTGCGGGAAGAGACGGGTTATACCGCCCGCGAGTATGTTTATCTGACGCGCATTCACCCGATTATTTCCTACTCCACCGAATTCATCGATATCTACCTCGCGCGGGGGTTGACCGCCGGCGAGCGCAAGCTTGACGAAGGCGAATTTCTCGAACTGTTCACGGCGACTGTGCCGGAGATGTCCGAGTGGGTGCGCACTGGCAAGGTCACTGATGTCAAGACAGTGATCGGCACGTTCTGGCTGGAGAAGGTGTTGTCGGGTGCGTGGCCGTTGGCGGAGCCCGAATAGCGCTGGCAGCGAAGAGGGTGCGCGCGCTGCGTGCCGCTTAGGAAGTCTGAGAAAAGCCCTTGTTGGTCTAAGACCGGCAGGGGCTTTTCTCATTGCGACGCGTGCGAAATCGGGCAGTTGCTGGCATGTTGGCCGACGTCTCAAAAGTGTGTCGTTTGCCTTATGCCATTCGACAGTCTCGCCCCGCGGCCTTTGTCCCTCTAGTATCGACCTTTGAGAGCGACTGCCACTACTCGTTTTGTTTCGGATGACGAAGTTGTGGCGGCCGCATTTGATTACGGGTGGCGAGCGAGTTGTCACTTGACAACCAGATCGCCACTCGCTAAATTGGAGGGCATTAGATGGTTCGAGGAACCCATTCTAAGAAAGAGGTCGAGGCGGCGTTGGCGTATGCCGAGAAAAATGGCTGGCGTGTTCAGGGCGGTGGCAAAGGTCACGCTTGGGGAAAAATGTACTGTCCTGATAAAGACGCGGAATGTCGGTGCGGCGAGTTCTGCATATCGAGCGTCTGGAGCACGCCGAAGAATCCCGGCAACCACGCCAGACATCTGCGGCGCATCGTCGACAACTGCACGGCGCGGCGGTAGCAAATCCGTTCTTTCGGCGAAAGCCTTGGGACTGAATGAGGGCAGGAGTAACTTATGGAATATGTGTTCACGTTGAAATACCGGCTCGCGGCTGAAGACTGCGATCTTGACGCGATCGTCGAGCGTCTGGGCGAAGCCGGGTGCGACGACGCCACCGTTGGTATCGGGCAGCCGGGCCGCATCGCGCTGTTTTTCACTCGCGAAGGCTCGTCCGCATTCGAGGCGCTGCTCAGCGCTCTGCGGGACGTCAAAGGGGTGGTGCCATCCGCGCGTCTTGTCGAGGCCGGCCCCGATTTCGTCGGCCTGACCGACGTCGCCGAAGTCGCCGGCGTGTCGCGGCAAAACATGCGCAAGCTCATGCTGAGCCACGCAATCGACTTTCCGCCGCCGGTCCACGAGGGCAGTGCGTCGGTGTGGCATCTGTCGGACGTCCTTGACTGGCTCGCTGCGCGCGGCGGCTATGAAATCAAGGCAGACGTGTTCGACATTGCGAGAGCGGTCAAGCAGATCAACCTCGCGAAAGAGGCACGCGAACTCGAGCCACGGCTTGGCCGTCAACTGGAGCGTCTTGTCGCGTAGACACAGTGCGGCATGCAGCGTGCGAAGCGGCGCAAGCGTATGTGATTGGCAGGCCTGTTCGCCTCCCGGAGCACCGCCGGCAAGCGTGTGCGCAAAGCGTTAAAATCGCCCACCGCGTTCGAATTGTCAGCAACTTCCGGCGTCGGTACCTTCGTCCGTAAAAATTTACGAACGACCGTTCACAAATTTATGTTTTGCGCTAAACTGGCACGCAAGCCCTGATTCCACATGAAGGTCCTCGATTTACAGTGTCCGCATGGCCATCGGTTCGAAGGCTGGTTCGCTTCGGCTGATGACTTCGAATCGCAGCAGTCCCGCAAGCTCGTCGAATGTCCGATCTGCGGTGCGAACGAGGTGAGCCGTTTGCCGTCGGCCCCGCGCCTGAACCTGTCGGGTGCGACCGAAACGAAAGCGCCAGCGGGCGCAGGGGAAATGCAGGCGCGTGTAATGCGCGCCTTGCGCGAGGTGCTGGAAAAGACCGAGAACGTGGGCGACCGCTTCGCCGAGGAAGCACGGCGCATTCACTACAATGAAGCGCCCGCACGCAATATTCGCGGTGTCACGACACCGGAAGACGCGAAAGCCTTGGTCGAAGAAGGCATCGAAGTGATGCCGCTGCCGGTCCCGGTTGCCTTGAAGGAACCGCTGCAATAGCGCAGTGGCTCACTGGCGGCGGGTGGTGGCGGCCAGGAGGCACGACACATGGATCTGGACTATTCCCCCGCTGATAACGCGTTCCGCGCAGACATCCGCGCCTGGCTCGAAGCGAATCTGCCACGCGAGCTGAGCGACAAGGTACTCAATCACAAGCGTCTTGCCCGCGAAGACTACGCAGGCTGGCATAAACTGCTCGGCACGCGTGGCTGGTCGGTAATCGCGTGGCCGAAGGAATACGGCGGCCCGGGCTGGGATGCGACCCAGCGGCACATCTGGGACGAAGAGTGCGCGCGCATCGGCGCGCCGTCCGTGCTGCCTTTCGGCGTTTCCATGGTGGCGCCCGTGCTGATGAAGTATGGCAACGAGGCGCAGAAGCGCCACTACTTGCCGCGCATTCTCGACGGTACGGACTGGTGGTGCCAAGGCTATTCCGAGCCGGGCTCGGGTTCGGATCTGGCCTCGTTGCGCACACGCGCCGAGCGCGTCGGCGACCATTACGTGGTCAACGGCCAGAAAACCTGGACCACGCTCGGCCAATACGCCGACATGATGTTCTGCCTGGTGCGCACGGACAGCGGCGCCAAAAAGCAGGAGGGCATCTCGTTCCTGCTGATCGACATGAAAACGCCGGGCATCACTGTGCGGCCGATCATTACGCTCGACGAAGACCACGAAGTCAACGAAGTCTTTTTCGAAGACGTGAAGGTGCCGGTCGACAATCTGGTTGGCGAAGAGAATCGCGGTTGGACTTACGCGAAATATCTGCTCGGTCACGAGCGCACCGGCATCGCGCGGGTTGGCCAGTCGAAGCGCGAACTCGTTTTTCTGAAACGCCTTGCGCTGAATCAGAAAAAGAACGGCAAGCCGCTGCTGCAAGAGCCGGTGTTCGCCGCGAAAGTCGCGAGCCTCGAGATCGAGTTGATGGCGCTCGAAGTCACCGTGCAACGCGTCGTCGCCAATGAGACAGGCGGACGCGGACCGGGACCGGAAGCGTCGATGCTGAAGATCAAGGGCACGGAAGTCCAGCAAGCGCTGACCGAGCTAATGTTCGAAGCAGTCGGGCCGCTTGCAGCACCGTTCGACGTTCCGTTCCTCGAAGGTGAACGCGAACACAGCCTCGCCGGCGACGACGACGCCGCGCCTCTCGCCGCGTATTACTTCAACTTCCGCAAGACGTCGATTTACGGCGGCTCGAACGAAATTCAAAAGAACATCATCGCGCAGATGATTCTCGGACTCTGAGGAGCGGCGCATGGACTTCACTTTCAACGACGAACAGCAGCAATTCGCCGACGCGTTGCGCCGCTATCTGGACAAGAGCTACGGGTTCGAAGCGCGCCAGGCGGTTGTGCGATCGGAAACCGGCGTGTCGGACGCGCATTGGGCCGCGTTTGCCGAACTGGGTCTGACAGCGTTGCCGGTGCCGGAAGCGCAAGGCGGTTTCAACGGCGGCCCGATCGACATGCTGGTGGTCATGCAGGAACTCGGCCGCGCGTTGGTCGTCGAGCCTTATTGGGCGACTGCGGTCGGCATCGAGGCATTGCGCCTCGCGGGTAGCGACCAGGGCGAAGACGCGTCGCTGCTCGAACGCGCTGCTCAGGGCGAGATCAAACTGGCGGTGGCATTTCACGAACCGCATGCACGTTACGATCTGTTTGCGGTCAAGACAAGCGCGAGCGGGCAGGGCGAGCAGCAGACACTGAGCGGCACGAAGTCGGTGGTGCAGCACGGCGCGCAAGCGGATCACTGGATCGTCCCGGCTCGGCTGAACGGCGAGATCGCGCTCTTCGTCGTGGCGCGCAATGCGGCGGGCGTCAAGATTACGGACTACCGCACCATCGACGGCCAACGTGCCGCCACACTCGAATTCAACAACACGCCCGCGCGCCGGCTTGCCGGCAAACACGCCGGTGCGGCCGCGCTCGAACATATCGCGGATTACGGCACGGTGCTCTTGTGTGCTGAGGCAATCGGCGCGCTCGACGCCTTGAACCTCGCCACCGTCGATTACACCAAGACGCGTCAGCAGTTCGGCCAGCCGATCGCGCGGTTTCAGGCCTTGCAGCATCGCATGGTCGAGATGTTGATCCACGCCGAGCAGGCGCGCTCGGTGACGTATCTGGCCGCGATGCGCTACACGAGCATGGATGCGGACGAACGTCGCCGCGCGGTTTCCGCCGCGAAGGCACGGGTCGGTCAGGCCGCGCGTTTCGTTGGCCAGCAGGCGGTTCAGTTGCATGGCGGCATGGGCGTCACGAACGAAGTGGCCGCGGCGCATCTGTTCAAGCGGCTTGCTATCATCGAAACCACGTTAGGCGATGTCGATCACCATCTCGCGCGGTTCGCCGCGCTACCCGGCTTCGTGACTGCCGAAGCCTGATCAGACATTCGAATCGGATACAAGGAGGCGCGACGATGGGTTTGAGTTACGAGGACTTGATAGTCGGCACAAGCACTGAAATCGGCAAGCACACGTTCACGCGCGAAGAGATCGTCGAGTTTGCACAGAAGTTCGATCCGCAGCCGTTCCATCTGGATGAAGCCGCAGCCGCCGAGTCGCCGTTCCGCGGGTTGGTCGCGAGTGGCTGGCATACCTGTTCGGTCATGATGGGCATGCTGGTGCGCAACGCGTTCGCGGGTTCCACGTCGATGGGCTCACCCGGTATCGACAATATCCGCTGGTTGAAGCCGGTGCGTGTCGGTGACACGATCACCATGATGAACGCCGTGCTCGACAAGCGCATCTCGGAGAGCAAGCCGGATCGCGGCATCGTGTCGACGCAGTGGGAAGGCATCAATCAGCATGGCGAAACGGTGATCACGGTGCGCTCGAAGGGACTGTTCGGGCTGCGCAACCCAGGCGCCGCGGCATGACGGGCAACGCGGCGCCCGCCGCAATCTTCCGCAGCGCTGCGGCTTTGGGCGCGTTGGTGGGCGGCGAGCCGCTCGTGAGTGAATGGCTGACGGTGGATCAGGCGAGCGTCGATCGTTTCGCCGAAGCGACCGGTGACCATCAATGGATTCACGTCGATCCGGAGCGGGCGCGGCGCGAGTCGCCGTTCGGCGCTCCGGTGGCGCACGGTTTCCTGACGCTATCGTTGATCCCGGCGCTACTCGGTAAGACGGTGGCGCTCGAGCAGCGCATGGGCGTCAATTATGGATTGAATCGCGTGAGGTTTACATCGCCGGTACCGGTCGGCTCACAGTTGCGCGCTAAATTCGCGGTCGAGTCCGTTATGGAAGTCGATAACAACGGCGTGCAAGTGGTGTGGAACGTGACGCTGGAGCGGCAGGGCAGTGAGCGGCCGGTGTGTGTCGCGGAGTTCATCACGCGGCATTATTTCTAGCCGCGGCGTAGGGAGAAAAAAGCGCGAGCGGCATTCATGCCGGCTCGCGCTTTCTACAGAAGCAGTGTCAGATTCAGCCGTAGCTGCGAATTCAATGTTTCGCGTATTGCGTCGCACCGAACAACACTTCCTTCGCCTTGTCGTCCATGAGCGGTTGACGCGCGGACGCCAGCACTTCCACACCGCGCACGACCGCAGGACGCGCGGCGATCTCTTCATGCCAGCGCTTCACATTCGGAAACGCGTCGAGTTCCAAGCCCTGGTTTTGCCACGAGCGTGTCCACGGGAAGGCGGCGATGTCCGCGATCGTATAGTCGTTACCCGCGAGATATTGCGTCTTGCCGAGTTGCGTGTCCATCACGCCATACAGGCGCTTCGTCTCGTTCGTGTAACGGTTGACCGCGTATTCAATCTGCTCCGGCGCGTAATTGCGGAAGTGGTGCGTTTGACCGAGCATCGGACCGAGACCGCCCATCTGGAACATCAGCCATTGCAGTGTTGAATAGCGCGCAGCCGGATCGGTCGGGAGAAACTTGCCGGTTTTCTCGGCGAGATAAATCAGAATTGCGCCGGATTCGAACAGGGCAAATGGCTGGCCGTCTGCGCCCTTGGGGCCTTCGGAATCGACAATTGCCGGGATCTTGTTGTTCGGGCTGATGGCGAGAAACTCGGGGTTGAACTGGTCGCCCGCGCCGATATTCACACCGTGTACGTTGTACGCGAGGCCCGTCTCCTCGAGCATGATGTGAATCTTGTGGCCGTTCGGGGTTGCCCAGCTATAGACATCGATCATCGTAGTTCCTTCGTCTCGTGAAAGCGGCGCCTCGAAGGGCGCCGCTGTTAACGAAAATTAGAGCATAGATCGCACGATGCTGCTTGCGGCGCTGCGAGTCAGTCGCGACCTCGCGGCGCCGGGCTGAATTTCTGGGCTCGGCTCAGCTCTGCATCAAACCCGCGTGATCGGCGTCTCCACACGAGCCGCCGCGCCCGCATCCATATAACGCGCGAGTTCGAGCTTGGCGATCGCGTTGCGGTGCACCTCGTCGGGACCGTCGGCGAAACGCAGCGTTCGCGCCGACGCATAGGCATACGCGAGCGGAAAGTCGTCGCTGACACCGCCGCCGCCGTGAGCCTGAATCGCCCAGTCGATCACCTGACACGCCATGTTCGGCGCGACGACCTTGATCATCGCGATCTCGCCGCGCGCGCCCTTGTTGCCGACGGTGTCCATCATGTAAGCCGTTTTCAGCGTGAGAAGACGCGCCTGCTCGATCATGCAGCGCGCTTCGGCGATACGTTCCTGCGTGACGCCTTGCGCAGCGACCGGTTTGCCGAACGCGACACGTTGCAGCGAACGTTTCGACATGAGTTCGAGCGCGCGTTCAGCAAGACCGATCAGACGCATGCAGTGATGGATGCGTCCCGGCCCGAGCCGGCCCTGCGCGATCTCGAAGCCGCGGCCTTCGCCGAGCAGCATGTTGCCGGCCGGCACGCGCACATTCTCGAGCGTGATTTCCATGTGCCCGTGCGGCGCGTCGTCGTAACCGAACACGGTGAGCGGACGATGCACGGTGATGCCGGTGGCGTCGGCGGGAATGAGGATCATCGACTGCTGCTGGTGGCGCGGTGCTTCCGGATCGGTCTTGCCCATGACGATATAGATCTTGCAGCGCGGATCGCCCGCGCCGGACGACCACCACTTGTGGCCGTTGATCACGTAGTAATCGCCGTCGCGCACGATGCTGGTCTGGATATTGGTCGCATCCGACGACGCCACTTCAGGCTCCGTCATCAGAAACGCCGAACGGATCTGACCTTGCAGCAGCGGTTCGAGCCACGCACGCTTGTTGTCGTCGCTGCCGTAGCGCTCGATCGTTTCCATGTTGCCGGTGTCGGGCGCGTTGCAATTGAATACTTCAGGCGCCCAGGGCACGCGGCCCATGATCTCGCACAACGGCGCATATTCGAGATTCGTCAGGCCGGCGCCGCGCACGGAGTCGGGCAGGAACAGGTTCCACAAGCCGGCGTCGCGCGCTTTCTGCTTGAGCTGTTCGATCAGTTCGGTCGGCAGCCAGGCGTTACCGCTATGGCGATTGCGTGCGATTTCGGCGTAGAACGCTTGCTCGTTCGGATAGATGTGCTCGTCGAAGAATGCGAGCAGTTTCTCGCGCAACGCTTGAACCTTCGGGGTGTAATCGAAATTCATATAAGACCTCGCGGATGACGGGTAACGGACGACGTTTGTTCAAAGCGCGGCAGAACGCACAACCGGACGCGCGATTCAGCACGCGATGCCAGTCAGCGCACTTTCTGCGCGTAGCGCCAGGCGAGCTCGGCCATCGGCTTCGCGCGGCGGCCGGCATCGAGCGCCTGAGCGCTGGCTGCTGTACCGTCGACGACGCGTTTCATGATCCCTTGCAGGATCGCGGCGATGCGAAACATGTTGTAGGCCAGGTAGAAATTCCAGTCGCCGTGAATCTTGAAGCCGGTGCGTTGGCAATAACGCGCGACGTACTGTTGCTCGTCCGGAATGCCGAGGGTCGCCCAATCGAGGCCTGCGATGCCACGGAATTGCGCCGGGTCGACGTGCCAAGCCATGCAGTGATACGCGAAGTCGGCGAGCGGATCGCCGAGCGTCGACAACTCCCAGTCGAGCACGGCAAGTACGCGTGGTTCCTCGGGGTGAAAGATCAGGTTGTCGAGCCGATAGTCGCCATGCACGACCGATGCGCGTTCGCCCGTTTCGGCCGGCATATGCTGCGGCAGCCATTCGATCAGGCGCTGCATTGCGTCGATCGGTTCGGTCTCGGATGCGATGTACTGCTTGCTCCACCGACCGATCTGGCGCGCGAAATAATTGCCTGGCTTGCCATAGTCGGCGAGACCCACGGCCGCGACGTCGACGCTGTGCAGCGCCGCGATCACGCGGTTCATTTCGTCGTAGATGACGGCGCGTTCGGCGGGCGTCATGCCGGGCAACGATTGATCCCACAGCACGCGGCCTTCGACGAACTCCATGACATAAAACGCGCGGCCGATCACGCTTTCGTCCTCGCACAGGGCGAGCATTTTCGCGACCGGCACGTCGGTGTCGGCGAGCGCGTGCATCACGCGGTATTCGCGTTCGACGGCGTGCGCCGACGGCAGCAGTTTTGCCGCCGGTCCAGGCTTGGCGCGCATCACATAGGAACGCGATGGCGTGAGCAGTTTGAACGTGGGATTGGACTGGCCGCCGGCGAATTGCTCCAGCGTGAGCGGTCCGGAAAATCCATCGACATGCTGGGTCAGCCAGGCGGCGAGCGCGTCGGCGTTGAAGCGTTGCCGCTCGCTGACGGGGCGCGTGCCTTCGAAATCAGAATAATCCGGCTGATGTTCTGGTTCGCCGGTCTGTGTGGCTTGCACCATCTGTCTCCTCCAGTTCGGGGTTCAGCTACGCTTGTATTGGGTAAATTGCGCGTAGAGCATTTCCATCGTGGTGTTGCGGACGTCGCGATGCAGCGGCGACGGCGGTGAATAGTTGATCGTGCGCAGGACCCAGTCGCGCGGCGCGGCGCCCACGTCGAGCGCGTTGATGCAGCCGGTGGCTTGCGCCAGATGGCCGAAGAACGTGCGGCCGCCGGCCGTGAGCGCATGCGACAGGATCGCCCGGTTCACGCCGCCATGCAGAACGAGCAGCACAGTGTCCCACGACGTGTCCTCGCGCAGCGCCGCGACCGCGGGCAAGACGCGATCGAACAGCGCGCCGATGGTCTCGCCGTCGAGAAAGCGCGTGCTTTCCGGCACGATGCCGTCGAACACGCCGAGAAACGCGGCTTCGATATCCTGCACCGGAATATTGCTGAGCTTGCCGCCGCGAATCTCTTCCCAGGCGGGCTCGATTTCGAATTCGATCTGCTGGCCGGTCTCGGCCAACACACGCCGAGCGGTTTCGATGGTACGCGGCAGGCCGCTCACAATCACCCGGTCGAAACGGACCTGCTGTTCGGCGAACACGCGGCCTGCCGCGCTGGCCTGCTCGCGGCCGTTAGCGTTCAGCGGCACGGTTTCGGGATCGATCGCGCGGCCGGAGTCGTCGAAGTAGGTGACATCGCCGTGACGCATCAGAAAGATGCGGCGGCGCTTGGGCAGTTGATAGTCAGGCATCGTCCCTTCGTTCATTTATAGACCGGTGCGCGTTTTTCGAGGAATGCTGAAATCCCTTCCAGCCCTTCGCGATGATGCAGCGAGGCGACAAAGCTGTCGCGCTCCGCCACGAGATGATCGGCGAGCGGCTGCGCGCCGGCTGCGCTGATCAACCCCTTGATGCGCGCGACCGAGTTGGGCGAAATCTTGCCGAGTTCGTCGGCCCAGGCGACTGCGGCGTCGCGCACGGCGCCGGTCTTCGCCAGTCTGTTGACGACACCGAGCTCATACAGACGTGCGGCTCCGATCGGTTTGCCTTCGATCAACACTTCAGTGGCCAATTGACGCGGCAGGGCTTGAGCAAGAAACCATGACCCGCCGCCGTCGGGCGTCAGGCCGACGCGTGCATACGACATGACGAATTTGGCTTCGTCCGCGGCCACGATCAGGTCGCACGCGAGCGCGAGCGAGAATCCCGCGCCGGCGGCGGCGCCATCGACCGCGGCGATCACCGGCTTCGACGAAAGACGCACCGCGGAAATCCATTCGCCGAGCAGATCGATGCTCTCCGCTTGCACGGACGGATCTTTCGCGCGGTTTTCCAGCAGGCGGTTCAGATTGCCGCCCGCGCAGAAGAAGTTGTCCGCGCCGGTGATCACGACGGCGCGAATCGACGCATCGCGTTCCACCGAGTCCAGCGCCTCGATGCCGGCGGCGTACATGTCCGGATGCAAAGCGTTGCGTGCGCCGGGGTTCGAGAGCGTAAGGACCAGCGTCGATTCGCTTTCGGTAGGGCGCGAGGTCAGCAGTTCGGCGCTCATTGTTGTGTCTCCTGAGTCTTCGTTTCGATGTCGGCTGCATCGCGTTGGGTCAACGACATGCCAAGTTGCGCTCGCCGCGCGAGCCAAGGCGAAGGACGATAGCGCGGATCGCCAAGCACACTGAACATGTTGCGCAGGATCGTGAGAATGGTCGTCGAGCCGAGCGCGTCGCCGAGGCCTAGCGGGCCGCGCGGATAGCCGAGGCCGAGTGTCACGGCGAGATCGATGTCTTCGGGTGTGGCGATCTGTTTTTGCGCGATGTCGCAGCCGATGTTGACGATGGTCGCCACCACGCGTTGCGCGACAAAGCCGGTCGAGTCGCGGATCACGGTGACGGGCACGCCGTCGGCGGCGAAAAGCGCATGCGTCGTGTCACGCGCGCTGCGCGTGGTGGCGGGCGTTGTCATCAGCGTGCGGCGTTGTGCGCCGACGAGCGGGAAGAGCGCATCGATTGCGACGACGCGGGTTGCGTCGAGCGCTTCATCGACTGCGGCCGTGGTCGCGTCGTGGCCGAACGGCGTGACGACGATCAGCGAATTCGTCGCGGGCGCGGCGCCGTCGTCGAGCTTCACGCCGGCTTTCTCGACGAGTTGCACGACCGCGTCGTGAGCTTGCGGATAACGCTTGCTGACCCACACGCTGACCGGCAACTCGGTCGGCGCGGGCGCTTCGGCAGGCACTTGCTGCTTGCCGTCTTCGTAGCGATAAAAGCCTTCGCCCGTCTTGCGGCCGATCAGTCCGCCCGCGAGCCTCGTACCGGTGATGGGCGACGGCGTGAAGCGCGGCTCTTCGTAGAACTGGTGGTAGATCGACTCCATCACCGGATGCGAGACGTCCAGCGCCGTCAGATCGAGCAACTCGAACGGGCCGAGGCGAAAGCCCGCCTGCTCGCGCATGATGCGGTCGATGTCGGCGAAGCTCGCCACGCCTTCACCGGCCACGCGCAAGCCTTCGGTATTCATGCCGCGGCCCGCGTGATTCACGATGAAGCCGGGCATATCTTTCGCCCGCACCGGCGTGTGTCCCATGCGGCGCGCGAGATCCATCAGCGCGTCGCCTGCTGCGGGGTCGCTGCGCAGACCGTCGATCACTTCGACGACCTTCATCAAGGGCACGGGATTGAAGAAGTGATAGCCGACCACGCGCGACGGGTCACTGCAGCCGGCGGCAATCGCCGTAATGGACAGCGAAGACGTGTTGGAGGCCAGTACGCAGTGACCGCTCACGACGGTCTCGAGTTCGCGGAACAGCGCCTGCTTCACGTCGAGTTTCTCGACGATCGCCTCGACGACCAGATCGCAGCCAGCCAACTCGCCGATGCTCTGCGCACCGCTCACGTTCGCGAGCGCCGCGAGCGAGCGGGCGTGCTCGAGCTTGCCTTTGGCGGTCAATTTGGCGAAAGTCTCGGCGAGGTAGTCGCGCGCGGCGCCGATCGCGGCAGGGTTGGTGTCGTACAGGCGCACGGTGAGGCCGGCCAGCGCGGCGATCTGGGCGATGCCGCGGCCCATTGCTCCGGTTCCGACAATGCCGATAGTCTCGATGCTGAAATTGCGAGAGGTCATTGGAAGGCTCGACTCCATGGTTATTTTAGAATAGCACGATCGTGCAATTTACTGGATGATTGATCGAAGGCCGCTGCTGTGAAGTCGATGAGCGGTCGCATACAACTCGAAGGAAGGAGACACCCAATGATCAAGCTGTGCGGTTTCGCGCTCTCTAACTATTACAACAAAGTGAAGTTCGTGCTGCTCGAACACGGCATTCCATTCGAGGAAGTGTCCGTGAAACCCAGCCAGGACGAGGCCATGCTCGAGCACTCGCCGCTCGGCAAAGTGCCTTATCTTCAAACTGAAGACGGCGATCTGTGCGAATCGCAATGCATTGTCGAGTATCTGGCGGCGCGTTTTCCCGATAAGGCGATTTTTTCCGCCGACCCTTGGGAAGCGGCCAAGGAGCGTGAACTGATCATGTTCGTCGACGTGCATCTCGAACTGACTGTGCGCAATCTCTACAAGGAGGCATTCTTTGGCGGCACCGTGACCGAGGCGACCAAAGGGCGTGTCGAGAAATTGCTCAGGCATCACATTGCCGGCTTCAAACGGATCGCGAAGTTCGGGCCGTATCTGAGGGGCGAGCGCTTCAGCGTCGCGGATACGGCCGGCTATGTGAGCTTGCCGCTGGTGGGCATGGCGACGCAGACCATCTACGGCAGTGATTTTCTGCTCGACGCCGGGATCGACTGGAAGAGCTATGTGAAAGCGATCAACGCGAGGCCGGCCGCGCAGCGTGTGACCGAGGACCGCAAGGCGTATATCGCGGCGTCGCGCCCGGCTTGACGGGCGCTGCCCGGAAGCAGGCGGACCGGGGCGTGCCGCGCACGCCGGGGCCGCTGCGCGCGATGGCGAGGAACGTTGGTTCGTTCGCAGCATCGCGCGGGACATGCTAGAGGCGCGCCAGCCGTTCGAGTGCGGTGGCCAGCGTGCTTTCCTGCTTGGCAAAGCAGAAGCGCACCACGCCCGATTCATGGGCCTCGTGATAGAAGGCCGAAACCGGAATGGCGGCGACGCCGATCTCGCCGGTCAGCCATTGCGCGAATTCGGCTTCGGGCAAGTCGCTGATCGCCGAATAGTCGACGCACTGAAAGTACGTGCCCGTGCATGGCAGCAGCTTGAAGCGTGAGTTCGCGAGGCCGGCGCGGAAGAAGTCGCGCTTTTTCTGATAAAACGCCGGCAGATCGAGATACGGAGCGGGATCTTTCATGTAGTCGGCGAGGCCGATCTGCATCGGTGTGTTCACTGTGAACACATTGAACTGGTGCACCTTGCGGAACTCGGCGGTGAGCGCGGCGGGCGCGGCTACATAGCCGACCTTCCAGCCCGTCACGTGATACGTCTTGCCGAAGCTCGACACCACGAAACTGCGCTGCGCCAGTTCCGGATAGCGTGCCACGCTCTCGTGCGGCGCGCCGTCGTAGACCATGTGTTCATACACCTCGTCAGACAGGATCAGCACGTTAGTGCCGCGCACGATCTCCTCGAGCTTGCGCATGTCTTCCGCGCGCCAGACCGTGCCGGTCGGATTGTGCGGCGTGTTGATCAGCAGCAGCCGCGTTTTCGGTGTGATCGCGGCAGCGAGCTTGTCGAACGGGATCGCGTAGTCGGGCGCGTCGAGCGTGACGAACACCGGCTTGCCGCCGGCCAGTTCGATGGACGGCAAGTAGCTGTCGTAGGTCGGTTCGACCACGATCACCTCGTCGCCCGGATGGACTGTGCAGAGAATCGCGGTCAGCAACGCTTGCGTCGCGCCCGCTGTCACCGTGATTTCGGTGGTGGCGTTGTAGCGGCGGCCGTACAGGCTCTCGATCTTGTCCGAGATCGCCTGACGCAGCGGCGCGACGCCGCCCATCGGCGGGTACTGGTTGTGGCCGTCGCGCATGGCGTTCGCGACCGCATCGACGATCCGCGGATCGCAGTTGAAATCGGGAAAGCCCTGACCCAGGTTCACCGCGCCTTTTTCGGCGGCGAGCGCGCTCATCACGGTGAAAATCGTCGTGCCGACGTCCGGCAGGCGAGACGGAAACGTCGGACTCGATGGCGTGTCGTGCGGTGCATTCATGGCGCTGTCCGGAGCGTGGGCAAATGGGTTAGACGAAGGCGTCGTTTGAAACGGGCGAAGCCTGATTGTAGGGAATCGCGGCGCCGTGTGCGCGCCGCGGAGTTCACGTTAGCCGTCTGGCCAGGGCCATGCGGCTCGAGGGTCATGCGCTTAAAGGCTCGCCGGCGGCGCTCAGGGCCATGCCGACGGCGGCAACGAACGGCGCCGGCTGGGCGATCTGAAAGCCGAAGTCACGCGCGATCCGCTTGGCCAGCTTCAATACGGCACGGTCTTTCGAGACCAGCCAGTCGGCCCGCGCGGCGTGCGCTAGTTCGAGGAACTTCTGGTCGTCGCGGTCTTTGCATTTGGGCAGGGGCTTGGCATCTTCCGCTTGCACCTCGGGTTCGACCAGCTGCGCGAGCCGTGAAACGACCGCCAATGCCACGGCCTTGTCCACATTCCGATGCACGAATTGCGGGTAGTCGAGCACGTAGGTCAATTCGGCGAGGCAGCGCGCGTCGATCAGCGCGGTCAGCGCGCCGCTTTCGAGCGCGGCCACGATCGGCCGCGTGTGCGGGTCGTCGAACACGAGAATGTCGATCCACACATTGGAATCGAGGACGACGCGCAAAGCGTCGGGTGAGGCATGGGAACCGGGCATTCGTTACAATCTGGCTTTCGTCTTTGACCGCCAGGCACGGCGTGCCTGCAAGCCTCTATGATAATCGTTCTGTCGCCGGCGAAATCGCTCGACTACGAAACCCCGCCTCACGTCAAAAAGCACACGATCCCCGATTTTGTCGACGACGCGGCCGAATTGATCGGCGGATTGCGCCGTTTGTCGCCGCAGCAGATCGCCTCCCTGATGGACATTTCGGATCAGCTCGCGCACCTCAATTGCCAGCGTTACGCGGAGTGGTCGCCCAAGTTCGGCACGCACAACGCCAAGCAGGCGGTGCTGGCGTTCAACGGCGACGTGTACGAGGGCTTCAACGCGAAGACGCTGTCGTCGGCGGATCTGGACTATGCGCAGAATCACGTGCGCGTGTTGTCCGGCCTGTACGGTTTGCTGCGTCCGCTCGATCTGCTGCAGCCTTACCGGCTCGAAATGGGTACGCGTTTCGCTAATCCGCGCGGCAAGGATCTATATGCGTTCTGGGGCGAGCGGATCACGCAGGCGTTGAATGCGCAATTGAAGAAGAACACGGTCGCGTCGCGCGTGCTGGTGAATTGCGCATCGGGCGAATATTTCAAATCGGTCAAGCCGAAGCTGCTCGAAGCGCCGATCATCACGCCCGTTTTCGAAGACTGGAAGGGCGGCCGCTACAAGATCATCAGCTTCCATGCAAAGCGCGCGCGTGGCCTGATGGCGCGCTATGCAGTGGAAAACCGCCTCGACAGGCCTGAACAACTGAAGGACTTCGACGCCGACGGCTACGCGTTCGACGCCGAAGCCTCGAACGATTCCACTTACGTATTCCGCCGCCGCGTCGCTGAATAAGCGTCGCCGCGCGGACAAGCAGGGAAGAACATCATGACGTTATCGATTACAAGCAACTTCGACGCGGGTGCGATCGAAGTGCTCTCCTGCGAAGAAGCAGGCAACATCCGCTTACGCGTGCGGCCGGACAGCCATGCCGAGTTCGCGCAATGGTTTTATTTCCGCTTGTCGGGCGCCGCTGGCGAACGCTGCGTGATGACTTTCGAGAATGCGGCCGCGTGTGCCTTTGCCGAAGGCTGGCGCGACTATCAGGCAGTGGCGAGCTACGACCGCGTGAACTGGTTTCGCGTGCCTACCTCGTACGACGGGCGCGTGCTGACGATCGATCACACGCCGGATTTCGACCGCATTTACTACGCGTACTTCGAGCCGTACAGCGAAGAGCGTCACTCGGAGTTTCTCGGCGCGGTGCAGCAGATGCCGCAGGCCACGCTCACCGAGTTGGGCACGACCGTCGAAGGCCGGCCCATGTCGCTGCTCACACTCGGCACGCCGCAAACTGGCGACACGCCCAAGAAGAAGATCTGGCTGATCGCGCGCCAGCATCCAGGCGAGACGATGGCCGAATGGTTTATCGAGGGTCTCGTAAAGCGGCTCGCAGGTTGGGGCGATTGGGCGGGCGATCCGGTCGCGCGCAAGCTCTACGATCACGCGGTCTTTTACATCGTGCCGAACATGAATCCGGACGGCAGCGTGCACGGCAATCTGCGCACGAATGCGGCCGGCGCGAATCTGAATCGCGAATGGATGGAGCCGGATGCCGCGCGCAGCCCCGAGGTGCTGGCGGTGCGCGACGCGATTCATGCCACTGGTTGCGATCTGTTCTTCGATATCCACGGCGACGAGGCGCTGCCCTATGTGTTCGTGGCCGGCTCCGAAATGCTGCCCGGTTTCACCGAACGGCAAGGGCAGGAGCAGAAAGCGTTCATCGAAGCATTCAAGCAGGCGAGCCCTGATTTCCAGGACAAGTATGGCTACGCTGCGAGCAAGTATCGCGAGGACGCACTGAAGCTGGCGTCGAAGTACATCGGCAACGAATTCGGCTGCCTGTCGCTGACTTTGGAGATGCCGTTCAAAGACAACGCCAATCTGCCCGACGAACGAGTAGGCTGGAACGGCGAGCGCAGCGCGGCGCTCGGCGCGGCGATGCTGCAGGCGATCTTGCGGCACGTGGAAACATTTGCCTGAACGTCGCTGCACATAAAAACGAGGCACACACTTCACGGTGTGTGCCTCGTTTTCATTGGGGCGCGTGGTTGATCTGCCGCGCTGGCGGGGCTGCCGCAAGCGCGAGCCGCTATTGAGTTTTCTTCTTCGCCGGTGTCTTGTTGGCAGTTGCTTTGTTCGAGCTTGTTCGCGACGACTTGCCCGAGCTCGGTTTGGAGGACTTGGTGGTGGCTTTCCTGGTCGTCTTGCCGCTCGCCGAATGCTTGCCTTTGGCGCTCTTATGTTTGCCCGACGATGCATGCGACCCCGAAGGTTCCGAGCTGCGCGCACGGGCCGGCGGCACCGGATCGTTCCAGCTGAACGCCAGCATCTGCGCGCCGACGTAGCCGCAGCGGAACTTGAGATCGGCAGGATCGCCGCCGCCGCTCTGGCGGATGCCGAGCCCTTCGACGGTGACAATATTGTCTACCTTGACGCGCTGCTTGCCTTCGTCGAACGAATCGTTCCACGGCGTGACCGACGCATGCGCGCTGTCGAACGAACTAGGTGGAAATTCGACATGGTCGAAGGCGGTCGACGTGCTGGCGACAAAGTTGCCATGAGCCGCGCAGTCCGCAACGAGCGGGTCCGCGTGCAGGTCATTGACAAATCTGTTGACGAGATCGTTGTGCTGTTCGAGTTGATCGGCGAATGCGGGAGCAGAGCATATGAGCGAGAGACTCGCCGCACATGTTGCCAACCGGCCGACCATCCGCAGCAATCGGCGCGGTACGTTGGTGCGATCCATCTAGGTAGTTAGACGCTAATCAGACATGAGGCACGTAAGATGCCCGGCAAGAGGGTGGAGTTCAATCCTGACACAAATATTTTGTCCCGTTGGTAGTGTGTGGGCACGGGCGGCTCGACGTGGCCGAGCCGCCGATCGCCGTTAGTACGCGTTCGGCCCGCGTGAGTGTCAGGTGCGTGGTCCGCCCAGTCGGTATCTCCGCACATCATAAGTGGTGACCCACGCAGGACGGTAGACCGCGATCAACGCCGTCGACATGCCGGTGAACCAGGATTCCCCGGTGGCAAGCAGGAACACGCTGAACGCGTAGCCGGCGGGCACCACGGTCATCGAACCGTCGGCGAGCGCGATATGAATGCCGAGGGCGGCGGCTGCCGTGAGCGACACGGCGATGGCAGGCGAGACAAAGCCCTGGCCGAGGATGAACATAAACAGATTGCGTGGCAGCCACGCGATGCTGATTCGCTGGAGCAAAGTGGAAATGCCGACCGGCAATGCACCGTACACGAGGAACGTGAGTGCGAGGCCCTGCCATGGCGCATCGAAGACTACGGCGGCAAGACCCGTGACCACCGCCATGGCGATCAGCGCCAACGCCCAGTCGAACAACGTGACGACTAACGTGGCGCCGAGCAGATGCATGACCGTGCCGTCGTCGAGCCACGCATTACTTGCCCACAGCACCGACACTGCGACGATGATCGCAAGCCAGACATGCTGCAGTGTGCCGTCCTGAAGTCGTTTGAAAGGATTTTTCCACAGCGCGAGCGCGACCACTATCGCAGTGGCGATCCAGCCACCGACAGCGACCCAGAACGGAAGCGGTGTGTAGAGGAAACCCATGAGTCTCATATTACTCGTTGGACGACAAAAGGTGTGAGCGGATTCCATGCCAGCAGCCGCAAACGCTGCCGGAAAGTGCTCGCCCGGATTCTGTTGCGCGCGCCGGCTGTGTTCATGCAGGACCTTGTGCGAGCGGGTCCGATGCGGGCCCGGTGGACGGTGTGTCGCCATACGATGCCCCTGGTTCTGCCGCCATGGGCAACAGTGCGGCGGTGTCGTTAGCCGGCAACGGATACTGAAAGCGCCGCCGCGCGCGACGCCGTAACGGCACTACGCCGGGCTGGCCCATGATTGGGCGCACCGGGCCGTCACCGCCATTGCGCAGCACTTGCAGATGGTTCGACAGCCAACCGTTATAGAGCGCGACCGCGGCCGCGCGATTCGGCGCGCCCAGCTGTTGGAATATGCTGGTCAGATGGATCTTGACGGTGCCTTCGCTGATGCCGAGCGTGCGCGCGATCATCTTGTTGGTGCTCCCCATATGGACGCAGCGCATGATCTGCTGCTGACGGGGCGACAGTACGTTGGCCAGTCTGGCGCGGCGCGGCGGGGGGCTTTTTTCGTCGAACGGCCGGATAGTGATGTCCGGCGGCAGCGGAGGATCGAGCGCCAGTGCGCCAGGCGGTACGTAGTGCCCGCCCAGCAGCACCATTTCGAACGCGCGCACGATCAAACAAGGATCGGTGTCGCGCGGCACGACGCCGAGCACGCCTTCGTCCATGAGGTCTCGCACGGCGGCCGGCGAGATCTGATCGGAGAGCACGGCAATGCGCAGATCAGGGTAATGGCTGAGCAGATGGCGAACATCCGCGATGGACATCCAGTCCTGCCAGTCGACCAGCAGCAGATCGGGCCGCTGACGCTTCAGCGTGCGTTCGACCTGACGCCAGTCTTGTGCCTCGTTGAAGCGCGCCAAACGGTCGATTTGCCGCAGCAGTGCTTTGAGCCCGTCACGTCGTTCGGCGTCTGAGTTGAGTATCGAGAATCGCATGCATGTCTCCAGATGAGTCGGGCGAAGTGGCGCGATGTGTGCGCACGGCGCGTGAGAGCCGGATGCGTTTGTGATGCGCGGCCATGCCTATGATGACAAATTCTCTTCAGTTTGACGGCCTGTCCAAAAGGCATAAGAGGAATGACGTAAAACTGAACGGGCACAAAAAAGCCCCGCGCACGGCGAGGCTTTTTTAGTCGACTCCGACGCGCAAAATGCGCCGGCGAAGATGGTCAATGGAAGTGCGGTTGCGCGGGCTCCGCGTCCTCCGGCATTTCGGCGTGGACGATTTCGCCGAGCGGATCGGCATACAGCGGTACGCCGCAGTCGTCGCAATATTCCGGCTCGAAGCGGCCTGCATGGCGGCGCACTTCGGTCACGCCGGTTTCCTTGAGCAACGCGACGATTTCTTCGAGCGGATCGTCCGACGCGGCGGTTTCCTGCGGCTCTTCGTCGATGCCGGGTTCGCCGTTCTCACGGCCGTACAGCGGCCACACGACGCCGTAGATCACATCATTGCTGCCGCGGCGCGTGAAGCCGACGCGGTATTCGTCGATGCGGCGCTCGCCGAAGCCTGCGACAACGGCGCGCAACTCCTGCGGCGCCGCGCCGATCGTGTCGAACAGATAGCGCACGGCAGTGCGCACCGTGTGAGGACGCACGCGTTCGTCGGCGTCGCGGCAGGCCGAGTAATAGGCATCTGGCAGCAGGCACTCGAACTCGCAGCCCGGCAACACCAGCGACAGATTGGCGCCACCTTGCGTAGCCCATTGTTCAAGGCATTGCCCGCGTTCAATCCGGTTGCCGTGTTCTTCTTCCTGCCAGCGGAACGTGGGTTCGCCGACCGGCGACGCGACCACGGCCAGCAGGAAGCGCGGGTCGGCCAGAATCGGCGAGGTTTCCGGCAACTCGCCGAAATTCAGTTTGGCGTTGCCGCCAGCCATCGCTGCCTGCGCGAGCTGCTGGGCGATACGCCAGGTTTCGACATGATGGCGCGGCAGTTGATCGATGCTGTACAGGAACGGCGCCATGGCGACCCGCGTGTTGGCCGCGAGCACATGCGCCTGCAGATGCGCGCGCAGGGCGTCGGCGGCGTCGGCCTTGAGCGGGCCCGACGGGATCATGTAGCGCGTCCAGGCGAGCACGGGCGCGGCGATCAGCAGCGCCTCGTAAGGCACGCCTTCATGTTCGACGGTGAACGATTCACTATGGGTTTCCGCCATATCGGCGAGCGCGCCGTAGGCATCGGGATGATTTTGCTGCAGATGATCGAGCGCGGCGTCCAGCGTAGTCTGGTTGGCGTTGCGGACGATTTTGGCCAGCAGCGCATCGAGCTTCGCTTCCCAGAAGCGGTCCTCGGTGCGGCTGCCCGACGCGAAAAGCGCGAGCGAGAGACCGACAAGCTTGTCGGCATCGGGGGGGAGACGTTTGGCGATTCGCGAGCGCATAAATCCGGATATTGGGGTGCACAGAACCTTATATTCTAGTCTTTTATATGCCGCCATATTGTTTGGCCGGCAATGCCGGATGAATTGGGACGTTTCTACAGGGAAAATCAGCACTATTGAGCGGACCCGTCGGGCCTTTGCTAGGCGACCTGGCTTGATGATATAAGACGCCCCGGGCGCATGCCTCGCTTCTATACTGACCCTTTCAGAAAGCGCTCTACAAACTTACGTCCGCTCGACACCGGAGTTTGGTGCAACAGGAGATTCATCGTGAAATCGGACCAACTGATCGAACGTCTTGCCGCAGTGTTCGCGCTAATTATTCTGGTGGGCGGGTCGCTGCTGGTGCTGGCGCCTTTCACGACCGCGCTGCTGTGGGGCGCGATTCTCAGTTATAGCTCGTGGGGCTTGTACCGGCGGCTGACCGCAGCCTTGGGCGGCCGTCGCAAAGGGGCCGCCACGTTGATCGTATTGATCATTCTGATTGTGGTGCTTGGACCGTTCGTCTACGCGGGCTTTGCCTTTGGGGCGCACGTGCACGAGATCGTCGCGCTGGTGCAGCGGCTCTTCGAGGCCGGCTTGCCGGATTTGCCGCCGTGGGTTGCCCGAATTCCGCTGGTGGGCTCGAACATCGAGGCATTCTGGGAGCGGCTCACAAGTAGCAATTCGGAACTGATCGCGCAATTGCGTACGCTCGCGGCGCCTGCCGGCAAGTGGATTCTGGCGGCCGCGATTGCTGTTACGCATGGTCTCGGGCTGCTGGCGTTGAGCATCGTGCTGGCTTTCTTCTTCTATACAGGGGGAGAGGGAGCGGCTGCCTGGCTGAATGCGGGCATGCGGCGTATTGCCGGCGAGCGTGCCGATTATCTGCTGGCACTGGCTGGCAGCACGGTGAAAGGTGTTGTCTATGGAATTCTCGGCACGGCGCTCGTTCAAGGTATCCTGGCCGGTTTCGGCTGCTGGATCGCCGGGGTTCCGGCGCCGGCGCTGCTGGGGTTGGCGACATTCTTCCTGTCGGTGATACCGGGCGGTCCTGTTGTCGTCTGGTTGCCCGCGGCAATCTGGCTGTACCACGGTGGCGCGACGGGATGGGCGATCTTCCTGGTGGTGTGGGGCGTGCTGGCGGTCGGCATGTCGGACAATGTCATCAAGCCAATCCTGATCGGCAAGAATAGCGACATGCCGCTGATCCTCGTGATGCTCGGTATCTTGGGCGGTGCGTTTGCGTTCGGCTTCCTTGGGGTTTTCATCGGACCGACTTTGCTGGCGGTCGCATATACCGTGCTCCACGACTGGACGATCGGCGCGCCGGCTGCGCGCGCCTTGACGCCCGACGTGAAGGCGCTTGTTGTCGATGAGCCGGGCCCCGTAAAAAAGGTGCCTTGAATAAATTCCAGATAACGCTTGCAAGGCGGGGTGCGGGTCGCTAGAATCTCGCTCTTTCGTGCCTCGGAGAACGGGGCGCGGGAGGCGGGAGAGCCAGCAGTGGCAAGGCTTTCAGCGAAGCGGGCAGGTTCAGGAAGTTGGAAAAACCTGTTGACGGCGTAGCGAAAGTTCTTCATAATCTCGTTTCTCTGCTGCTGATGCAGCGACGCAGAACGAAGCGGTGCCGGGTGGTTGGGATGTCAACAGCGCGGTACCGGTTTGGTGGTGAATGCGGAATCGATCTTTAAAAATTAACAGCCGATAAGTGTGGGCGCTTGATGCGCGACGCGCCGGTGGGGTCCTTCGGGG